>NZ_JBKCLH010000144.1:0-19052 GCF_046300915.1 Roseateles sp. | reverse complement strand
GTAGCGGCCCTGCAGCAAGAGCTCCGAGCTTCCGGACTGCAGGCGCAGCTGGTCCAGCTCCAGCACCTGCTGGGCATGGCGGGCCTGCAGCTCCAGCTGCAAGGGGCGTGGGGCCGCGGCCTCCGGCATGAACTGACCGTTCAGGCGCGAGCTCAGCCGCAGGGGTAGGCCCGCCATGCCCAGCAGGTGCTGGAGCTGGACCAGCTGCGCCTGCAGTCCGGAAGCTCGGAGCTCTTGCTGCAGGGCCGCTACACACCCGGCCGGGACGGGCGCTGGAGCGCCAGCCTGCAGGCCGCCGCCCACAGCTTCGACCCGCGTCTGCTCTGGAGCGGCCCACCGCGCTCCGCCTGGGCGCAGGGCACACACAGCCTGGAGGCCAGCCTCAACGCCCAGCTGCAAGGCCAGGGGCACGTCAACTGGCCCCAGGGTCAGCTCGAACTCAAGCTTGCCCCCAGCACCGTGGCCGGCCTGGCCTTGGAGGGGGGGCTGCGATATGAAGCGCTGGCCACATCCCAGCCCGGCCTGCGTGCGGAGCTGCGGGCAGGCGAAAACCGCCTGCAGCTCCAGGCCCAAGGTCTGGGCGGATCCATGCCCCTGGGCCGGCTGGACCTGGATGCCCCGCGCCTGGCCACCCTGACGCCGCTGCTGGTGCTGGCGGGGGGGCGGCCCCAGCTGGGCGGCAGTGCGCGGGCGCTGGTGGAACTGGCTCAGCAGGGCGGTGGCGCCTTGCAAAGCAGCGGCCGCGTGGATGTCCAGGCCCTCAAGCTGCTCGGTCTGCCGGCCCTGGCCGGACAGAACCTGACACTGGGGACGGGCCAGCTGAGCTGGAATGCCGACAGCCGGGCCGACGCGCCCCTGCGCGCCGAGGGTCAGCTCGGCCAGCTCAGTCTGGGGCCAACCCAGCTCTCCAGCGCCCGCCTGGACCTGCAGGGCAGTTGGGCCCGACACCGCCTGCAATGGCAGGCCCAGGGTCAGATCGCCACCCCGGGCTGGGCTCAAAGCCTGGCCGACGGCGACACCCTGGCCGCGCAGCTGAACGGCCAGCTGAACGGGCAGTTTGGCGACTCGCCCTGGCAGGCTCTGGTCCGCAGCCGCCAGCCGCTGGCCTGGCAGGGCCAGCTGGAGCAGCTGCGGCTGCAAGCCCTGTCGCAACGCACGGATCAGCCCGACTGGCTGCGCCTGCGCGAACTGGGCCTGGCCCTGAGCATAGCGTCGGACGGACGCCCCCTGGCCGCCGAGGCCAAACCCGGGCGTCTGGAGCTTGCGGGCGCACAGCTCAGCTGGAGCGAGCTGCGCTGGCAGGCCCCCCGTCCCGGCGACGTCCACCCCCGGCTGGCCCTGGATCTGGTGCTGGAGCCTCTCAAGGTCGCGCCGCTGCTGGCGCGCTGGCAGCCCGACTTTGGCTGGGGCGGGGAGCTGGTGGTGGGCGGCCGGGCGCGCGTGCGCAGCGCCCCGCAGGTCGAGGTAGACATCGCCCTGACGCGCGCGGGCGGTGATCTCAGCGTGACCGAGGGCCGCATCACCCAGGCGCTGGGCCTGAGCGATCTGCACCTCAGCCTGCAGGCCCGCGACGGGGTCTGGCATCTGGCCCAGGGCCTGGCGGGCAGCAATCTGGGCGTGCTCGCCGGCGCCCTGAGCAGCCGCACCTCGCCGCGAGCCCTGGGGCCGGGGCCACAGGACCCGCTGGAGGGTGTGCTGCAGCTGGACGTGGCCAACCTGGGCACCTGGGGCGCCTGGGTGCCGGCGGGCTGGCGCCTGGGCGGCACCTTCAACGCCGCCCTGCGCCTGGCCGGACGGGTGGGCGCGCCCGAGGTACTGGGCAGCGCCCGTGCGGCCGGCCTGCAGCTGCGCAACCCCCTGCTGGGCGTGGACGCCCGGGACGGCGAGCTGGACCTGGCCCTCGAAGGCCCCAGCGCCACCTTGCAGCGCTTCAGCATGCGCGGCGGCGAGGGCACGCTCAGCGCCCAGGGCCGGGCCGATCTGGGCGACAAGCCGCAGCTGGACATCAATCTGCAGGCCGACAAGTTCGCCCTGCTCAGCCGGGTGGACCGCCGCCTGGTCGCCAGCGGCCAGGCGCGCCTGCAAGCCGGTGAGCGCAGCCTGAGCTTCAAGGGCCAGGTGGGCGTGGACGAGGGCCTGATCGATATCTCGCGCGGCAATGCGCCCAGCCTGGATGCCGATGTGCAGGTGCTGCGCCGCGCCGATCCGCTGGCCGAGCAGAGCGTGCGCCCACGCCGCGAGAGCGGCAGCGCCGCGCCGCCCAAGATCGATGTGCAGCTGGCCCTGGACCTGGGGCGCCAGCTGCGCCTGCGCGGCCATGGCGTGGACACCCGGCTGCGCGGCGAGCTGCGGCTGCTGCACCAGGGCCAGGGGCCGCAGCTGCATGGCACGCTGCGCACCTTCGGCGGCACCTACGACGCCTACGGCCAGAAGCTGGAGATCGAGAAGGGCGAGGTGAGCTTTGCCGGGGTGGTCAACAACCCGCGCATCGATGTGCTGGCCGTGCGGCCCAACACCGAGCTGCGCGTGGGCGTCACGGTGACTGGCACGGCCATGGACCCGCGCATCAAGCTCTTCTCCGATCCCGACAAGAGCGATACCGAAAAGCTGTCCTGGCTGCTGCTGGGACGCGCCCCCGAGAATCTGGGCCGCACCGACACCGCCCTGCTGCAGCGCGCCGCCCTGGCCCTGATCAGCGGCGAGGGCGAGAGCATTTCGGGCAAGCTCATCCGCAATCTGGGCCTGGACGAGTTCTCCCTGGGCCAGGAAGACAGCGATGCCCGCGGCACCGTGGTGCGCCTGGGCAAGCAGCTCTCGCGTCGCTGGTATCTGGGCTACGAGCGCAGCCTCAACGCCACCGCCGGCAGCTGGCAGCTGATCTACCGCCTGGCCCAGCGCTTCACCCTGCGCGCCCAGGCCGGCGAAGAGAACGCCCTGGACCTCATCTGGCAATGGAAGTGGAATTGATGAGCCCCCTAGGCGCTGCGCGTGCCCACGCAGGCCCAGCGCAGAACGCTCTCCCACTCATGCGACAATCCGCGCCGCCTCGGCTCACCGAGGCCAGTCCTCTCCGTAGTTCAATGGATAGAACGGCCGCCTCCTAAGCGGCAAATACAGGTTCGATTCCTGTCGGAGGGACCAGCAACACAGCCACGCTGCCGGGCGTTGCGAAAGCCTCAACCCCGCCGCATCGCCCGCGAGAGCAGGATCACCGGGATCAGCCCCACCAGCACGATGGCCAGGGAGGGCAAGGCGGCCTCGCCCAGGCGCTCGTCGCGGGCCAGCTGGTAGGCCACCACGGCCAGGGTGTCGCTGTTGAAGGGGCGCAGCACCAGGGTGGCGGGCAGCTCCTTCATCACGTCCACAAAGACCAGCAGGGCCGCGGCCAGGGCCGAGCGCGCCAGCAGCGGCGCATGCACCTCCAGGAACAGGCGGCGGCGCGAGGCGCCCAGCATGCGGGCGGTCTCGTCCATGGTGGGCGAGATGCGGGCGTAGCCGGCCTCCAGGGACTGCAGGGCCACGCCCGAGAAGCGCACCATATAGGCATAGAGCAGCCCCAGGGCGGTGCCGGTCATGAGCGCCGGCAAGCCCAGAGCCGGCCAGTGCTGCTGCATCCAGCCCAGGGGCAGCAGGATGCCGATGGCGATCACCGCGCCCGGCACGGCATAGCCCAGAGACACGATGCGCGAGGAGGCCTGCAGCAGCGGGTCGCGCCCGGCGCCGCGCACCCGCGCCAGCCAGGCCAGCACCAGGGCCAGAGCCACCGTGAGCACCGCCGCCAGCCCGGCCAGCTTGAGGCTCACCAGGCTCCACTGCACAAAGCGCTCCAGCGGCAGACCCAGCTCGTTGTACTGCGCCTCCTGCCACATCAGGCGCAGCAGCACCAGCACCGGCAGCACAAAGCCCAGCAGGATGGGCAGCGCGCACAGCAGCCAGGCGCCCAGGGCCGGCCAGCCCTGCAGACGCAGGGGGCGTGCCTCGGCCGCATTCAGGGCGCCGCTGCGGCTGCTGGCAAAGCGCAGCCGCGCCTGGGCCCGCCGCTCCAGCCACAGCAAGAACGCCACCGCCAGCAAGAGCACCGAGGCCAGCTGGGCCGCCGCGATCTTGTCGTTCATGACCAGCCAGGCCTTGTAGATGCCGGTGGTCAGGGTGGTGAGCCCGAAATAGGCACCCACGCCGTAGTCGGCCAGGGTCTCCATCAGGGCCAGGGCGATGCCGGCGGCCAGGGCCGGCCGCGCCAGCGGCAGGGCCACTTCGCGCACCCGGCGCAGCGTGCCCGCGCCCAGCATGCGTGCGGCCTCCATCAGGGCGACGCCGCGCTCGGTGAGCGCGGTGCGGGCCAGCAGATAGACATAGGGGTACAGGCAGAGCACGAAGAGCACGATGGCGCCGGGCAGGCTGCGCACATCGGGCCACAGCGCCCCCTGGGCGCCACTGATCGCCCGCAGCCAGGTTTGCAGCGGACCGCTGAACTGCAGGGCATCGGTATAGGCATAGGCCGCCACATAGGCCGGCATGGCCATGGGCAGCAGCAGGCCCCACTCGAAGAAGCGCCGGCCCGGGAAGTCAAACAGGCTCACCGCCGCGGCCGTGGCCCCACCCACCAGGGCCACGCCCAGGGCCACGCTCACCGACAGCAGCAGCGAAGACCAAGCGTACTCGGGCAGCACGGTCTGCAGCTGGTGGTTCAGGATGTCCAGGGCCTGGGCGTCCAGGGCCAGCCAGGAGCCCAGAATGCCCAGCACGGGCACGGTCAGCAGCAGACAGAACAGGGTGACGAGGCGCAGCATGCGGGCTGCCGCCCGGCGGGGCGGCTTGAGAAATATCAAATCAAATGAGAACGAGGCGCATTCGGCCGCCTCGGCAAGCCCGGTATCATAGGCCCCCATGTTTCTTGCACTTGAGCAGGTCGGCCTGTACTACCCGGGCGCGGCCACGGGCCGTCGGGCGGTGGACGGTGTTTCCTTCGGCTTGGCCCGCGGCCAGATCGGGGTGCTGATCGGTCCCTCGGGCTGCGGCAAGACCTCGCTGCTGCGCAGCATTGCCGGGCTGGAGCGCCTGTCCAGCGGCCGGATCAGCATTGATGGCGAACTCCTGGCCGATGCGGCCAGCGATCTGCACACCCCGCCCGAGGCGCGCCGGGTGGGCATGGTCTTTCAGGACTACGCCCTCTTCCCTCACCTCTCGGTGGCCGACAATATCGGCTTCGGTCTGCGCCATCTGAGTCGCGGCGAGCGGCAGGAGCGGATTCATCAGGTGCTGGATCTGGTGGGCCTGGCCCATGCCGCCAAGCGCGCGCCGCACCAGCTCTCGGGCGGTCAACAGCAGCGCGTGGCCCTGGCCCGCGCCCTGGCGCCCGCACCGCGGCTGCTGCTGCTGGACGAGCCCTTCTCCAGCCTGGACGTGGACCTGCGCGAGCATCTCTCGCAGGAGCTGCGCGGCATCCTGCAGGAAAGCGGCACCACCGCCCTCTTCGTCACGCACGACCAGGCCGAGGCCTTTGCCCTGGGCGACCGGGTGGGCGTGATGCACCAGGGCCGGCTGGAGCAATGGGACGAGTCCTACGCCGTCTATCACCGCCCGGCCACCCGCTTCGTGGCGGACTTCATCGGTCACGGGGTGTTTGCACCGGCCAAGGTGGTCCAGGGGCCAGGCGGCCCCGTGGTGCAGACCCCGCTGGGCGAGCTCAGCGAGGCCGGGGAATGTCCCCTGCCCGAGGCCTACCCGGACGGCGAATGCGAGGTGCTGCTGCGGGCCGATGACATCGTGCATGACGATGATGCCCCGGTGAAAGCGCAGATCGAGCGCAAGATCTTCCGCGGCGCCGAGTTCCTCTACACCCTGCGCCTGGTCAGCGGCGAGCGTCTGGTCGCCCACGTGCCCTCGCACCATGACCACCATGTGGGCGAATGGATAGGCATACGCGCCCACGTGGACCATGTGGTGACTTTCAGGCGCCCCGAAACCCAGACAGCCGAGCCCTGAGGCATCCGGACAAGCCCCCATCCGTGTAAAGGGACGCAAAGTCCGCTTGAATGCGGCGAATTAGCCCGTCAAATGGGGGCCTCCACCAAGGCTTGAGCACAGGCGCACGCCTATACTTCGAGCCAGGTTGATAGCCCCTGCGCCCCGCGGGGCAAGACCGGGAATGGCTGTACATCACCGATAGGAACACTCGCATCATGGGTGCCAAACTTAAAGTTGCAGGCTGGGTGGCGTTGGGCGCCCTTGCAGGCGCGATGACCACGATGCAGCTGCAGGCCAATGCGCGCAGCAGCCTGTCGCCGCTGCCTTTGGAGGAACTGCAGCAACTCGCTGCCGTGTTCGGCATGGTCAAGTCCGACTATGTGGAGCCGGTCGACGAGAAAAAGCTCATCAATGACGCCATCGCCGGCATGGTTTCCGGCCTGGACCCGCACTCCCAGTTCTTTGACAAGAAGAGCTTCAAGGAGTTCCGCGAAGGCACCAGCGGCAAATTCGTGGGCGTGGGCATCGAGATCGGCATGGAAGACGGCCTGGTCAAGATCGTCTCGCCCATCGAGGGCAGCCCCGCCTTCCGCGCCGGCCTCAAGAGCGGCGACCTGATCAGCCGCATCGACGACACCGGCGTCAAGGGCCTGAGCCTGGATCAAGCCGTCAAGCGCATGCGCGGCGAGCCCAATACCAAGGTCACGCTGATGATCTTCCGCAAGGCCGAGAACCGCAGCTTCCCGGTCACCATCACCCGCGAGGAAATCCGGGTGCAGAGCGTGCGCGCCAAGGTGGTGGAGCCCGGCTACGCCTGGCTGCGCGTAAGCCAGTTCCAGGACCGTACGGTTGACGACTTCGTCAAGAAGCTCGAAGAGATCTACAAGCAGGAGCCTCATCTTAAGGGCCTGGTGCTGGATCTGCGCAACGACCCGGGCGGCCTGCTGGAGGCCTCGGTGGCCATCTCGGCCGCCTTCCTGCCGCGCGACGTCGAGGTGGTGTCCACCAACGGTCAGATCCCCGACTCCAAGGCCAGCTTCAAGGCCAGCCCCGACTTCTATCTGCGCCGCGGTGGTGTGGACCCGCTCAAGAGGCTGCCGGTGGCGCTCAAGACCGTGCCCCTGGTGGTGCTGGTCAACGAGGGCTCGGCCTCGGCCAGCGAAATCGTGGCGGGCGCGCTGCAGGATCACAAGCGCGCCATCATCATGGGCGCCCAGACCTTCGGCAAGGGCTCGGTGCAGACCGTGCGCCAGCTCAGCCCCGAGACGGCGCTCAAGATCACCACGGCACGCTACTACACCCCGGCCGGCCGCTCCATCCAGGCCAAGGGCATCGTGCCCGATGTGATGCTGGACGAGACCGCCGAGGGCAATGTCTTCGCCGCCCTGCGCATGCGTGAGGCCGACCTCGAGAAGCATCTGAACAACGGCCCCGAGGAAAAGGACGAGGCCCGGGAGAAGGCCCGCGAGGAAGCCCGTCAGAAGCTGGAGGCCGAATTCGCCAAGAAGAACGAGCCGCCCAAGCCCCTGCCCGAGTTCGGCTCGGCCGAGGACTTCCAGTTGCAGCAGGCACTCAACCAGCTCAAGGGCCGTCCGGTCCTGGCCTCCAAGACCGCGACCGAGCGCAAGGCCGAGGCCAAGGTCGAGTAAATCGCCCAGGCCAACAGGGCATCTGTCCCCTGCCCCCGTCAATGGCCCGCCCCGAGCGGGCCATTGTCTTTGCGGACGGCCGCTGGAGCCGCCGCGCGGCGCTATGCTTGCCCCATGAATGACGAACAGTTGCTGCGCTACTCCCGACACATCATGCTGGACGAGATCGGGATCGAGGGCCAGCAAAAGCTGCTGGACAGCCACGCCCTCATCATCGGCGCCGGCGGCCTGGGCTCCCCGGCCGCGCTCTATCTGGCCACGGCCGGGGTGGGGCAGATCACCCTGGTGGACCACGACACGGTGGACCTGACCAATCTGCAACGCCAGATCGCCCACAGCCTGGAACGCGTGGGGCAGCCCAAGGTGGAGTCTGCGGCCCGGGCCATCGCTGCGCTCAACCCCGAGCTGCGGGTACGGACCGTGGCGCAGCGCGCCGACGCGAGCCTGTTGGCCGAGCTGGTGGCCCAGGCCGATGTGGTGCTGGACTGCAGCGACAACTTCCCCACCCGCCAAGCCGTCAACCAAGCCTGCGTGCAGCAGTCTCGCCCCTTGGTCTCGGGCGCGGCCCTGGGTTTTGATGCGCAAATCAGCGTCTACGACCTGCGCGGCGCCCAAGCGCCCTGCTATGCCTGCCTCTTCCCCCCCGACGCGCGCCCCGAAGAACAGCGTTGCGCCACCATGGGCGTGTTTGCCCCCCTGGTGGGCATCATCGGCAGCCTGCAGGCCGCTGAAGCCCTCAAGCTGCTGCTGGGCCTGCCCGGGCTCGGTGGGCGGCTGCAGATGCTGGAGGCCCGAAGCATGGAATGGAGCGAAATCATCGTTCACAAAGACCCGGCCTGCCCCGTTTGCAAAGCACGCAAGCCGGTGTTCTCAGAATTAATTTCTTAATTAACAAGAAACTACGCAACAAAATTGTTCGCAGCGCCCAGTATGCTGCGCCCCGGGGCTTGAGGGCCCGTCCGATGAGGCGCCCCGTGCGCCAAGCAAGATCATGTTCAAGCGTCAACAGCCTCTGACCCGCAACTTCCCCAGCGCCAAGGAGTCCGCCGAGGTTCAGGCCCATGTGGTGCCAGAGCCGCGCTACGACGGGCCCGAAAGCGCCTACAAGCTGGCCTTCACCGACAACGACTTCCTGCTGCGCGAGGAACTCCGTCCGGTGCGCATGCAGCTGGAGCTGCTCAAGCCCGAGTTGGTGCAACAGGAGCAGGACATCAAGGCCACGGTGGTGATCTTCGGCAGCGCACGCATCCTCTCCGAGCATGCCGCCAAGGCCGCCGTGGCCCAGGCCAAGGCCGCCGGCGACCCGCACGCGCTCAAGCGTGCCGAGGTGGGCCTGAGCATGAGCCGCTACTACGAAGAGGCGCGCCGCTTCGCGCGCCTGGTGACCGAGGCCTCGACCCGGCGTGCCGAGCCGCTCTATGTGGTCACGGGCGGTGGCCCCGGCATCATGGAAGCCGGCAACCGCGGCGCCTATGAGGCGGGTGGCAAGAGCATAGGCCTGAACATCGTGCTGCCCCATGAGCAGCACCCCAATCCCTACATCACGCCGGAGCTGTGCTTCCAGTTCCACTACTTCGGCCTGCGCAAGATGCACTTCCTGATGCGCTCGGTCGCCCTGGTGTGCTTCCCGGGCGGATTCGGCACGCTGGACGAGCTCTTCGAGACCATGACCCTGATCCAGACGGGCAAGTGCCGGCATCGCCCCATCCTGCTGTTCGGGCGCGAGTTCTGGACGCGGCTGATCAATTTCGAGCTTCTGATCGAGACCGGCATGATCAGCCCGGGCGACGAGAAGCTCTTCCACTTCGTTGAGAGCGCCGAGGAGGCCTGGGCCCTGCTCGAGCGCGAGTATGAACAGACCCTGGCCCTGGACCCGGCCGAAACCCCGCAAGGAAAGAAGCAGCGATGAACAGCAGCAGCCATCACCCACATGCCCCCCGCACCGTCTCCCTGATCGGCGCGCCCACCGATGTGGGTGCCGGCGCCCGCGGCGCCAGCATGGGCCCCGAGGCTCTGCGGGTGGCCGGCCTGGGCCCGGCCCTGCAGGCACGCGGCGTCGAGGTGCTGGACCGCGGCAACCTCAGCGGCCCGCCCAACCCCTGGCTGCCGCCGGTGGACGGCTACCGCCATCTGGACGAGGTGGTGGCCTGGAACCGCGCCGTGCACGAGGCCGTGCATGGCGAGCTGCAACAGGGCCGCATGCCCATCCTGCTGGGTGGCGACCACTGCCTGGGCCTGGGCTCCATCTCGGCCGTGGCCCGCCACTGCCGCGAGACCGGCAAGAAGCTGCGCGTGCTCTGGCTGGACGCCCATGCCGACTTCAACACCAACCAGCTCACGCCCAGCGGCAATATCCACGGCATGCCCGTAGCCTGCCTCTGCGGCTTCGGCCCCCAGGCCCTGATCGAGATCGGCGGCCATGTGCCAGCCATGAGCCCCAAGTGGATACGCCAGATCGGCATCCGCAGCGTGGACGAGGGCGAGAAGCGCTTTGTGCATGAGCAGGACCTGGAGGTCTTCGACATGCGCTACATCGACGAGATGGGCATGCGCCACACCATGGAGCTGGCCCTGGCCACCCTGGACGCCAACACCCATCTGCACGTCAGCTTCGACGTGGACTTCCTGGACCCCGAGATTGCCCCCGGCGTGGGCACCACCATCCCCGGCGGCCCCACCTACCGCGAGGCCCAGCTCTGCATGGAAATGATTGCCGACACCGGCCTGCTCGCATCCCTGGATGTGATGGAACTCAACCCGGCCCTGGACGTGCGCAACAAGACGGCCGAGCTGGCGGTGGACCTGATCGAATCTCTCTTCGGTAAATCCACCCTGATGCGCAAGTAAGACGCGACCCCAGCCGCCTCAGGCCGGCCGCGCCTCGGCCAGCTTGACCAGGGTGTGCAGCACCCGGTTGGCGGGCGTGGGAATGCCCAGCGCCTCGCCGCGGCGCAGCACATGGCCGTTGAGATGGTCGATCTCGGTAGGCTTGCCGCGCATCAGGTCCTGGGCCGTGGAGGAGAACTGGCCCGGCATGGTCTGGGCCAGACCGCGCACCGCAATCAGCGGATCGGCCGGCAGCTGCACGCCCTCGGCCCGCACCACCGCCACGCACTCGGCCACCACATCGTCCATCACCGCCGGCACGCCGGGCCGCTGCACCAGCTCGCCATAGGGCAGGCGGGCCAGGGCCGAGAGCGCGTTGTAGGCGCAGTTGAGGATGAGCTTGGCCCACAGCGCGCCGCGCACATTGGGTGAAATCTCGGCCGGCACGCCGGCCTGGGCCAGCGTGGGCAGCAGGGCCTCGGCCACCGGCTCCAGCACCAGCTCGCCGCGGCCGTGGTGCAGCAGATGGCCCGGCCCGGCCATCTCGGTGGCCACATAGACCACCGCCGCCGAGACCCGCTGCTCGGGCAGCAGCTCGCGCAGGCGCTCAGCATTGTCCACCCCGTTCTGCAGGCTCAGCAGCAGGGCGCCGGGCGCCAGATGCGGGCGCAGGGCCTGGGCCGCCGCCTCGGTATCGGGCGACTTGACGCAAAAGAGCAGCAGCTCGGCCCCCGCCGCCGCGGCCGGCTCGGTGCTGGCCGCCAGGCGCAGGGTCTCGTCGAACTGGCGGGTCTGCAGGCGCAGGCCCTGGCGGCGCACCGCCTCCACATGGGCCGGCCGCCCGATCAGCACCACCTCATGCCCGGCGCGCGCCAGCATGCCGCCAAAGTAGCAGCCCACCGCCCCCGCGCCCATCACTGCGACTCGCATGCTCACTCCATTGACTGTCTTGGATTGGATTCAGGCCGCCATGATGTCATGCGGCTGGTGCCGCCAGAGATTCAGGCACTGATGATCCATCCCTCCACCGGATCGAGCGCCGTCGGCAGGCCATAGCCCGGCTGCTCCGCGGCCCAGCCGGCCTGCAGCAGGCAGAGCACGGCGTCCAGCAGATCGCCGCGGGCATCGTCCACCAAGGCCTCGCGCTGGGCATGGCTGAGCTTGAGGCGCAGACCCAGGCGGCTGCAGCCCTGCTCCAGGGCGTCCACCAGGTCCTTGCGGGCGATCAGGCGCGCCTCGTCCTGCTTGGCCGGCTCGTCGCTCTTGTAGCTGCGCCGCCCCAGCAGCTCGCGCGCCAGCAGGCCCGGGTAGGCCTCCAGGGCCACGCGCGCCGGGTCGCCGGCCTGCAGCCCCGGCAGGCTCACGCCGGCGGCCAGCAGGCGGGGTGCGCCCGCATGCAGCATATAGGCCACCGGCGGGTTGACCCATTTCATCGAGGGGGATGCGCCGGCCGGCGCATCGCTGGCGCGGTGGGCGAACTTGGCGCCCGCGGGCCGGGCGGCACAGAAGGCGGCGAACTGCGCACGGATCGTGGCGCGGTCCAGACTGGCGTAGTGCCGGATCAGGCTGGCCCAGTCCGCGCGCGGCCAGTCCAGGGTCTCGACCAGCTCGCGCGGCAGGCCGAAGGGAAAGTCGCAGCCCGCCAACCAGGGGCCGGGGCGCGCCAGCAAGGCCTCGAACTCCGCCAGGCTGGGCAGGGCTTCCAGGCGGTCCAGCTGCAAGACCTGGCCCCGGCGGCGCCCGAAAGCGGCGGTGATGGGTTTGCGCCGGGTGGGCGCGCTGCTGAAGTCAATGCCGATCAACAGCAGGTCGGCGGTGGACGGACGGGGGCTAGAGTGCATGCCAGCACTTTAGGGGAGACCGCCACATGAGCAGCCACCAGGACCCGCAAGCCAGCACCAGCCCTCAGGGCAAAGACAACAACGCCGCCGCCACGAGCGAGGCGCCGGTGGAGCGCTTGGTGCTCACCGAGCATCGCCTGGCCCTGGGCCGCCAGACCCTGGACTATCAGGCCACCTGCGGCACCCTGCCCCTGCGCGAGCTGACGGTGGAGGACGGCAAGCAGCAGGGAGAGAAGACGCGCGCCAGCGTCTTCTTCATTGCCTACACCGCCAAGGACCGCGCACCGGGCGAGCGCCCGCTGTGCTTTGTGTTCAACGGCGGGCCGGGCTCCTCCAGCGTCTGGCTGCATCTGGGTCTGCTGGGCCCGCAGCGCGTGGCCTGCGACGAGATGGGGCATTGCGGCACGCCGCCCTATGCCCTGGAAGACAATCCCTTGAGCCTGCTGGCGGTGGCCGATCTGGTCTTCATCGACCCGGTGGGCACCGGCCACTCGCGCATGCAGCCCGGCGAGAAGTCGGCCGAGTTCCACGACTACCAGCGCGATCTGGACGCGGTGGGCGAGTTCATCCGCCTCTACCTGACGCGCTGGAACCGCTGGGCCAGCCCCAAGTACCTGATCGGCGAGAGCTATGGCACCACGCGCGCCGCCGGGCTCTCGCGCCATCTGCAGGAAAAGCACGATGTGCATCTCAATGGCCTGGTCCTGGTCTCGCTGGCCCTGGACTTCCAGACCCTGAGCTTCGACCCCGGCAACGAGCTGCCCTACCCGCTCTACCTGCCCACTTACGCCGCGACCGCCTGGTACCACCAGGCCCTGGCCCCGGCCCAGCAGAAAAAGCCGCTCAAGCGCCTGATCAAGGAGGCCGAGGACTTTGCCAACGGCGAGTACTGGCTGGCCCTGATGCAGGGCTCGCGCCTGAGCGCCGCGGCGCGCAAGAAGATTGCCGAGCGCATGGCGGCGCTCACCGGGCTCTCGGCCGAGTACCTGCTGCGCTGCGATCTGCGGCCCACCGAGTTCCGCTTCTTCAAGGAGCTGCTGCGCCAGCGCGGCCAGACCGTGGGCCGGCTGGACAGCCGCTTTCTGGGGCTGGACCGCGACGACGCCGGTGAGCATCCCGAGGAGGACGCCGGCATGAACAATCTGGTGGGCGCCTATGCGGCCGGCATCAACCGCGTGCTGCGCGACAAGCTGGGCTGGACCAGCGACCAGCCCTATCTGCTGCACGCGCCGCTGTGGAAGACCTGGTCCTGGAAAGGCCACGAGAACAAATACCTGGCCGCCGGCGACAGCCTGCGCCGCGCCCTGCAGGCCAACCCGGCCATGCGCGTCTATGTGGCCAGCGGCTACTTCGACCTGGCCACACCGCATGCCGCGGGCGACTACAGCCTGGCCCATCTGGGCCTGCGCGAGCCGCTGCAGGGCCAGATCCAGGTGAGCTATTTCGAGGCCGGCCACATGATGTACATCCACCGCCCCTCGCTGGAGCGCATGGCGGCGGAGCTGCGGCGCTTCGTCAGCCCCGCCTGAACCCGCAGCCGGGGCGGCTGTGCCCCGGCCTCAGGCCAGCTTGAATACCGACACCGTGCGCGCCAGCTCCTCGGCCTGCTGCTGCAGGCTCTGGGCGGCGGCCGCCGACTGCTCGACGAGCGCGGCGTTCTGCTGTGTCATCTCGTCCAGGCTGGAGATGGCCTGACCGATCTGGTTGATGCCCGAGCTCTGCTCGCCCGTGGCATGGCTGATCTCGGAGACGATGCTGCTCACACGCTCGATGGCGCCCATGATCTCCTTCATGGTCTCGCCGGCCCGGTACACCAGCTGGGCGCCGTTGTCCACGTTCTCACCGCTGGCGGTGATCAGAGCCTTGATCTCCTTGGCCGCCTCGGCACTGCGTTGGGCCAGGGTCCGCACCTCGCCGGCCACGACGGCAAATCCGCGGCCCTGCTCACCGGCCCGCGCTGCCTCCACCGCGGCATTCAGGGCCAGGATATTGGTCTGGAAGGCAATGCCGTCGATCACGGCGATGATGTCGCTGATCTTGGCTGACGAGGCGCTGATGCGATCCATGGTGTTGACCACCTCGCCCACCACCGCGCCACCGCGACGCGCCACATCGGCCGCATCCTGGGCCAGCTGATTGGCCTGGCGGGCCGAGTCGGCGTTGTGGTTCACGCTGGCCGTGAGCTGCTCCATGGCCGAGGCGGTCTCCTCCAGGCTGGAAGCCGCCTGTTCGGTACGGTGACTCAGATCCTGGCTGCCTATGGCCACCTCGCGCGAGGCGGTGGCGATGCTGTCCGTCGACTGCCTGACGCCGGTCACCACATTCACCAGGGACTCCTGCATGGCCGCAACGCCACGCATCACGGCGGCGGTTTCATCCTGGCCGGACACCCTCACCCGCCCGCTGAGGTCCTGGCCGGCTATGCGCTCGGCCGTGCTCACAGCTTCTTCAAGTGGCCTGAGGATGGACGTCAGGTTGAACCAGGTGAAGCTGAGAATTGAGACGATGCCAATCACGATGACTGCGCCCAGGGCGATGCGCGCACTGCGCTCCTCGGCGCGCAGCCTGTCCTCCTCGGCCTCGGCATGCTTGTCGATCTGCTCGGTCACCAGGGCCAACTGCTTGTCCAGCTCGCGCACCGGGCCCTTGATGGGCTCGGTGGCCTGATTGGCTGTGGCGGTATCGCTGAACTCACCCTTGGCAATGCGCTGGTGAATGCCGTCGAAGCCGCTTTTGTAGGACTGCAGAGACTGCAGCATCTGCTCCGGCCGCTTGCGGACATCGTCTGCCACGTCCAGCTTGGCAATTGCCTGCAGGCCCTCAGCGACCTTGGCGTAGGTGCCGTCCCAGTCCTTCTTGTAACGTTCCACCAGCTTGGCGTCCGCCAGGTTGATCAGCAGATCCTTCTCGTAGCGCCGCAGATTGCCGACACCAGCCCGCACATGGGAGAGCTGCTTGAGCGCCTCCATATCGTTTTCGGCAAAGTGCTCGAAGTTCACCTGGGCCCTGTGCAGGCTCCACAGGCCATCGCCTCCGATGATCACTATGGCCAGCGCCGAGACGCCAGCCAGCAGGTACAGGCGCGCTTTGATCGTAAAACGCCTCAGGTCCAACATATGAGCCTCCTGACGATTCCAACGACGTTATGCCGTCCAGCATATCCAAGCCGCGTCAGGAGCGCTAGCCGGTGAGGTGGTCAGCCCGCGACACCCCGCCACAGCGTCTGCATGGCCTCAGCAAAGGTCTGCCGAGCGGAATTCGCGGCGGGGGAGTTATCACGCAGGGTCAGGCTTTGCCGGCCCGCCACCCAAACCTGGGACAGGGCACGCCCTGCGCTGGCAAACACCAGGCCGTCCAGCAGATGGCCGGGGGGCAGGCCCAGCAGGCCGTCCGCCTGGGCGTCCAGCACCAGAAAGTCGGCCCGCGCCCCGGGCTTCAGGCCCCAGCTGTCAAGGCCGGCGGGGGCGGCACTGCCCTGCAGCATGCGCTGGAACAGGCGCGCCGCCGTGGCCGGCTGATGCGCCGGATCAGCTCCGACATTGCGCCGCTGCAGGCCCAGGCGCTGGCCGTATTCCAGCCAGCGCAGCTCCTCCACCCAGCCGCGCGTGACCTGGCTGTCCGAGCCCAGGCTCAGCGGCACCTCGGCCGCCAGCCAGCCCGGCAGATCGCACAAGCCATCGCCCAGATTGGCCTCGGTGCCGGGGCAGATCACCACGCCAGCGCCGCTATTGGCCACAGCCTGGATCTCCTCGGCCGTGCTGTGCGTGGCATGGACCAGCTGCCAGCGCGCGTCGGGACTGAACTGGCTGCACAAATGGGCCATGGGCCGCTGGCCGGTGCTGGCCAGGCAGTCGCGCACCTCGGCCTGCTGCTCGCTGATATGGATGTGGATGGGCACGGGCGCCTCACCCACCAGGCCTTGCAGGACCTGGATGTCGGCCGCATGGGCGGCGCGCAGGGAATGCAGGGCCACGCCGGCATTCACCAGGGGCAGGCCCGCGGCATTGATGCGCTGGCAGGCGCGCCAGACCCAGTCGGCATCGGTGGCGAAGCGGCGTTGGTCGGGGCGCAGGGCGGGCTGCTGGAAGCCGGCATGGGCATAGAGCACGGGCAGCAGGGTCAGGCCTATGCCCGCCTCCTGCGCCGCCTCGGCCAGGGCCCAGCTCATGGCCAGGCCGTCGCCGGGGTAGGCGCTGCCATACTCGGCATGGTGCAGGTAGTGGAACTCGCAGACCTGGGTGTAGCCGCCGGCCAGCAGCTCGGCATAGAGCTGACGCGCCACGGCCTTGAGCTGGGCCGGCGCGATGCGCAGGGCCACGCCGTACATGCGCTCGCGCCAGGACCAGAAGTCGTCGCTCTCGCTCTCGCGCCGCTCGGACAAGCCGGCAAAGGCGCGCTGGAAGGCATGGCTGTGGGCATTGACCAGGCTGGGGATCACCGGGCCTTCGAGCACCCGGGCGCCGGCGGGCGCGGCCTGACCGGGGCTGAAACGGGCCCAGTGGCCGCGTGCGTCCAGCTCCATCAGCACCTGGTACTGCCAGCCCCCATCCAGCCAGGCCTGGGGCGCCCAGAAAGCTTGTGTCGGGGCGCCGCTCATGCCGCGGGCCTCCAGGCCAGCAGGGTCTGCAGCAGGCACTTGAGCAGGGGCTGCACCCGCGCGGCGCGGGCCTCGTCATAGGCAAAGCTGCCGTCTTCCTGCATATAGCAGCTCCAGCACATCTCCAGCTGCACCGCATGCTGGCCCAGCGCCGGCCGGCCATAGTGGCGGGTGATGTGGCCGCCCTTGAAGCGGCCGTTCACCACCTGGCTGTAGCCGCTCTGCGCGGCCAGCACCTCAGCCAGGCTCTGGGTGATGGCGGCATCGCAGCTGCGGCCATCGGCCGTGCCCAGATTCAGGTCCCAGAGCTTGCCCTCGAAGAGCCAGGGCAGCTCGGACTTGATGCTGTGCGCATCGAAGAGCAGGGCGTAGCCGTGCTGGGCCTTGAGCCGGTCCAGCTCGCCCTGCAGGGCCTGGTGATAGGGGCGCCAGTAGGCTTCGCGGCGGCGCAGCTTCTCGGCCGCGTCGGGCGCCTGGCCCTCCAGGTAGAGCGGCTCGCCGCTGAAGAAACGGGTGGGGCAGAGCTCGGTGTTGGAGGCGCCCGGGTACATGGGCGTGTCTTCCGGCGGGCGGTTCAGGTCGATCAGATAGCGCGAGTAGCGCGGCACAATCAGGCTGGCGCCCAGCTCGGCGGCGATCTCGCCGTACAGGCGCTCCAGATGCCAGTCGGTGTCTTCGCTCTGCAGGGCGCGCGCCTGGTAGCGCGGCTGCTGATCGGCGGGAATCTCGCTGCCCACATGGGGCATGCTGATCAGCAGGGGGCTGCTGCCGGGGCGCAGGGTGTAGACGGATTCAGTGCTCATCTTCAAGTCACCTTGCCGCCCCACACGCGCTGAAGCAGCGGGTTGCGGCCGAAGTAGTAGGAAAGTTCGTTGGGATGCTCCACATCCCAGACGCAGAAATCGGCGCGCAGGCCCGGCGCCAGGCGGCCACGGTCGGCCAGGCCCAAGGCGCGCGCCGCATGCTGGGTCACGCCGCGCAGGGCCTCCTCGGGTGTGAGCCGGAACAGGGTGCAGGCCATGTTCAGCATCAGCAGCAGGGACAGGGTCGGCGAGGTGCCGGGGTTGTGGTCGGTGGAGAGGGCGATGGGCACGGCGGCAGCGCGCAGGGCCGCCACCGGCGGCAGCTTGGTCTCGCGCAGAAAGTAGTAGGCGCCGGGCAGCAGGGTGGCCACCGTGCCACTGGCGGCCAGGGCCTGCACGCCCTCGGGGCTCAGGTACTCCAGATGGTCGCAGGACAGAGCCCCGAACTCGCAGGCCAGCTGGGTGCCGCCCTGGTCGGAGAGCTGCTCGGCATGCAGCTTGACCGGCAGGCCCAGGGCCCGGGCCGCCTCGAACACACGCCGGGTCTGTGCGGGCGTGAAGCCTATGCCCTCGCAGAAGGCATCCACCGCGTCCACCAGGCCCTCGCGCTGCAGCTGGGGCATCCAGGCGCAGACGGCCTCCACATAGTCATCCTGCCGGCCCTGGAACTCGGGCGGCAGGGCATGGGCGCCCAGATAGCTGGTGCGCACCTGGGCGCCCTGCAGGGCGCGGGCGGTGCGCAGGCAGCGGGCCTCGCTCTCCAGGTCCAGGCCATAGCCGGACTTGACCTCGACGGTGGTCACGCCCTCGGCGGTCAGCGCGTCCAGGCGGCGCTGGGCCAGGCGCAGCAGCTGGTCGGCATCCGCTTCGCGGGTGGCGGCCACGGTGGAACGGATGCCGCCACCGGCCCGGGCGATCTCTTCATAGCTGGCGCCCTGCAGGCGCAGCTCGAACTCGCGCGCACGCTGGCCGCCATAGACCAGATGGGTGTGGCAGTCGATCAGGCCCGGCGTCAGGACCGCGCCGCGCAGATCATGTTCGGCGGCCGGCGTCAGGCCCGCGGGCAGCTCGGATTCCGGGCCCACCCAGACGATGTGCTCGCCCTCGGTGATCAGGGCCCCCTGCTCCACCCAGCCCCAGGGCTGGGCACCGTCCAGTGTGGCCAGGCGCGCGCCGCGCCACAAGCTCTTGTCCGTCATGCGGTCCTCATTCGCTCCAGCTCATCCACCAGGCTCCGCCCTGCCCTTCGAAGCTCAGGGGCTGGGCCGCCGGCTGCTCGCACCAGGCCAGGCTCAGCGGTGCCAGCGGCATGCGGCGCCCGCCGTGGACCAGGGTGCCGCCCGCGGCACTGAACAGGCCCAGCCACTGG
>NZ_JBKCLH010000143.1:0-10470 GCF_046300915.1 Roseateles sp. | reverse complement strand
CTGGAGCTGCGCGTCGGCGCGCAGCTCCAGGCCCAGGGCGCCCTGACCGGCGCAGGGAATCATCTCGTCCTCGCTGAAGCAGGCGCGGATGCGCTCGCCCAGGCCCAGGCGCTTGAGGCCGGCGGCGGCCAGCACGATGGCGTCGAACTGGCCCTCGTCCAGCTTGCGCAGGCGGGTGTCCAGATTGCCGCGCACCGGCTCGATCTGCAGATCCGGCCGCAAGGCCTTGAGCTGCACCACCCGGCGCAGGCTGGAGGTGCCCACGCGCGCGCCCTGGGGCAGCGCGGCCAGGTTCTCGTAGCGGGGCGAGACGAAGGCGTCGCGCGGGTCCTCGCGCTCCAGGATGGCGGCCAGCTCGAAGCCCTCCGGCAGCTCCATGGGCACATCCTTGAGCGAGTGCACGGCCAGCTGGGCCCGGCCCTCTTCCAGCGCGGTTTCCAGCTCCTTCACGAACAGGCCCTTGCCGCCCACCTTGGACAGGCTGCGGTCCAGGATCTGGTCGCCGCGCGTGGTCATGCCCAACAGGCTCACGGTGAGGCCGCGTGCCTCCAGCAGAGCCTTCACATGCTCGGCCTGCCAAAGTGCCAGGCGGCTCTCGCGGGTGGCAATCACCACCGACGAATTTTTCAATGTCTCGGTCATGTCGGCATGCTAGCGCAGTGCGGCAGTGCACAAGAAACTGCTACAGTCAGATTCCAGTAACTTCGTTACATGACCATTACGGTCACCACCGCACCAAGCCCAGACGAGCCCGCCATGCCCGCACGACCCGCCGCCGCCCAGCCCACGACGACGAAGACTCGCAACAGCAAGCCCCGAACCAGCACCGCTGCCACCCCGGCCAAGCGCGCGCGGGATGACAAGGACTTGCCGCTGCGTGAAGACATCCGGCTGCTAGGCCGGGTCCTGGGAGAGGTGATCCGCGAGCAGGAGGGCCGCGAGGCCTATGAGCTGGTCGAGCAGATCCGCAAGCTCTCCGTGGCCTTCCGCCTCAAGCGTGATACCCAGGCAGGCAAGAGCTTCGACAAGCTGCTCAAGAGCCTCTCGGGCGAGCAGACGGTGAGCGTGATCCGCGCCTTCAGCTACTTCTCGCACCTGGCCAATATCGCCGAAGACCGCCACCATGTGCGCCGCCGCGAAATCCATGAGCGCGCCGGCAGTCTGGCCGCGGGCTCCCTGGGCCATGCCCTGGAGCGCCTGCACGAGGCCGGCGTGCGCCCCAGCGAGATCGCCAAGACCCTGCAGCACGGCTTCATCTCGCCGGTGTTGACCGCCCATCCCACCGAGGTGCAGCGCAAGAGCATCCTGGACGCCGAGCGCGCCATCGCCGAGCTGGTGGAGCAGCGCGACAGCCTGCACACCGAGCGGGAGAAGCAGGCCAATGAGGCCCTGATCCGCGCCCGCGTCACCCAGCTCTGGCAGACGCGCATGCTGCGCTATTCCAAGCTCACCGTGGCCGACGAGATCGAGAACGCGCTCTCCTATTACCACGCCACCTTCCTGCGCCAGATCCCGCGTCTGTACGCCGAGCTGGAGCAGGCCCTGCCGGGCCATGAGCTCAAGAGCTTTCTGCGCATGGGCCACTGGATTGGCGGCGACCGCGACGGCAATCCCAATGTCACGGCCGCCACCCTGCGCCAAGCCCTGCAGCGCCAGAGCGAGGTGGCCCTGCGCCACTACCTGACCGAGCTGCACGAGCTGGGAGCCGAACTCTCCATCTCGGCGCGTCTGGCCCAGGTCTCGCCCGAGATGCAGCTTCTCGCTGAGCGCAGCCCCGACCGCAACGAGCACCGCCTGGACGAGCCCTACCGTCGCGCGCTCACCGGCATGTATGCCCGCCTGGCCGCCACCCTGCACGCGCTCACCGGCACCGAGGCCCTGCGTCACGCGGTGGCCCCGCAAGACCCCTATGCCACGCCCGAGGAACTGCTGGCCGATCTGCGCGTGATCGCCGCCTCGCTCAAGAGCCACCATGCCGAGGCCCTGATCGCGCCGCGCCTGGCCCCGCTGATGCGCGCGGTGCAGGTCTTCGGCTTCCATCTGGCCACCCTGGACCTGCGCCAGAGCTCGGACCAGCATGAGCTGGTGATCGCCGAGCTGCTGGCCGCGGCCCGCATCGCGCCCGACTACGCGGCCCTGGATGAGGCCCAGCGCCGCGCCCTGCTGCTGCAGCTGCTCGCCGACGCGCGCCCGCTGCGCGTGGTGGGCCATGCCTACAGCGAGAAGACCCAAGGCGAACTGGCCATCTTCGAGGCCGCGCGCGAGGCCCTGACCCGCTTCGGCCGCGAGGCCCTGCGCCACTACATCATCAGCCACACCGAGACGGTGAGCGATCTGCTCGAGGTGCTGCTGCTGCTCAAGGAGGTGGGCCTGATACGTGGCACCCTGGACAGCGCCGGCGCGGTCAGCGACCTGATCGTCGTGCCCCTGTTCGAGACCATCGGCGATCTGCGCCTGGCGTCCACCATCATGCGGGAGTTCTACGCCCTGCCCGGCATCCACGCCCTGGTGCAGCGCTCCGGCGGCGAGCAGGACATCATGCTGGGCTACTCCGACTCCAACAAGGACGGCGGCGTGTTCACCAGCTCCTGGGAGCTCTACCGCGCCGAGATCGCCCTGGTGGAGCTCTTCGCCGAGCTCAAGAAGAAAGGCGCCATCACCCTGCGCCTCTTCCATGGCCGCGGAGGCACGGTGGGCCGCGGCGGCGGCCCCAGCTACCAGGCCATCCTGGCCCAGCCCCCGGGCACGGTGAACGGCCAGATCCGCCTGACCGAGCAAGGCGAGGTGATCGCCTCCAAGTACGCCAACCCCGAGATCGGCCGGCGCAATCTGGAAACCCTGGTGGCCGCCACGCTGGAAGCCAGCCTGCTGCACCCCACCAAGAACGCGCCCCCATCCTTCCTGGACGCGGCGCAAGACCTGTCCGACGCCTGCTTCAAGGCCTACCGCGGCCTGGTCTATGACAGCAAGGGCTTTGCCGACTACTTCTTCGCCGCCACACCCATCCGCGAGATCGCCGAGCTGAACATCGGCTCGCGCCCAGCCTCGCGCAAGGCCACCCGCGCCATCGAGGACCTGCGCGCCATCCCCTGGGGCTTCAGCTGGGGCCAGGCCCGCGTCACCCTCCCGGGCTGGTGCGGCTTCGGCTCGGGCGTGCTGGCCTTCCTGGGCACGGGCGCCGGCCGCGAGGAGAAGCTCAGCCTGCTGCGCCGCATGGTCAAGCAGTGGCCCTTCTTCCGCACCCTGCTCTCCAACCTGGACATGGTGCTGGCCAAGACCGACCTCTCCATCGCCCAGCGCTATGTGGAGCTGGTGGAGGACAAGCGCCTGGGCAAGCGCATCTTCGCGGCCATCCAGGCCGAGTTCGAGCGCACCCAGGAAGCCCTGGCCCTGATCACCGGCGAGAAGCAGCGCCTGGCCGCCAACCCGGCCCTGGCCCGCTCCATCGAGCACCGCTTCCCCTATATCGACCCCCTGCACCATCTGCAGGTGGAACTGATGCGCCGCTATCGCGCCGTGCCCCCGGACAAGCGCGCCGAGGACCCGTCCATGGAGCGCGTGCAGCGCGGCATTCATCTCTCCATCAACGGCATTGCCGCCGGGCTGAGGAACACGGGCTGAGTCAGGACCGAGGGCAGTCCTGAGGACTGCCCGACGCCTGACGAAGGACCGGCCACGTCTCGCGTGGCCGGGCTGGGTGGCACCAAGTCACGGCCCCCATGCTGTTGATCTGGCTCTCCCCCGATGCCACCGGCTCCCCAGCCCCCGGCACGTATAGTGGCAAGCCTGCCGGAGCCCCAACTTGCCCTCACGCCACCTCCTCCTGATCGACCCCCAGAACGATTTCTGTGACATCCCCGGCGCCAGCCTGCCCGTGGCCGGCGCCGATGCCGATCTGCGCCGCATCGCGGCCCTGCTGGCGGCCCGCGGTGCGGACATCGAGGCGGTGACCGTCACCCTGGACACGCACCGCCGCCTGGACATCGCCCACCCCAGTTTCTGGACCATGGCCGAGGGCGGCGCGGTGCCGCCCGTCACGGCCATCAGCGCGGCCCAGCTGCGCGCCGGCGCCTACCGCCCGCGCGAAGCCGCCGCCCTGCCCCGGGCCCAGGCCTATCTGGATGCCCTGGAAGCCCGCGGCCGCTACACCTTGATGGTCTGGCCCGTGCACTGCGAGCTGGGCAGCTGGGGGCATAACGTGCATGCCGGCCTGCAGCAGGCCCTGGTGGACTGGCAGCTGGCGCGCCAGCGCCATGTGGAGTTCGTGCTCAAGGGCCTGAACCCCTGGACCGAGCACTACAGCGCCCTGCAGGCCGAGGTACCCGATCCAGCCGATGCCGGCACCCAGCTCAACCGCGCCCTGCTTGAGCGCCTGGACGCGTGTGATGCGCTGTGGATTGCCGGCGAGGCCAGCAGCCACTGCGTCAAGGCCACGGTGGAAGACCTGGTCGAACACCTGCCCTCGGGCCGCTTGGACAAGATCACCCTGATCAGCGACGGCATGAGCCCGGTGGCCGGCTTCGAGCCCCAGGCCGCGGACTTCCTGGCCCGCATGCAGGCCCGCGGCCTGCGCCTGGCGCGCAGCGCGGAGTTGCTGGCATGAGCATGAGCCACTCGGGCGCCCCGCTGATCTCCAGCCTGCTGGAGACCGATCTCTACAAGTTCACGATGTGGCAGGCCATGCTGCATCGCCACCCGCAGACCCAGGCGGAGTACGCCTTCTGGTGCCGCAACGAGCCGGCTTTTCCCCTGGCCGAGCTGCTGCCCGAGCTCGACCGCGAGCTGGACCATCTGTGCTCGCTGCGCTTTGGCCGCGAGGAGCTGGACTATCTGGCCTCGCTGCGCTTCATCAAGAGCGACTTCATCGACTTCTTGCGCATCTTCCAGTTCCAGCGCGACTTTATCCGCGCCCGCGCCCTGCCCTCGGGCCAGCTGGAGATCATCGCCCGCGGCCCCCAGGTGCATGTGATGGGCTTCGAGATCTTCGTGCTGGCCCTGGTCAACGAGCTCTACTTCCGCCGCCTGGGCGGGGCCGAGGCGGCCCTGGCCGAGGGCCGGCACCGCCTGGACGAGAAGCTGGCTCAGCTGCGCGTGTTCGGCGCCCAGGAGGCGCATGGCCGGCGCCACCCCTTCGAGTTCTTCGACTTCGGCCTGCGCCGCCGCTACAGCGGGGCCTGGCAGCGCGAGGTGATCAGCCGCCTGGCCCGCGAGGCCCAGCCCTTCTTCAAGGGCACCTCGAACGTGTTGCTGGCGCGCGACCTGGACCTGGTGCCCATAGGCACCATGGCGCACGAGTATCTGCAGACCTTCCAGGCCCTGGACTCGGTGCGCCTGCGCGAGCATCAGAAGGCGGCGCTGGAGAGCTGGGTGCAGGAGTACCGGGGCGATCTGGGCATCGCCCTGACGGATGTGGTGGGCATGGACGCCTTCCTGGCCGACTTCGATCTCTACTTCGCCAAGCTCTTCGACGGCCTTCGACACGACTCGGGCGACCCGGTCTGGTGGGCCGAGAAGGCCCTGGATCACTATGCCAAGCTGCGCATCGATCCGCACACCAAGCGTCTGGTCTTCTCCGACAGCCTGACCCTGCCCAAGGCCCTGGATCTCTACCGCCGCTTCGCAGACCGCACCCAGCTGGGCTTCGGCATCGGTACCCACATCACCAACGATCTGGGCTTGCGTACCCTGCACATCGTGATGAAGCTCACCCAGGCCAACGGCCAGCCCGTGGCCAAGCTCTCCGACAGCCCGGGCAAGACCCTGTGCGAGGACGAGACCTTTCTGGCCTATCTGCGCCAAGTCTTCAAGCTGCCTGCGCACTGAGCCCCTGGACCCGCCGGGGCCAACGCCTTCCGGCCACCGCGCGCCTTGCAGCGGCTCGCGCCTAACTCATCCGCGCACGCCAGCAGCCAGCGCATCCCGCACCGCCGCCACCTGTCGGCGCGACACCGACAGCCACTCATCCACATAGGCAATGCGCACGGCCCAGCCGGGCTCCAGCGCGCCGTATCCGGTGTTCTCGTCCTCGGCATCGCCGCCATGGCGCTCCAGCTCGCGCACTGCACTGCAGGCCACCAGGGCATTGCGGTGCACACGCAGAAAGCGCGGCGCCAGCCGCGTCTCCAGCTCGGACAGGCTGCCGTCCATCACATGGCTGTGAGTGGCGGTGCGCAGGGTCAGGTACTTCTGCTCCGCCTTGATATAGAGCACCTCGCTCACCGGAACGCGCAGCAGGCGGCCGCGCTCGGTCAGCGTGATCACATCGCCCTCCGGGGCGCTCGCCTCCGCCTCCCGCCCCGCGCGGGCCGCGGCTCGCTCGGCCAGGCGCTCGGCCACACGCGCCAGCGCAGCCTGAAGGCGCTCGCGGCGCACGGGTTTGGTCAGGTAGTCAACCGCGTCAAGCTCGAAGGCGCGCAAGGCATGCTCGGCATGCGCGGTGACGAAGACCACCGCGGGTCGCTGGGTCTTCTCGCGCAGGGTGTCGGCCAGCTGCAGGCCATCGGGGCCGGGCATCTGCACGTCCAGCAGCACCAGGTCACAGCCATGCTCCTTGAGCCAGAGCTGGGCCTGTGAGGCCGTGCCGGCCTCGGCCACCACCTCGGCGCGCGGTTCCTGACAGGCCTCCAGCAAGCCCCGCAGGCGCGCGCGCGCCAGTGGTTCATCATCGACCAGCAGGACCTTGAGGGCGGGCGTGGTGTGCATGGCAGCAGCAGTTCAACGGGGCAAGACGATGCGAACAGTGAAACGCCCAGCCTCGGGGCTGAGCTCGAAACGGGCGGCCACATCATGCATCAGGCGCAGACGCTCCCGCAGATTGCGCAGGGCCAGGCCATGCCCAGGCTGCCGCGCCGGCGCCTGCACGGTGTTGCTGACCAGGATCTCGACCTCGGAGCCCCGCGCTCGCGTGCGGATCTCGACATCGCCCCCCTGCTCGTTGGGCTCCACGCCGTGTCGCACCGCATTTTCCACCAGGGGTTGCAGCAGCAGGGGCGGCACGCGGGCAGAGCCGGCAGCCGGATCCAGCTGCCAGCCCACACGCAGGCGAGCACCATGGCGGAGCTGCTCAATATCGAGATAGCGGCGTGCCAGCTCCACCTCCGCATCCAGGCTGACCACGGCATCCGTCTCGGCCAGGGCCGCCCGGAACAGCTCGCTCAGATCTTCCAGCACGCCCTCGGCGCGCTGCGGGTCGATGCGCACCAGGGCGATGGCGGTATTGAGCGTGTTGAACAGAAAGTGCGGCCGGATGCGGGCCTGCAGCTCCACCAGACGCGCCAGATCATCGGCCGGCCGCTGTGCCCGCTGTCGCTGCTTGAGCCAGTACAGCAGCATGGCGGACGCGGCCAGCCCCGCCAGGGCCACGCTCAGCAGTCGAAAAAGGCTGCTGGCCTCGCCGCTGGCCAGGCTCAGCAGCTGCCAGCCCAGGGAAGCACACAAGGCCCCCAGCAGCAGCGCCAAGCCCCATTGCCAGCGCTCAGGCCAGCGGGCGAGCTGGCGCTGCAGCGCACAGATGAGCAAGAGCCAGAGCAACACGCCCGAGAGGCTGACCACGGTGCCGCTGCTGACCCAGGCCATCCACTGCGGCAGATCGCGCGCCGCCAGGGCCATGCCCAGACCCAACATCAGCTGAACGCCCAGCACGGCACGCAGCACCAGGCCCGCATGGCAGACATCGAACACACGCTGCGCATCGAACGGTGCCGAGCCTTGCTCAGGCGCCCGAGAGGGCTGGCGCCCCTCCCTCGCCGTCGCGCGCCGCGCGCGCGACGCGTCTTCCGTCTTTTGTGCTCGTCCCGTCATGGTTCGGTCGGCAATTAGAATCCTTGTTCCGCCATTGTCGCCTCTGCGCCGTGGCCCGCGCCATGCGGGCACACCCCGGCGCCCAGCCACGAGCCCGCCACCGATGTCCTCCGTCTCCGACAACCAACTCGCCAACAAAGCCCAAGCCTGGTCCGCGCTCTTTTCCGAGCCCATGAGCGAGCTGGTCAAGCGCTACACCGCCAGCGTGTTCTTCGACAAGCGCCTGTGGAAGGCCGACATCCAGGGCAGCCTGGCCCACGCCGAGATGCTGCATGCCCAGGGCATCCTGAGCGCCGAGGACCACGCCGCCATCCAGCGCGGCATGGCCCAGATCAGCGGCGAAATTGAGGCCGGCCAGTTCGAGTGGAAGCTGGACCTGGAGGACGTGCACCTGAATATCGAGGCCCGCCTCACCGAGCTGGTGGGCCTGGCCGGCAAGCGCCTGCACACCGGCCGCAGCCGCAACGACCAGGTGGCCACCGATGTGCGGCTGTGGCTGCGCGACGAGATCGATGAGCTGAGCCTGCTGCTGCGCGCCCTGCAAAGCGCCCTGGTGGAGGTGGCCGAGAAGAATGCCGAGGTCATCCTGCCGGGCTTCACGCATCTGCAGGTGGCCCAGCCGGTGGCTTTCGGCCATCATCTGCTGGCCTATGTGGAGATGTTCGCGCGCGACGCCGAGCGCCTGGCCGACGCGCGCCGCCGCGTCAACCGCCTGCCCCTGGGCGCGGCGGCTCTCGCCGGCACCAGCTACCCGCTGGACCGCGAGCGCGTGGCCCGCACGCTGAAGATGGAAGGCGTGTGCCAGAACAGCCTGGACGCCGTCTCGGACCGCGATTTCGCCATCGAGTTCACGGCCGCAGCATCCCTCGTGATGGTGCACATCTCGCGCCTGTCGGAGGAACTGATCCTGTGGATGAGCCAGAGCTTCGGCTTCATCGACATCGCCGACCGCTTCTGCACCGGCTCCAGCATCATGCCGCAGAAGAAGAACCCCGATGTGCCCGAGCTCGCGCGCGGCAAGACCGGCCGCGTGGTCGGTCATCTGATGGGCCTAATCACCCTGATGAAGGGCCAGCCCCTGGCCTACAACAAGGACAACCAGGAAGACAAGGAACCGCTGTTCGACACGGTGGACACCTTGAAGGACACCCTGCGCATCTTTGCCGAGATGGCCGGCGGCATCACCGTCAAGCCCGAGGCCATGGAGCGCGCCGCGCTCAAGGGCTATGCCACCGCCACCGACCTGGCCGACTACCTGGTCAAGAAGGGCCTGGCCTTCCGCGACGCGCACGAGATCGTGGCCCATGCGGTCAAGACCGCCATCCAGGCCGGCGTGGACCTCTCCGAGCTGCCCCTGGCCGAGCTGCAGAAGTTCGACGCCCGCATCGGCCAGGACGTTTTCGAGGTGCTGAGCCTGCGCGGCTCGCTGAATGCCCGCAACATCCTGGGCGGCACGGCACCCGAGCAGGTGCGCGCCCAGGTGGCCCGCCACCGCGCCCGCCTGGCCCAGGCCTGATTTGACCCACCACAAGGCCGCCGCACCGCAGGACGGCCAGACTCGCACACCATGAGCACCACCGCCCTCGCCTGGAACGACAAGCTGGTCCTGAACCAGCCGCAGCTGGACCACACGCACGAGGAGTTCGTCGAACTGCTGAACGCCTTCGGCGCCGCGCTGCAAAGCGGCGGCGATGCCCTGCCCGCCTTCCAGGCCCTGCTGACCCACACCGAGGCCCATTTCGCGATGGAAGAGGCCTGGATGGCCGCCACCGGCTTCGATCCGGTGAACTGCCACAGCAGCCAGCATGCGATGGTGCTCAATGTGATGCGCGAGGTGGTGCGCCACGCCACCGAGCTGAACGACCGCGAGCCCATGAGCATCGTGCTCAATGAGCTGGCGCAATGGTTCCCGGCCCATGCCGAGATGATGGATGCCGCCCTGGTCTTCCATATGAGCCAGGTCGGCTACGACCCGGCCAGCGGCAGCCTGGCCCAGCCCCTGGCGCGGGAGAACGCGTCCATCAGCGGCTGCGGCAACCAGGGCTGCAGCGACTGAGCCCCAAGCCTCAGACCAGATCCAGGGGCAGCGCCGTGCTGCTCTTGATCTGTTCCATCGAAAAGGCCGAGGACACCGAGCGGAAGTCCGAGACCGCGATCAGCTTCTTGTAGAACTGGTCATAGCCCTCGATGCTGGTGCTCACCACCTTGAGCAGATAGTCCACATCCCCGCTCATGCGGTGGAACTCCTGCACCTCGGGCATGTCCGCCACCAGGGCCGCCAAGCGCTGCAGCGAGGCCTCGTCATGGCGCGCCAGGCGCAGGCTCACGAACACCGTCACGGGCAGACCCACCTTCTTGCGGTCCACCAGGGCCACCCGACCGGTGAGCAGCCCCTCCTCCTCCAGGCGCTTGATGCGCTTCCAGCAGGGCGTGCTGGACAGGCCCACCCGCTCGCCCAGCTGAGCCACGGGTAGCGTGGCATCCTTTTGCAGTTCGGCCAGGATTTGCCGGTCTATGCGATCGAGCATCTGCACTCCAGTAGAACGAAATTCTCTACATGCAGATTCTGAAGGGAAATATGAAACGTTTTTCTTCCAGGCGACAAATAGACTTTGGCAGCCACTAGATTGCCGCAAGGACTGCTGCCGTGACCCCTTCCCTGTTCCTGGA
>NZ_JBKCLH010000142.1:0-16704 GCF_046300915.1 Roseateles sp. | reverse complement strand
GGCCCAGCTCGCTGTGGCGCAGCACCAGAGCACCGGCCAGGCGCGGCGCACCCGGCTCGCCGCTCAGGCGCAGGGCCACATCCGACTCATGCTGGTGGGGCCCACGCTGCCAGCGCACCCGGGCCGCCAGACGCGGCGGCTCGCCGCGCAGGGCCAGCAGGTCCAGGCGCAGCTCGGGCTGGCGCTGCGCATCCACACCGCGCGGGCCCAGCAGATTGGCCCGGGTGCGCTGGCAGCGTGGGCCCCACCAGCATGAGTCGGATGTGGCCCTGCGCCTGAGCGGCGAGCCGGGTGCGCCGCGCCTGGCCGGTGCTCTGGTGCTGCGCCACAGCGAGCTGGGCCTGCAGCCCTTTGCCCTGCCCGGCGGCCTGCTGGCGGTGCAGGACGAGGTGTTGCTGGAGTTCGAGCTGCAGGCCGGGGGCTGATGCCGTGGGCTGAGGGCTGTGGCGCAATGACACAATCCCGCCATGCCTGCCGACACCGCGGCCCGCGTGGCCATACAGACCGAAGATTTCGACCTCAGCACCGAGACCGCCCGCCTGCGCGGCGCGGACGGGGAGGTGGGCGCCGTGGTCAGCTTTGTGGGCACGGTGCGCGACGGTGGCGGCAGCCTGAGCTGCATGGAGCTGGAGCATTACCCCGGCATGACCGAGGCGGCCATCGAGGCCATGGTGGACGAGGCCTTTCGCCGCTTCGAGATCCGCGCCGCGCGGGTGATACACCGCGTGGGGCCGCTGGCGCCCGGCGCCCAGATCGTGCTGGTGCTGGTGGCCAGCCGTCACCGCGGCCAGGCCTTCGAGGCCTGCGAGTTCCTGATGGACTATCTCAAGACCCAGGCCCCTTTCTGGAAGAAGGAGCACACGGCCGACGGCGCCCGCTGGGTGGATGCCCGCGAGAGCGATGACGCGGCCCTGGCGCGCTGGGGCATCGCCTCGGCCAACGCCGCCGCATCATGAGCTGGGCACCGGCCGTCGCCGTGGCCCTGGGCGCCGCTGCCGGGGCCCTGCTGCGCTGGCAGGCCGGCCTCTGGCTCAATGCCCGCTGGGCCGGTTTTCCCCTGGGCACCTTGCTGGTGAACCTGGCGGGCGGGCTGCTGATCGGCATGGCCCTGGAGTATTTCGGCCGCCAGCCCCATGAGCTGCTCAAGCTGCTGCTGGTCACGGGCTTTCTGGGTGGGCTCACCACCTTCTCGGCCTTTTCGGGCGAGTCCCTGGCGCTCTTGCAGCGTGGTCAGTTCGGCTGGGCCCTGGCGCACAGCGCGGCTCATGTGCTGGGCTCGCTGGGGGCGGCGGCTCTGGGCCTGGCACTGATGCGTTTGATCCTGCTCAAGCCCTGAATCATGCGGCGGTCTTGAAATCGCCGGGCAGAGTCCTATCTGCTCGCCAACGGAGGAACCATCCCATGCGAGTCGACAAGCTCACCACCCGTTTTCAGGAAGCCCTGGCCGAGGCCCAGAGCCTGGCCGTCACCCGCGACAACCCCTATATCGAGCCGGCCCATCTGCTCAGCGCCATGCTGGCCCAGGCGGACGGGCCGCGTGCGCTGCTGGAGCGTGCCGGCGTCAAGGTGCCGGCGCTCAAGGCGGCGCTGGATAGCATTCTGGCCGGCCTGCCCCAGGTGCAGGGCGAGGGCCAGCAGGTCCAGCCCAGCCGTGACCTGATCGGCCTGTTGCAGGCGGCCGAGAAGGAAGCCTCCAAGCGCGGCGACCACTACATCGCCAGCGAGATGTTCCTGCTGGTGCTGGCGGACGCCAAGAGCGATCTGGCCGGCATTGCCCGCGGCCATGGCCTCACCCGCAAGGGCCTGGAGGGCGCGGTGGAAGCCGTGCGCGGCGGCCAGAAGGTGGACAGCCAGGAGGCCGAGGGCCAGCGCGAGGCGCTGAAGAAGTACACCCTGGATCTGACCGAGCGCGCCCGCCAGGGCAAGCTGGACCCGGTGATCGGCCGCGACGACGAGATCCGCCGCGCCATCCAGGTGCTGCAGCGCCGCAGCAAGAACAACCCGGTGCTGATTGGCGAGCCCGGCGTGGGCAAGACCGCCATCGTCGAGGGCCTGGCCCAGCGCATCGTCAACGGCGAGGTGCCGGACTCCCTGCGCGACAAGCGCGTGCTGGTGCTGGACATGGCGGGCCTCTTGGCCGGCGCCAAGTTCCGGGGCGAGTTCGAGGAGCGGCTCAAGGCCGTGCTCAAGGAAGTGGCCGCCGACGAGGGCCGCATCATCCTCTTCATCGACGAGATCCACACCATGGTGGGCGCGGGCAAGGCCGAGGGCGCCATCGACGCCGGCAATATGCTCAAGCCGGCCCTGGCCCGCGGCGAGCTGCACTGCATCGGCGCGACCACGCTGGACGAGTACCGCAAGTATGTGGAGAAGGACGCCGCCCTGGAGCGCCGCTTCCAGAAGGTGCTGGTGGACGAGCCCACGGTGGAGGCCACCATTGCCATCCTGCGCGGCCTGCAGGAGAAGTACGAGGTGCACCATGGCGTGGAGATCACCGACCCGGCCATCGTGGCCGCGGCCGAGCTGAGCCATCGCTACATCACCGACCGCTTCCTGCCCGACAAGGCCATCGACCTGATCGACGAGGCCGCGGCCAAGATCAAGATCGAGATCGACTCCAAGCCCGAGGTCATGGACAAGCTGGACCGCCGCATGATCCAGCTCAAGATCGAGCGCGAGGCGGTCAAGAAGGAACAGGACGAGGCCTCGCAGCGCCGCCTGGGCCTGATCGAGGAAGAGCTGCTCAAGCTGCAGCGCGAGTACAACGACCTGGAAGAGATCTGGACCCATGAAAAGGCCCAGGCCCAGGGCAGCGCCCATGTGAAGGAAGAGATCGACAAGATCAAGTTCCAGATCGAGGAGCTCAAGCGCAAGGGCGACTTCAACAAGGTGGCCGAGCTGCAGTACGGCAAGCTGCCCGAGCTGGAGAAGCGCCTCAAGGAAGCCCAGGACAAGGAAACCGGCAAGGCCGCCGGCGGCGCGGGCCGCGCCCAGCTGCTGCGCACCCTGGTGGGCGCGGAGGAGATCGCCGAGGTGGTCTCGCGCGCCACCGGCATTCCGGTGTCCAAGCTGATGCAGGGCGAACGCGACAAGCTGCTCAAGATGGAGGCCAAGCTGCATGAGCGCGTGGTGGGCCAGGACGAGGCCATCGTGGCCGTGGCCGACGCCATCCGCCGCAGCCGCGCCGGCCTGTCCGACCCCAACCGGCCCCTGGGCAGCTTCCTGTTCCTGGGCCCCACGGGCGTGGGCAAGACCGAGCTGTGCAAGGCCCTGGCCGGCTTCCTCTTCGACAGCGAAGACCACATGATCCGCATCGACATGAGCGAGTTCATGGAGAAGCACTCGGTGAGCCGCCTGATCGGCGCGCCCCCGGGCTATGTGGGCTATGACGAGGGCGGCTACCTGACCGAGGCCGTGCGCCGCAAGCCCTATAGCGTGCTGCTGCTGGACGAGGTGGAGAAGGCCCACCCGGATGTGTTCAATGTGCTCTTGCAGGTGCTGGACGACGGCCGCCTGACCGACGGCCAGGGTCGCACCGTGGACTTCAAGAACACCGTGATCGTGATGACCTCCAATCTCGGCTCCCAGCACATCATGCAGCTGGCGGGTGAATCGGAAGAGGTGATCCGCGAGGCGGTCTGGGGCGAGGTCAAGAGCCACTTCCGGCCCGAGTTCCTGAACCGCATCGACGAGACAGTGATCTTCCACGCCCTGGGTGCGGAGCACATCAAGTCCATCGCCCGCATCCAGCTGGCCCAGCTCGAGGCCCGCCTGGACAAGCTGGAGATGAAGCTGGACGTCAGCGAGGAGGCCCTGGACGAGCTGGCCAAGGTGGGCTTCGATCCGGTGTTCGGCGCCCGGCCGCTCAAGCGCGCCATCCAGCAGCGCATCGAGAACCCGCTCTCCAAACTCATCCTGCAGGGCCTCTTCGGGCCCAAGGATGTGATTCCGGTGGGCGTGGAGGCGGGCGAGTTCAGCTTTGGGCGCGTGGTGCACTGAGGCCGGGACGCTGCTCCCGCGTGAGCAAGGCCGGCCCCGTGCCGGCCTTTGTTATTGGGGGGCTTCTAGAATCCGCCATCTCTTTTGCATGACGCCCTGATGAACCCGGTTCTGCGGGGCGGCTACTCGATGACGTCTGCTGCTCCCGTTGTGATTGTTGGCGCCGGTCTGGCCGGCCTCACCGTGGCCTTGCACCTGGCCGATCAGGTGCCCGTGGTGGTGCTGGCCAAGCGCGATCTGACCGAGGCCGCCACGGCCTGGGCCCAGGGCGGCATCGTGGGCGTGCTGGGCAGCGATGACAGCATCGACAGCCATGTGCGTGACACCCGCGAGGCCGGCGCCGGCCTGGTGGACGAGGCCACGGCCCGCTTCATTGCCGAGCGCAGCGCGGCCGCTGTGGCCTGGCTGGTGGCGCAGGGTGTGCCTTTCACGCCGGATGATGACGGCCCGCTAGGCCTGCATCTGACTCGCGAGGGCGGCCATGCGGTGCGTCGCATCGCCCATGCGGCGGACGCCACCGGCAAGGCCATCCATGACCAGCTGCTGGCGGCGGCGCGCGCGCATCCCAACATCACGCTGCGTGAGCGCTGGATGGCGCTGGACCTGATCACCTCGCGCCATGTGCAGCGCCAGGAGTCGCCGCGCTGCTACGGCATCTATGCCCTGGACATCGACGCCCAGCGCGTCGAGACCCTGGCCGCGCGTGCCGTGGTGCTGGCCACCGGCGGGGCGGGCAAGGTCTACCGCTACACCACCAACCCAGACACTTCCACCGGCGACGGCATCGCCATGGCCTGGCGCGCGGGCTGCCGGGTGGCGAATATGGAGTTCATCCAGTTCCACCCGACCTGTCTCTACCACCCGCAGGAGCGCAGCTTCCTGATCACCGAGGCCCTGCGCGGCGAGGGCGGTCACCTCAAACTGCCCGATGGCACGCGCTTCATGGCCGCACATGACGAGCGCATGGAACTGGCGCCGCGCGATATCGTGGCCCGCGCCATCGACTTCGAGATGAAGAAGCATGGCCTGGACCATGTGTGGCTGGATGCCACGCATCTGGGTGAGGCCTTCCTCAAGGCGCATTTCCCCACCATTCACGCGCGCTGCCTGGCCCTGGGCATCGATATCGCCAAGCAGCCCATTCCGGTGGTGCCGGCCGTGCACTTCACCTGCGGTGGCGTGGTCAGCGATCTGAGCGGCCAGACCGATCTGCCAGGCCTCTATGCCGTGGGCGAGACCGGCTATACCGGCCTGCACGGCGCCAATCGCCTGGCCAGCAATTCCTTGCTGGAATGCGTGGTGCTGGGCCAGACCTGCGCCGATCACGTCCTGGGCCAGGCCGAGCTGGCGCCCGCGCCCCTGCCGGCCTGGGACGAAAGCCAGGTGGAAGATGCGGACGAGCAGGTGGTGATCGCCCACAACTGGGATGAGTTGCGTCTTCTGATGTGGAACTATGTGGGCATCGTGCGCACCACCAAGCGCCTGGAGCGGGCCCTGCACCGCATCCATCTGCTGCGCGACGAGATCGAGGACTACTACGCCAACTTCCGCGTCAACCGCGATCTGCTGGAGCTGCGCAATCTGGTGGACTGCGCCGAGCTCATCGTGCGCTCGGCCCTGCTGCGCCACGAGAGTCGCGGCCTGCACTACAGCCGCGACTACCCACAGACCCTGCCGGTGAGCTTCCCCACGGTGCTGATCGCCGAGCGCAGCTGGCGCGGCGCTTGAGAGATACCGCGGCGCAAGGGCCGCGGCGCGGCATCGTCAGCCGCGGCTGCGCAGCGCGCTTCGGGCGCGCACGAAGTTGAAGGCGTAGCTCACCGCCTCGCGGATCGCGACATTCATCTCCAGGCGCTCGGACTCGGTGAGATAGAAGGCGAAGTCCACTTGGTGGCGGATGTAGCGCGGGGGCAGGCGGTTCAGGGCCACGCAGGCCACATCCACCAGCAGACCCTCGTTGCCGGCCACATCGGAGAAGTCGGCGGCTTGCGCCATCACCTCGTTGAAGACCTCGCGTTCGTGATGGTTGTGGAGGGAGGTGAAGTCGGTCATGGCGGAATGCTCCTGTCCTGGATGTCGGCGGCAACGATAAAGCGTTTATAGCCGCTGCAGATCACGAAAAACCATGCCCCGCCCCCGCATCTGCGCGCCACCGAACGCGAGCGGAGGCCGGCAGGCTCAGGCCGCCCCCAGATGCGGCTGCAGGCCCGGGGCCTTGCCGGCCTTGAGGGCGGCGGTGAAGTCCAGCATGCGGTCGATGCAGGCCTTGGCCTGGGCGCGCACCGGCTCCTCCACCTGGATCTCGCCCAGGCCCTGCTCCAGGCAGTCCACCACGCCCTGCAGGCCGTTCATGGCCATCCAGGGGCAGTGGGCGCAGCTCTTGCAGGTGGCGCTGTTGCCGGCGGTGGGCGCTTCGATCAGCACCTTGTCGGGCGCCAGCTGGCGCATGCGGTGCAGGATGCCGTTGTCGGTGGCCACGATGTATTCACGGGCCCGGCCCTCGACCACGGCCTTGATCAGGGCCGAGGTGGAGCCCACCACATGGGCCTTGTCCACCACGCTCTTGGGCGACTCGGGGTGGACCAGGATCATGGCATCGGGGTGCTGCTCGCGCAGCAGGTCCAGCTCCAAGCCCTTGAACTCGTCGTGCACGATGCACGCGCCATTCCACATCAGCATGTCGGCGCCGGTCTGCTCCTGGATGTAGCGGCCCAGGTGGCGGTCGGGCGCCCACAGGATCTTCTCGCCCTGGGCCTTGAGGTGGGAGACGATCTCCAGCGCGCAGGAGCTGGTGACCATCCAGTCGGCCCGGGCCTTCACCGCGGCGCTGGTGTTGGCATAGACCACCACCTTGCGGTCCGGGTGGGCGTCGCAGAAGCGGGCGAACTCCTCGGCCGGGCAGCCCAGGTCCAGGGAGCAGGTGGCGTCCAGATCGGGCATCAGCACCCGCTTCTCGGGGCTGAGTATCTTGGCGCTCTCGCCCATGAAGCGCACGCCGGCCACCACCAGGGTCTGGGCCGCATGGTCGCGGCCGAAGCGCGCCATCTCCAGGGAGTCCGAGACGATGCCGCCGGTCTCCAGGGCCAGGTCCTGCAGATCGCCGTCTACGTAGTAGTGCGCCACCAGCACGGCATTGCGGGCCTGCAGCAGGGCGGCCGCGCGGGCCTTGAGTTCGCGACGCTGGCTGGGGTTCAGCGGGGGCGGGACCTTGGCCCAGGCATGAGCGGTGCAGCTCTCGCCCGTGGCGTCCTGGCGTGTGTAGTCGAAAAGAACCTGGCTCATGGCCGGGATTTTAGGCGCCGCGCCGCGGTGGCCGCCGGGGCAGGGGCTTGTGGATCAGGCCTCGGCGAAGAAGCGGCTGGGCGGCATGCCCACGGTGCGCGTGACCATGGCCGTGAAGGCGCTGGCGCTGGCATAGCCCAGCTCGGCCGCGATCAGGTTCATGGGGGTGTGGCGCGCGGCCATGGACAGGGCATGGGCCAGCAACACCTGGCTGCGCCACTGGGTGTAGCCGGTGCCGAGTTGCTCACGGAACAGGCGCGAGCGGGTGCGCTCGCTGGCGCCCACCTCGCGCGCCCATCCGCTCAGGCTGGCGTGGCGCGCCGGGGCTTCGATCAGGGCCTCGCAGAGCCGACGCAGGCGCTTGTCGCGCGGCAGGGCCACGCCCAGCTGCAGGCTGCGCGCGCGGCGCAGCTCGTCCACGATCAGATGGTCGATGCAGCGTTCGCGCTCGGCATCGGCGGGCGTTTCGGGCTGGGCATCGGGATCCACGGTCAGCTGCAGCACCAGCTCGCGCAGCAGGGGCGAGACCTCCAGCACCCGGCATTGCGACCAGGGCGGCTGTGTGCTGTCCAGCTGGCTGGCATGCAGATACAGGGTGCGCAGATCGGCCTGCTCGATGGCCGTGACCGCATGCACCACGCCCGGTGGAATCCACACCGCCCGCGAGGGCGGCACGATGAAGGTGCAGGCCAGCAGGGCTTCGGCATCGTTCGGCGCATTGAGGGGCGCGCCGACGAGGCTGCGCTGCTCGGCGCTGACACGCACCGCCCCGGCCATAGAGAAGACGAGCTGGGCCCAGGCATGGTGGTGGGGCTGGATGTCCATGTTGTGCGCCATGAGCCGGGCCTTGCCACGCAGCGGGCGCTCGGGGCTGGGGGCAAAGCGAAGCGGGTCGGCGGGCGGCAGGCTGGTGCGGCGCATGGGAGTCACTTTCGGTGGGTTTGGCGCAAATGCGATAGACCCTGTCGAACTATCGTAACTCCGTCGGCGTGGGGGCGCCTACATTGAGCCCATGAACACACAAGCACTCACACAAGATGCCCGGGCGCAGGCGCGCCGCGACTACGGCACCATCAGCCTCATCGGTCTGGCGCATGGCTGCTCCCACTTCTTTCACCTGCTGCTGCCGCCGCTGTTCCCGGCCTTCATCCGCGACTTTGGCCTGAGCTACTCGGAGCTGGGCCTGCTGGTCACGGTGTTCTTCATCATCTCCGGCCTGGGTCAGGCGCTGGCGGGCTTTGTGGTGGACCGCATCGGCGCGCGCCCGGTCTTGTTTGCGGCCATGATCTGCTTTGTGCTGGCCTCGCTGGCGGCTGGCCTGGCCGGTGGCTTTGCCGGCCTGGTGCTGGCCGCGGCCCTGGCCGGTCTGGGCAACTCGCCCTTCCATCCGGCCGACTTCACCATTCTCAACAAGCGCGTCTCCCAATCACGCCTGGGCCATGCCTTCTCGGTGCATGGCATCAGCGGCAATCTGGGCTGGGCCCTGGCGCCGGTCTTCTCCATCGGCATTGCCGAGGCCACGGGCAACTGGCGCCATGCCTATCTGGGCACGGCCCTACTGGCCCTGGCCGTGCTGGCCCTGCTGTGGTGGCAGCGCGCGGCGCTGGATGACCGGCAGGGGCAATGGGCCCATGCCGCCAAGCATGTGCAGGGCGCGCCCCAGGAGCACCCGCTGGCCTTTCTGCGCCTGCCCTCGGTCTGGCTGTGCTTCAGCTTTTTCTTCTTTACCACGGCGGCGCTCTCGGCCATCCAGAGCTTTGCCAGCCCGGCCCTGGGCCAGATGTATGGTCTGCCCCTGTCCATCACCGCCTATGTGGTGACGGGCTATATGCTCGCCGGCGCCGCAGGCATGGTCGCGGGCGGCTTTCTGGTGGCCCGGGTACAGCGCCTGGAGCGCACCATCGCCCTGGCCATGGCGGCCGCGGCCCTGCTGCTGCTGCTCACCGCCTCGGGCTGGCTGCCCCCGCTGCTGGCCTTGGGCCTGACGGCGCTGGCGGGCTTTGGCACCGGCCTGGCCGGTCCCTCGCGCGACATGCTGATCAAGCGCGCCGCGCCCCCGGGTGCCACCGGCCGCGTCTATGGCACGGTGTACTCGGGCCTGGATCTGGGCTTTGCCCTGGCTGCGCCCATCTTCGGCGCCCTGCTGGACCGCGGCCATGCGGCCGGGGTCTTCAGTGGCGCGGCCCTGGCGCTGGGGCTGGGCATAGGCTCGGCCGCGCTGGTGGGCCTGAGCATTGTGCGGCGCGGCGCGGCGCAGCCGGCATGAGGTCCGGGGCGACAGGCCGAGCGTCGTTTCAACGCCCCTGGCCCCCAGGGGCCGCCCCCATGCCGATCTCGCTCAAGGCTGGCTACAGTCGGGCGGCATGAGCCTATCCATCCCCCGTCTTGCCGGCCACGCCCTGGTTGAAGCCCTGATCGCCCAGGGCGTGACCGATGTCTTCGGTGTGCCCGGCGAAAGCTATCTGGCCGTGCTGGACGGCTTTCACGAGCACCGCGAGCAGGTCCGCTTCATCGCCTGCCGCCAGGAGGGCGGGGCGGCCTTCATGGCCGAGGCCCAGGGCAAGCTCACGGGCCGGCCCGGCATCTGTTTCGTGACCCGCGGCCCGGGCGCCACCAATGCCAGCATCGGCCTGCACACCGCCTTCCAGGACAGCACGCCGATGATTCTCTTCATCGGCCAGGTGGCCAGCGACCAGCGCGACCGCGAGGCCTTCCAGGAGCTGGACTACCGCCAGATGTTCGGCCCCGGCACCTTGGGCATGGCCAAGTGGGTGGGCGAGGTGCAGGACGCCGACCGCCTGCCCGAGTACGTGGCGCGCGCCTTCCACACCGCCCTGCAGGGCCGGCCCGGCCCCGTGGTGCTGGTGCTGCCCGAGGACATGCTGACCCGCGCCACGACGGCCCCCGTGCTGCCGCGCGTGCGCGCCGCCGAGGCCGCGCCCACGCCCGCCGCCCTGGTCGAGCTGCGCGAGCGCCTGGCGGCCGCCCAGCGACCGCTGCTGATCGCCGGCGGCGGTGGCTGGACGCCCCAGAGCACGGCCGCGCTGCAGCGCTTGGCCGAGGCCTGGCAGCTGCCGGTGGGCTGCGCCTTTCGCTTTCAGGACCTGTTCGATAACGCCCACCCCAACTACGCCGGCGATGTGGGCATAGGCATCAATCCGAAGCTGGCGGCGCGGGTGCGCGAGGCCGATCTGATCCTGGCCCTGGGCCCGCGCCTGGGCGAGATGACCACCAGTGGCTACACGCTCTTGCAGGCGCCGCGCCCGCAGCAGCAGCTGATTCACATCCACGCCGGGCCCGAGGAACTGGGCCGTGTCTATGCGGCGGATCTGATGATCAATGCCAGCATGGGCTGCGCCGCCTCCGCGCTGGCCGAGCTGCCGCCGCCCGACGACATTCCCTGGCGCGACTGGACGCGCCGCGCCAATGCCGACTATCTCGCCAACCGCCAGCCCACGCCGGTGAGTCCGCTGGACATGGCCGAGGTCGTGCGCCAGCTCGCCACGGGCCTGCCCGCGGGCACGATCTTCACCAATGGCGCCGGCAACTACAGCGGCTGGCTGCACCGCTTCCATGCCTACACGGCCTTGCATCAGCATGGCCGCAGCCAGCTGGCGCCCACCAGCGGGGCCATGGGCTATGGCCTGCCGGCGGCCGTGGCCGCGGCCCTGATCCAGCAGCGCTGGGTGGTCAATATCGCTGGGGATGGCGATTTCCTGATGAACGGCCAGGAGCTGGCCACGGCCACCGGCTATGGCGCCCAGCGCCTGATCTCGGTGGTGGTGGACAACGGCACTTACGGCACCATCCGCATGCACCAGGAGCGCGAGTACCCGGGGCGTGTCTCGGGCAGCGATCTCTTCAACCCTGACTTCGCCGCCCTGGCCCAGGCCTATGGCTGGCGCGCGGCCCGCGTGGCGCGCACCGAGGACTTCGAGCCCGCGCTGCGCGAGGCCCTGGCCCACCCCGAGCAGCCCACGCTGCTGCACCTGAAGCTGGACGCGGATGTGTCGACCAGCCGCAGCACGCTCAGCGCCATCCGCGCCGCCGCCGAGCAGCGACGGGCGGGCGTTTAGGCCTGGCGTGGCGCGAACATGATGATGGCCATGCCGGCCAGCGCCACCAGACCGCCGATCAGGTCCCAGCTCGTGGGGCGTATGCCGTCCACCAGCCAGAGCCAGCCCAGGGCGGTGAAGACGTAGACGCCGCCATAGGCCGCGTAGACCCGACCGGAGGCCGTGGGATGCAGGGTCAGCAGCCAGGCGAACAGCGCCAGACTCAGTGCGGCCGGCAGCAAAAGCCAGGCGCTCCTGCCTTGCTTGAGCCAGAGATAGGGCAGGTAGCAGCCCACGATCTCGGCGATGGCGGTGACGAGAAACAGGGCGAGGGTCTTGAGATCAAACACGGTATCAGGGCACGGGACGACTGAAGCACAGCGGGCGGTATGCAACGGTAGCACCGCTGGCGCCCACCCCCTCGGCGACAATCCCGTCATGCAAGACATTTCCTTTGAACTGCGCGGCGAGTACATCGAACTGGACAAGCTGCTCAAGGCCACGGGCCTGGCGGACAGCGGCGGCTACGCCCGCATGATGATCACCGAGGGCTTGGTGCGGGTGGATGGCCAGGCCGAGTCGCGCAAGACGGCCAAGATTCGCGCCGGCCAGCGCGTGCAGCTGCAGGGCCAGCCCGCCATCCTCGTGCAGGCGCCCCAGGGCTGATAACCTCGCCGGGTGAGCCCCCCGGGGCTCATCGTTTCGCGTTCACGCACGGAGCCCCTCGATGAGCCTGTTGCCTCTCGCCTTCTCGACCTGCGATCTCTGCGATGCCCACAAGGGCGATGAGAGCGGGGCCTTCCGGGTTCTGCCCGGCGGCCTCTACCGCAGCTATGGTGGGCATGTGGACTTTGCCGGGCCTGTCGCCACGGTGCGCTGCCTGGAAGACAACAGCCTGGTCAAGCAGGCCGTGGAGTCGCCGGGCCAGGGCCGGGTGCTGGTGGTGGATGGCGGCGGCTCCATGAAACGGGCTCTCTTGGGCGGCAATCTGGCGGCTGCGGCGGCCAAGAACGGCTGGGCCGGTCTGCTGATCCACGGCTGCGTGCGCGATCTGGCCGAGTTGCGCGAGACCGAGCTGGGCATTCTGTCCCTGGGCCATATGCCCCTGCCCACCGAGCGGCGCGGCCAGGGTGTGGCCGATGTAGCGCTGCAGATCGGCGGCGGTGTCTGGGTGCGGCCCGGTGACTGGCTTTATGCCGATGAGGACGGCACCGTGATCTCGGCGCAGCGCCTGCACGGCGGCACGCTCTAGCCGCCTTGATCGACCTCAGCCCCGGCCCTGCAGCACCGGCCCGCCGCTGGTGAGGAAGTTGCCGCCGCCCAGATGGTGCAGGGCGCGGTGCGCGGGGGGCAGGTCTTGCCAGTGGCCATCCTTGAAGGCCCAGTCCTCGGCCCAGGCGGCGACGACCTCGGCCAGGAAGAGGTCGTAGGTCTGCTGGTTGTGCGGCTCGGGGTAGATGCGGCATTCCAGCCAGGCCAGGCAGCCCTCCACCAGCGGGGCCTGAACCTGGCTGGCGGGCGCGGTGGCGATGCCGTAGTGGGCGAACTTGTCCATGTCGCGGCCGGAGTGCTGACCCACGCCGCTGACCAGATCCACCTGGGCCGCGCAGGGCACGGCCAGCACGAATTCGCCCGAGGCCTCGATCAGCGCGCGGGTATAGGTGCTTTTGTCGATGACCACGGCCACCTTGGGCGGGCTGAAGTCCAGCGGCATATTCCAGGCCGCGGCCATCACATCGCGCCGCCCGCCGTGCGCACTGGCCACGAGCACCGTGGGGCCATGATTCAGCAGGCGTGAGGCCTTGGAGAGCTCGACCGGAACTCTCAACGCAGCACCGTCAGCAGGCTGTCCAGCCCGCCGCTATTGATGGCCACCATGGCCTGCTCGCGCACCTTGGGTTTGGCGCAGTAGGCCACCGAGAGGGCGGCGGCGCCCATCATGGGCAGGTCGTTCGCGCCGTCGCCGACCGCAATGGCCTGGGTGGCGGCGTCGGCGCCGATCTCGGCGCAGCAGGCCAGCAGCATGCGGCGCTTTTCCTCGCCGTCGCAGATCTCGCCCCAGGGCTGCATCACTAGGCCACCGGTCAGCGCGCCCTGCGCGTCGAACGCCAGCTCATTGCTGCGCACAAAGTCCATGCCCAGCTCGGCCGCCACAAAGCGGGTGAAGAAGGTGAAGCCGCCCGAGACCAGCAGCAGCTTGCAGCCGGCGGCCTTGAGCGCGGCGCAGAGCTCGCGCGCACCGGGGTTGAACTGCAGGCGCTCAGTCAAGACCTGCTCTAGCGCTGACCTGGGCACGCCCTTGAGCAGGGCCAGGCGGCGGCGCAGGCTGTCCTTGAAATCGGTGATCTCGCCGCGCATCGCGGCCTCGGTGATGGCCGCCACCTCGGCCTTCTTGCCCGCGGCGGCGGCGATCTCGTCGATGCACTCGATATTGATCAGGGTCGAGTCCATGTCGAAGGCCGCGATGCGGAAGTCCGCCAGGCGCAGCGGCGGCGTGAAGCCCTGGGTGACGAGGGCGGGCAGGGCTGCGGTGTCGGTGTGCGGGTCGTTGTGGGCAGTCATGGGGTTCAATCCAGCCAGTTTTCAAGGCTCAGGCCCGGCACGCGGGCGAACTCGGCATCGCCACTGACCAGGGTGGCGCCCAGGCTCAGGGCGTGGGCGGCAATCAGGGTGTCGTGAGGGCCGATGGGGGTGCCGGCGGCTTCGAGCTGGGTGCGCAGGGTGGCGTAGGGCGTCGCCACGGCGCCATCAAGCGGCAGCACGGTGATGAAGTCCATCGCCTCTTCATATCGCTGCTGCAACCTGGGGTTGCTCTTGCGCTGCAGGCCGTAGCGCAATTCGTACTGCACCAAGACGCTGGTGCAGATTGTGGCCGCTTGGCTTTCGCCTTGTAGCTGCAGCAGGCGCTGCATGGCGGCGCCAAGCGGGTAGCGCATCAGGTGCGAAATGACGTTGGTGTCCAGCAAATACAGGGAAGCGCTCCTGACGCTCATGCGTCTGGCTCTTCAAGAATGATGTCGTCCAGCGGCAGCAGGCCTTCATCCACATCGGGGAACTCGTCGTCAATCGGTCCCTCTTTGGCCCAGCGGTCCAGCAGGGCCAAGAGCGCCGCCGGCGAGCCCTTTTCGTACCGGGGCTTGACGGGCTCGATGATCAGGCGCTCACCCTCACGTCGCATCACCGCCTCCTGGCCAGGCAGCTCAAACTCCTTGGGGATGCGCACGGCCTGATTGGCCCCGTTGCGGAACAGGCGCACATGCCGCGCGCCGGCTTCGGCAGCGCCGGGCGCTGTATCGGACGTTGCATAGGCAGGCGATATTTCTTTGGCGTCTGGCATGGCGGACTCCCGGCGGGCAAGTATCTTTGAGTCTAGCCTATGCTGCGGCATATGCCGGGTGTTTTGGCCTCAGGCGTTCGGCCCGTGGTCGCGCTCAAGCCCGGATCAATCCTGCCTGATCGGCTGCCCCAGCAGGCGTAGCACCTCGCGGATGGCTTGCGCCCGGTCCTTGGGATCGCTGAGCGCCTTGTCGATGCGCAGCTTGTCATTGCCCACCAGCTTGATATTGCGGTTCTTCTGCACCAGCTCGATGACGCGCATGGCGTCAATGGGCGGGTTGGGGCGGAAGTTGATGTTCATGACCGTGGGCGCGGCATCGATCTTGAGCACGCCGTAGGGCTTGGCCAGCACTCTCAAGCGGTGGGTGTCGAACAGGGTTTGGCCCTGCGCCGGCAGCTTGCCGAAGCGGTCGGTGATCTCCTCCAGCATGGCGTCGATCTGCTCGCTCTTCTCGGCCGTGGCCAGGCGCTTGTAGAGCGAGAGCCGCACATGCACATCGCCGCAGTAGGCGTCGGGCAAGAGGGCGGGGGCGTGCAGATTGATCTCGGTGGTGGCCGAGAGCGGGGAGAGCAGGTCGGGCTCGCGGCCGGCCTTGAGCTCGCGCACCGCCTGCGAGAGCATGTCGTTGTAGAGCTGGAAGCCCACTTCCATCATGTTCCCGCTCTGGTTCTCGCCCAGCACCTCGCCGGCACCGCGGATCTCCAGATCGTGCATGGCGAGATAGAAGCCCGAGCCCAGTTCCTCCATGTTCTGGATGGCCTCCAGGCGCTGGGCCGCCTGCTTGGTCAGGCCCTCCACATCGGGCACCATCAGATAGGCATAGGCTTGGTGGTGGGAGCGGCCCACGCGGCCACGCAGCTGGTGCAACTGGGCCAGGCCGAACTTGTCGGCCCGGCTGATGATGATGGTGTTGGCGCTGGGCACATCGATGCCGGTCTCGATGATGGTCGAGCACAGCAGCACATTGTGTTTGCCACCCACGAACTCGCGCATCACCCGCTCCAGCTCGCGCTCGGGCATCTGGCCGTGGGCCACGACGATGCGCGCTTCGGGCAGCAGCTCCTCGAGCTTTTGCTTGCGGTTCTCGATGGTCTCGACCTCGTTGTGCAGGAAGTAGACCTGGCCGCCGCGCTTGAGCTCACGCAGCACGGCCTCGCGGATCACGCCGGTCATCTCGGTGCGCACAAAGGTCTTGATGGCCAGGCGGCGCTGCGGCGCGGTGGCGATCACGCTGAGGTCGCGCAGGCCTTCCAGGGCCATGCCCAGGGTGCGGGGGATGGGCGTGGCGGTGAGGGTGAGCACGTCCACCTCGGCGCGCATGGCCTTCATCGCTTCCTTGTGGCGCACGCCGAAGCGGTGCTCCTCGTCGATGATGAGCAGGCCCAGGCGCTTGAACTTCACATCGCCCGAGATCAGCTTGTGGGTGCCGATCACGATGTCGATGCTGCCGTCCGCCAGGCCTTCCATCGCGGCCTTGATCTCCTTGCTGGAGCGGAAGCGGCTCATCTCCGCCACCTTGACCGGCCATTTGCCGAAGCGGTCCGCGATGTTCTGGTAATGCTGCTCGGCCAGCAGGGTGGTGGGGGCCAGCAGGGCCACCTGCTTGCCGCCCATCACGGCCACAAAGGCGGCGCGTAGCGCCACCTCGGTCTTGCCAAAGCCCACATCGCCGCAGACCAGGCGGTCCATGGGCTTGGGCGAAATCATGTCCTGGATCACCGCATGGATGGCGGCGCGCTGGTCCGGCGTTTCCTCGAAGCCGAAGCTGGCGGCAAAGGCCTCGTAGTCATGCGGCGAGTAGCGGAAGGCAAAGCCCTCGCGCGCGGCGCGGCGGGCGTAGAGGTTGAGCAGCTCGGCCGCGGTGTCGCGCACCTGCTCGGCCGCGCGGCGCTTGGCCTTCTCCCATTGCCCGGACCCGAGCCGGTGCAGTGGCGCCTCCTCGGCGCTGACGCCGGTGTAGCGGCTGATCAGGTGCAGCTGGGCCACCGGCACATAGAGCGTGGCCTTGTCGGCATAGACCAGGTGCAGGAA
>NZ_JBKCLH010000141.1:0-38875 GCF_046300915.1 Roseateles sp. | reverse complement strand
GTCGAACTGCTTGCCGACTTCTTCCAGCGTGTGGTCGCTCTGCATCTCGATGCCGAAGCGCATGCGCAGCACCTTGGCTTCGCGCGGGGTCAGGCTGTCGAGGATGTCCTTCACCACGTCGCGCAGACCGGCCTGCATGGCAGCCTCGATCGGTGCGGTGTTGTTGGTGTCCTCGATGAAATCGCCCAGGTGGCTGTCGTCATCGTCACCGATCGGCGTTTCCATGGAGATCGGCTCCTTGGCGATCTTCATGATCTTGCGGATCTTGTCCTCAGGGATCTCCATCTTCTCGGCCAGCGTCGGAGCATCCGGCTCGTAGCCGAACTCCTGCAGATGCTGGCGCGAGATGCGGTTCATCTTGTTGATCGTCTCGATCATGTGAACCGGGATACGGATGGTGCGGGCCTGGTCCGCGATCGAGCGCGTGATGGCCTGACGGATCCACCAGGTGGCGTAGGTCGAGAACTTGTAGCCGCGACGGTATTCGAACTTGTCCACCGCCTTCATCAGGCCGATATTGCCTTCCTGGATCAGGTCCAGGAACTGCAGGCCGCGGTTGGTGTACTTCTTCGCGATCGAGATCACCAGACGCAGATTGGCCTCGATCATCTCCTTCTTGGCGTCGCGCGAGGCCTTCTCGCCCTCGTTCATGCGCTTGTTGATCTCCTTGAGGTCATCAAGCGGCACGACGGCGCGGGCCTGGATGTCGATCAGCTTTTGCTGCAGTTCCTGCACGGCCGGCAGATTGCGGCCCAGCACGGCGCTGTAGTTCTTGCCGGCAGCCACTTCCTTCTCGGCCCACTGCAGGTTCAGCGCGTTGGGCGGGAAGGTCTTGATGAAGTACTCCTGCTGCATGCCGCACTTGTCCACCACGATCTTGCGCAGCTCGCGCTCATAGCGGCGCACGTCGTCCACCTGCGAGCGCAGGATGTCGCAGAGCTTCTCGATGGTCTTGACGGTGAAGCGGATCGTCATCAACTCGGCGCTGATGGCGTGCTGCGCCTTGTCGTAGGCGGCCGAGCGATAGCCTTCCTTCTCGAAGGCCTTGCGCATCTTGTCGAAGTTGGTGGCCAGGGAGTCGAACTTGGCCAGGGCCGCGTTCTTCAGCTCTTCCAGCTTCTTGGTCAGCGCCTTGGAGCCGCCGTTGCCGTCGTCGTCGTCCTCTTCGTCGAACTCGTCGAAGTCTTCCTCGGCCACATAGTCATCGGCCTCGTCCTCGGCCACGAAGCCGTCCACGACCTCGGAGATCTGCGACTCGCCGGCGCGGATCTTCTCGGCCATCTCCAGGATGTGGGCGATGGTGGTGGGCGAGGCCGAGATGGCCAGCATCATGGCCTGCAGGCCACCTTCGATGCGCTTGGCAATCTCGATCTCACCTTCACGGGTCAGCAGTTCCACCGTGCCCATCTCGCGCATGTACATGCGCACCGGGTCCGTGGTGCGGCCGAACTCGGAGTCCACCGTGGACAGCGCGGCTTCGGCGGCTTCCTCGGCCTCTTCCTCGGTGGCGGTGCTGGTGGTGTTGCCCGAGATCAGCAGGGTGGCCGCATCGGGCGCCTGCTCATAGACCGCGATCCCCATGTCGTTAAGCATGGAGATGATGGCCTCGAGGATTTCATCGCTGACCAGCTTTTCGGGCAGGTGGTCGTTGATCTCCTGATTCGTCAGGAAACCACGGGTCTTGCCCATCTTGATCAGGGTCTTGAGCTCCTGACGGCGCTTGGCGACTTCCTCTTCGGTCAGGGCGGTCTCGTCCAGGCCGAATTCACGCATCAGCGCGCGCTCCTTGGCGCGGCTGACCTTCATGCGCAGGGGCTTGGCCTTGGGCTTGTCCTCGCCGACTTCCTCGGTGCTGGTTTCGGCTTCGGCCTCGACCTCGCCCTCCAGATCGGCTTCGAGGTCGGAGAAGTCTTCCTCTTCCTCTTCCACCTTGGCCTTGGCGGTCTTCTTGCTGGTGGTCTCGGCCTTGGGCTTGCGGCCGCGCTTGGGCTTGTCCTCGGTGCCGGCAGCGGCGGCGGCCTTGGGCGCCTTGGTGGCCTTGGCTGCCTTGGCGGCGGGCTTCTTGGTCTCTTCAGCCTCGGCGGGGGCAGCCTTCGCGGTCTTCTTGGCAGTCATGCAGGTCCTTGCGGTGGAGATTCGATCTGAGCTTGGCAATGCGGCAGCCACCCGGGGCCCCGTACATCGCACTCAAGCGAAGCGTGGCCCAGGTGGCTCGGTCCCGTCCGGCACCGCTTTCGCGGTGGATCGGACGTGGCGCGTGCCAAGCTGGCGTGAACGTTTGAGATTGCAGCTCTCGCGGAACTTTGGCCTCAATACCCGCTATATGGGTGCCCAGTGTCGCTGGGTGGCCGGGACCGGAAGAACACTGCCGTCACTCTTGACGCGCGCGAAAACCCTTAATTATCGACATTTTGCAGGAAAAGGTCAAAAGTGTCGCGGCGGCGCTAGCTGCCCGCGGCTTCCAGCTCGCGGATGCGGGCCAGGATCTCCCTGAAGCGCTCCAAGTCCGGACCCTGAGGGTTGCTGGCCGCCAGGGCCTGGGACTGGCTCTTGAGCTGGGCGATGCGCAGACCCCGCACCACATGTTGCAGCTCTTCCAGCAGGGCCTCCTCGGGGCCGCGCGCGCTGCTCGCCAGGGGGCGGGCGCTGTCCAGCAGACCATCTTCGGCCAGGGCGGCTTCCAGCACTGACCAGGGGCTGGGGCCGTGGTTGACGAGGTGGCGCTCCAGCCATGCGATCAGCTCGCCGTGCGGTGGTGGCAGCTCATGCAGCAGTTGGTGGTCCTGGTCGGAGAGCTGCTCCCACCAGGTGCTGTTGAGCAGCAGCATGCGCAGGGCATGGTCGGCCGGGCTCAAGGGCTGGCGGCGCGGCAGGCCCAGGGTTGCGTCCTCGGGCTCGCCGCGGCGCTTCCAGCTCCCTTTGCCGCCCGCGCCACCCTTCCATTCCCCCTTGGGTTTCCACTCGCCCTTGGGTTTCCAGGGCTTGCGCGCGGTGGGCTCGGTGGCGGGCGCGCCCTCGCGGATGGCCGGGCCGTAGTCGCCGTCGTAGGCGGGGATATCGCCGTGCGGGATATCGTAGTCCGGCGTGCCATCAAAGTCGCCCTGGCCGGCGGGCGTGGCGGTGCGGCGGCTAGCGCCCGGGCGCATGGCCGGGGTGCCAGGGCTGCCGGTTTGCCACAGATCCATCAGCTCCTGGTCCGGCAGCTGGGCGCGGCGCGCCAGTTCGCCCAGCAGCTGGCGCTTGAGCAGGCCCTGGGGCAGGGCGCTCCACAGCGGCTTGGCGTTGGCCAGAAAGCGGGCGCGGCCCTCGGCACTGCTCAGATCACAGCCCTCCGATGAGGCGTCGACCAACTGCCGCGAGAGCGGCACCGCCTGCTCCACGCAGCGCTCGAAGGCCTCGGCGCCCAGCTCGCGCACATAGGAGTCGGGGTCGTGCTCTGCGGGCAGGAAGAGGAACTTGATGCTGCGGGTGTCGCTGGCATGGGGCAGGGCGGCTTCCAGGGCGCGGCCGGCGGCGCGGCGGCCGGCGGCGTCGCCGTCAAAGCTGAAGACCACCGACTCGGTGAAGCGAAAGAGCTTTTGCACATGCTCGGCCGTGCAGGCCGTGCCCAGGGTGGCCACGGCATTGCCGAAGCCGTGCTGGGCCAGGGCCACCACATCCATATAGCCCTCGACCACCAGGGCGTAGCCGCGCTGGCGCAGGCCGGTGCGGCCCTCGTAGAGCCCGTAGAGCTCGCGGCCCTTGTGGAAGACCGGGGTCTCGGGCGAATTCAGATATTTGGGCTCGCCCTTGTCCAGCACCCGGCCGCCGAAGCCGATCACCTCGCCCTGCACATTGCGGATGGGGAACATCACCCGGTCGCGGAAGCGGTCGTAGCGCTTTTGCTCGGCGCCGTCCTCGCCCTGTGTGATGACCAGGCCCGATTCGGCCAGCAGGGGATCGTCATAGCTGGGGAAGGCGCTGGCCAGGCCGCGCCAGCCCTCGGGGGCATAGCCCAGGGCGAAGCGCGCGGCGATCTGGCCGGTGAGGCCGCGGCGCTTGAGGTAGTCGATGGCGCGCGGGCTCTTCTTGAGCTGCTGGCGGTAATGCTCGCTGGCACGAGCCAGGGTCTCGGTGAGCGTGGCCTCACGTGCTTTCTGCGCCTTGGCGCGCTCGCGCTCGGCGGGGGAGCGCTCGTCCTGCGGCACCTGCATGCCCACCTGCTGAGCCAGATCCTCCACGGCCTCGATGAAGCCCGCACCGGTGTGCTCCATCAGGAAGCCGATGGCATTGCCATGCACGCCACAGCCGAAGCAGTGGTAGGTCTGGCGCGTGGGGCTGACGATGAAACTGGGCGTCTTCTCGCCGTGGAAGGGGCATAGCCCCTTGTGGTTGATGCCGGCTTTCTTGAGCTCGACATGGCGACCGACCACGTCGACGATGTCGACGCGGGCAAGCAGGTCTTGGATAAAGCCAGGAGGGATCACCGGCCGCAGTCTAGTGGATGGCGAGGCCCGACTCGGCTTCCTGCCTCCCGGCCAGCACGGGATGGGCCTGGAAGCGGGCGACCCAGTCGACCAGCTCGGCCGCAGGCATGGCGGGTGCGATGCCATTGCCCTGGCCCAACTCGCAGCCCAGCGCCATCAGGGCGCGGGCGTGGGCGGCACTCTCCACGCCTTCGGCCACCACGCTGCAATCAAAGGTCTTGGCCAGGCTGATCACACCCTTGACCAGGGCGTGGTCCTGTGCGTCGATCAGCATGTTCTGGATGAAGGATCGGTCAATCTTGAGTGCGTCCACCGGCAGCCGCTTGAGGTAGGTCAGGGTGGAGTAGCCGGTGCCGAAATCGTCCAGCGCGAAACTCACGCCCAGGGCGCGGCAGCGGCGTATCAGCACCTGGGTGGCCTCGATATCGGCCAGTGCAGCCGATTCCAGCACTTCCAGCATCAGATGTCGGGCCAGGGGCACGCCAGGATGTCGGGCGAGCAACTCTTGCAGGCGCTGGGTGAAGTCGTCCGCCTGCAGATGGCGGGCGGCCACATTGACGCTGACCCGCAGTGCCAGGCCTTGACTCAACCACAGGCTGGATTGCTTGAGTGCCTGCTCGATCACCCAGTCACCCACCCTCACGCCCAGGCCGGTGCGCTCCAGCACCGGCAGGAAATGGGCCGGGCCGAGCAGACCTTTTTCCGGATGCTGCCAGCGCAGCAAGGCCTCAACGCCCAGCACAAGCCCCTTTCGCATGTCCACCTTGGGCTGATAGTGCAGGCAGAGCTCGCCGGCATCCAGGGCTTCCTGCATGCGGCCCAGTGCCAGGGCCTGGGCGTCGCTGCGAGCATGCTTCTCGGTGTCGAAAAGCTGGTAGGCATTGCGGCCCGAGCGCTTGACGCGGTAGAGCGCGTGGGCGGCGTGGCGCAGCAGGGTCTCGGCGTCCGACTGGTCGCGCGGGTGCAGGGTGGCGCCCAGGCTGGCCGTGATGTCCAGAGGCTCCGGCAGCTCGGCGAGCGGGAAGGGGGCGCGCAAGACGTTCAGCAGGCGCTGCAGCGCCAATTCGGCTTCCGCGGCGTCTTTGCAGCGCAGCAGCAGGCCGAACTCGTCGCCACCCAGATGGGCCAGCTCATCGGCCCATTCTCGGCCGCTGCGCAGCGCACCGTCCAGACGCCGCCCGACCTGCAGCAGCAGACGGTCTCCCAGCATGCGTCCGTGCTGGTCATTGATCTGTCGGAACCGATCCAGGTCCAGCCAGACCACGCACAGCGCAAAGCCTTCCCGGCGGCTGGCGTCCAGCGCCTGCGCAAGGCGGCGCCGGAACTCGGCCAGATTGGGCAGGCCGGTCAGGGCATCGTGGCTTTGCTGCGCTTCCAGCAGGCGCTGCTGCTGAATCTGCAGCGTCTGGTCCTGCAGGGTCAGCACCTGGTAGCGCGGTGGCCCCTCGGGCTCCGGGATGCCCGCCAGGCTGAGTGCCAGGCTGATCAGCTCGCCGTCCTCGCGCTGCAGGCTGACGCGTCCTTGCCAGCTCTGCCCCTGAGCCAGGCCCTCGCGGATCTGGACGGGATCATGCCCCGCGCGGCGTAGAACCCCCGGTTGCAGCGGCTGTGCCACAGCGCCCAGCAAGGCTTCGCGATCCGCTCGCATCAGGCTGCAGTAGGCCGGGTTGGCGTCCAGCAAGTTCTGCTCCATATCGAGCACGGCCAGACCTTGCCCCACATGTTCGAACAGGGTGACGCTCATGCGCTCCCGCTCTTGCGCCACCCGCCGCCAGCTGATGTCGCTGAGCAGGGCCAGCAGATGGCGGGGGCGACCGGAGGCGCCCTGCCGCCACAGACGCAGTTTTAGCGAGAACCAGCGCCATTCCTGGGTGCCCGGGGCTTGCAGCCGCAGGGATTCATGCCAGTCCTCGACTCCCGCTCGACCGGGTTGCCCATTCAGGAGGCGGTCCAGGGCCGGCCGCAAGCGCGCGCGATCCAGCGGGTGCGCCAGCCGCTCAAGCCAGTCCTGGGGCGATTCGAAGTGTTCGGGCGCTCCGCACAGACTTCGCCACGGCGGCGTGGTGTTGAGCAGGCCCCAGCGCAGGTCCCAGCGTGCGGCCCCCAGCTCGGCCAGCTCCAGTTCGTCCGGCCAGCGGATGCTGCGGCCCAGGATACGGCTCAGGCGCCAGCGCAGGCGTGTCAGCCTGTCTGGGTGGCCGTAGCGGGCGCGTGCTAAGGAAAAGAATGGCATTGGGGGCGGGTTCAAGAGCGCGCATTATTGGCGGCGGCGGCCGCCAGCGCGCCTTGTGACCGGTACGGGTCCCGCACATGAGCGGCTCCCAAACCCGCGCAGACATTTGTCGGGGAGGCGTGTCAGGCAAGGTGTTGGCGCATAAAAAAACCGCCTCGGGCCGTGCCCGGGCGGTTTTCGTGAACTCACAGGCCACCTGGATTGGGTGGCTTGGCGGGCTCAGACGTGGAAATCTTCCAGTTTGGCGCCGTTGGCAATGGCGGCTTTCAGCCACTTGGGCTGCAGGCCGCGACCGCTCCAGGTTTCGCCGGTGGCCAGGTTGCGATACTTGGCCGCCACCTTGGAGGTCTTGCCGGCCTTGGCTGGCCGGCTGCTCAGATCGGCGGCAGTCAGGCCATATTCCGACATCAGGCTCTTGACCTTGGCAATGGCGTCCGCGAGTTCGCGTTCCTTGGTTTGAGCGATTTGCTCATCCAGAGCTGCCCGTTGGGCCAAAAGGTCTTTGAGAGTTGCTGCCATCTTTGCAATTCCTCACTGGTTCAGGTTCATGCCTGGTCGCTGGCAAGCAATTATGACAGCGACCTCGAAAACTCCCTGGCGAGGATTATGCGCATGGCCGGGGCGATGACGCAATATATCAAATGATGTTCTGATCACGCCCCCTTGCCATATTGATGCGAGTCCGCCACAAAAGCGGACCCGCAGCACGGGGAGGGATTACTTGAATCCGACCCGATCGAGCAACTGCTGCACCTTGGGCAGATTGGCGCCCACGGCGGAAACCGGGATGGTTTCGCTCTTGAAGCTGCCCATGGATTCCAGGGCTGGATTGGGGGCCCGCACACCCGCCACAACCGGCCATTCGTTATTGCCGTTGGCAAAATAGATTTGCGCCTCGGGCGAGCTCAGGTACTCCAGAAACTTGATCGCGTTGTCGCGGTTCTTCGCGTGCTTGGCCACGGCGCCGCCGGCGATATTCATATGCGTGCCCCAGCTTTGCTGGTTGGGGAACACCACGCCCAGGCGCTCGATCACGGCCCGGTCTTCCGGCTTCTCCGACCGCATCATGCGCGCCAGGTAGTAGCTGTTGGTGACGGCGATCTGGCATTCGCCGCTGGCCGCGGCTCGGATCTGGTCGGTGTCGCCACCCTTGGGGGCGCGCGCCATATTGGCCACGACACCTTTGAGCCAGGCTTCGGTGCGTTCAGCGCCCAGATGCTCGTACATGGCGCCAAACAGCGAGAGGTTGTAGGGATGGGAGCCGCTGCGCAGGCAGACCTTGCCCTTGTTCTTGGGGTCGGCCAGCTCTTCGTAGGTGTCCACATCCTCCTTCTTCACGCTCAGCTTGTTGTAGACCACGACGCGTGCGCGGGTCGAGAAGCCGAACCACTCCGAGCCCTTGCCCTCGTCGCTGGCGCGCAGATGGGCGGGGATACGCTGTTCCAGCAGGGCGGATTTCACCGGTGCAAACAGCCCGTCGCGCTCTGCCTGCCACAGGCGTGCGGCATCCACCAGCAGCACCACGTCGGCCGGGCTGGAGGCCCCCTCGCTCTTGAGGCGGGCGATCAGGCCGGCATCATCGGTGTCCACGCGATTGATGCGGATGCCGGTGGCCTTGGTGAAATTGCTGTAGAGCGCTTCGTCGGTCTGGTAGTGGCGAGCCGAGTACAGGTTGAGCACCTGTTCCTGGGCCTGGACGCCGTGGCCCAGGCCGGCCAGCAGGCCCAGTGCGCACAGGGATTTGACGAGACGGGAAATTCGCATGGGGTCTCCAAAGCCATCAATCAATGAGGTGGCTGAAGTGTAGAGCAAACAAGAACGATTCCTGTTCGCGGCTGCGATTCGGCCTTGGCAATTGGGTGTGTTTTTTGACGGGCAACAAAAAGGGCGGGGACCTGAGGCCTGATCGGCTGGTCCCCGCCCCGTGGGCGAGCGGTTCTCGCTGTGGCCTGTGCGTTCAGGCGCTGGGTGGCACGTAGCCCGCCGGTTGCTCCGCACCGTCGCCAAAGAAAAACTGCTCCATCTGGCGAGCCAGATATTGCCGGGCGCGCAGGTCGGCCAGATTCAGACGGTTTTCATTGACCAGCATGGTCTGGTGCTTGAGCCACAGGGCCCAGGCTTCCTTGCTGACATTGTCGAAAATGCGTTTGCCCAGATCACCGGGGTAGACGGGAAAGTCCAGGCCTTCGCCTTCCTTCTTGAGATAAGCGCATTGCACGGTGCGTGCCATATCAACCTCTGTATGTTGGGGGTGGGGGGTGTGGCGAGTGCCGCGATCGGCCTTGTGTCGTTCGCCGCGATGTTCAATCAGCTCAGTTTCTTAACCAGCACCTGCGAGCGCCGGTCCCAGTTGTATTTGCGCTTGCGTTCCTCCGGCAGCCATTCCGGCTCGACCGGGCGGAAGCCGCGTTTGATGAACCAGTGCATGGTGCGGGTGGTGAGCACGAAGATGGTGCTCAGCCCCATGGATTTGGCGCGTTGCTCGATGCGCTTGAGGATGCGGTCGCCGTCGCCCTGGCCTTGCACCTCGGCCGAGACGGTGAGAGCGGCCATTTCCGCGGTGCGGGCCTCGGTATAGGGATAGAGCGCGGCGCAGCCGAAAATCACGCCGTCGTGTTCGATCACGGTATAGGCCTCGATATCGCGCTCGATCTCGTTGCGGTCGCGCTTGACCAGGGTGCCGTCGCGCTCAAAGGGCTCGATCAAGGCCACGATGCCGCCCACATCGTCGGGCGTGGCCTCGCGCAGGCTTTCCAGCTTCTCGTCCACCACCATGGTGCCGATGCCGTCGTGGGTGTAGACCTCCTGCAGCAAGGCCCCATCCACCGCCAGGGGCAGGATGTGGGAGCGCTCCACGCCGGCCAGGCAGGCCTTGACGCAGTGCTGCAGGTAGAAGGCCACATCGGTGGGCTGGGTGGGCTTGGGCAGGCCGGCCAGCAGGCGCTGGGCGTCGGCCAGGGCCAGCTCGGTGTCGATGGGGCTCTCCGGGTCCTCGGGGTTTTCGCGCACGCCCGGCACCTCGGTCATGAAGAGCAGCTTGTCCGCCTGCAGGGCGATGGCGGCGCTGGTGGCCACTTCTTCCATGGTCAGATTGAAGGCCTCGCCGGTAGGCGAGAAGCCGAAGGGGGAGAGCAGCACGATGGCGCCGGAGTCGATAGCGCGCTGGATCGCGCCCGCGTCCACCTTGCGCACCAGGCCGCTGTGCTGATAGTCCACGCCGTCCACGATGCCCACCGGGCGCGCGGTCAGGAAGTTGCCCGAGACCACGCGCACCGTGGCGTTCGCCATGGGCGTGTTGGGCAGGCCTTGGGAGAAGGCGGCCTCGATCTCGAAGCGCAGCTGGCCGGCGGCCTCCTGCGCGCAGTCCAGGGCCACGGCATCGGTGATGCGCACGCCCTGGTGAAAGCGCGGCTGCTGACCCTTGGCCATCAGCTGCTCGTTCACCTGGGGGCGAAAGCCGTGGACCAGCACGATCTTGATGCCCATGGCGTGCAGGATGGCCAGATCCTGCACAAAGGCATTGAGCTTGCCCGCCGCCACCAGCTCACCCGGCATGCCCACCACGAAGGTCTCGCCGCGGTAGGCATGGATGTATGGCGCCACCGAGCGGAACCAGGGCACAAAGGTGTGGGGAAAGACAAGACTCATCGCGGTGCTGGAGCGGAGGGCAGTGCAGGGGTTGGAGGTCAGGGCGGGATTGTGCCGCAGTGCTCGCGGATAATCCCGCCCCAGTGAATTCCAAGCCTGCCTCTCCTCCCGCGGCCGCGGCCGGGTCATCTGCCCGCGCCCCTCGCCCCCCCCGATCCGACGCTGCCACCGGCCCTCGCGCGCCGCGGCCGCCGCGGACCGAGCGCGCGCCGCTGCCTGCCAATCCGGTGCCGCCCATCAGCTTTCCCGAGGGCCTGCCCGTCTCGGGCCGGCGCGAGGAGATTGAGCGCGCCCTGGCCGAGCACCAGGTCGTCATCGTCTGCGGCGAGACCGGCTCGGGCAAGACCACCCAGCTGCCCAAGATTGCGCTGGCCATGGGGCGCGGCCGCGCCAACGGCGGGGGGCTGATCGGCCACACCCAGCCGCGGCGCATTGCCGCCTCCAGCGTGGCCAAGCGCATTGCCGAGGAGCTGAACACCCCGCTGGGCGAGGTGGTGGGCTACAAGGTGCGTTTCCAGGACCGGCTGCAGCCCGGGGCCAGCGTCAAGCTGATGACGGACGGCATCCTGCTGGCCGAGACCCAGACCGATCCGCTGCTCAAGGCCTACGACACCCTGATCATCGACGAGGCGCACGAGCGCTCGCTGAACATCGACTTCCTGCTGGGCTATCTGCGCGAGGTGCTGCCGCGCCGGCCGGATCTCAAGCTGGTCGTGACCTCGGCAACCATCGACGCCGACCGCTTCGCCCAGCACTTTGCCTCGGCCAAGGGACCGGCGCCGGTGCTGATGGTCTCGGGCCGTACCTTCCCGGTGGAGCAGCGCTACCGCCCCTTCGAGGAATCGCGCGAGTACGACGTCAACGACGCCATCTGCGATGCGGTGGATGAGCTCTGGCGCGAGGGCTCGGGCGATGTGCTCGTGTTCCTGCCCGGCGAGCGCGAGATCCGCGAGGCGGCCGAGGCGCTGCGCAAGCACCATCCGCCCGGCGTCGAGGTGCTGCCGCTGTTCGCGCGGCTCTCTGAGCAGGAGCAGAACCGCATCTTCCAGCCGCATGGGGCGCCGCGCATCGTGCTGGCCACCAATGTGGCCGAAACCTCGCTGACCGTGCCCGGCATCCGCTATGTGATCGACCCGGGCCTGGCGCGGGTCAAGCGCTACAGCTACCGCAACAAGGTCGAGCAGCTGCAGGTTGAGCCCATCAGCCAGGCGGCGGCCAACCAGCGCGCCGGCCGCTGCGGCCGGGTGTCCAACGGCATCTGCATCCGGCTCTACGACGAGAAGGATTTCAACGAACGCCCCCGCTTCACCGACCCCGAGATCCTGCGCAGCTCGCTGGCCGGCGTGATCCTGCGCATGAAGGCCCTGCACCTGGGCCAGGTCGAGGCCTTCCCCTTCATCGAACCGCCGCCGCGCAAGGCCATTGCCGATGGCTACCAGCTGCTGCACGAGCTGGGCGCGGTGGACGAGATGAACGAGCTGACGGCCATGGGCAAGGAGCTCTCAAGGCAGCCCCTGGACCCGCGGGTCGGCCGCATGATTCTGGAGGCGCGCACGCGCGACGCGCTCTCCGAGGTGCTGATCATCGCCAGCGCGCTCTCCGGCCAGGACGTGCGCGACCGGCCCATGGAGCAGCAGCAGGCCGCCGACGAGAAGCACAAGAAGTTCGACGACGAGAAGTCGGAGTTCATGGGTTATCTCAAGCTCTGGAAGTGGATCGGCGAATCCCGGGGCGGGGAGGGCGAGCATCGCCTGTCCAACCGCAAGCAGGAGCAGCTGCTGCGCGAGAACTTCATCAGCCCGCGCCGCGTGCGCGAGTGGCGCGACATCTATTCCCAGCTGCACACGGTCGTCGCCGAGCATGGCTGGCGCCTCAACGGCGCGCCGGCCACCTACGAGCAGGTGCATCTGTCCATGCTGGCCGGCCTGCTGGGCAATATCGGCTTCAAGAGCGAGGACGAGGACTGGTACCTGGGCGCGCGCGGCATCAAGTTCTACCGCCATCCGGGCGCGCACCTGAGCAAGAAGCCGGGCCGCTGGATCGTGGCGGCGGAACTGGTGGACACGACCCGCCTCTTCGGTCGCGGCATCGCCCATATCGAGCCGCAATGGCTGCCCGGCATCGCCGGCCATCTGCTCAAGATCCAGCTGGCCGAGCCGCACTGGGAGAAGAAGGCGGCCGAGGTGATCGCGCTGGAGCGCGCCACGCTCTACGGCATCGTGGTCTACAGCAACCGCCGCGTGAACTTCGGCAAGGTGGATCCGGTGGCGGCGCGCGAGATCTTCATCCGCGAGGCCCTGGTCAATGGCGAGTGGGACACGCGCCTGCCCTTCCTGGCCCACAACCGCAAGCAGATCGCCAAGGTCGAGGAGCTGGAGCACAAGTCGCGCCGCCAGGATGTGCTGGTGGACGACGAGCTGATCTACGCCTTCTACGACAGCCAGCTGCCGGCCGAGGTCTGCTCCGGCCACACGCTGGAGAAGTGGTACCGCGAGGCCAGCCGGGGCAACCCCAAGCTGCTGCACATCAGCCGCGAGGAGCTGATGCGGCACGAGGCCGCCGGCGTCACCAGCAATGCCTTCCCCAAGACCCTCCGCCTGGGCGGTGTGGACTGCAAGGCCGACTATCTGCACGAGCCCGGCGACGCGCGCGACGGCCTCACCGTCACCGTGCCCATCTATGCGCTGAACCAGGTCAGCGAGGAGCGCTGCGAATGGCTGGTGCCGGGCATGCTGGCGGCCAAGGTGCTGGCCCTGGTCAAGAGCCTGCACCAGAAGCCGCGCGCCCGCCTGGTGCCCCTGCCCGACTATGTGGCCGAGTTCTGCGAGCTGGCTCCCTTCGCCCAGGGCGGGCTGGTCGACGCGCTCCTGAAATCGGTCAAGGAGCGCACCCAGCTGGCCATCCAGAAGAACGACTTCAAGCTGGAGCAGCTGCCCGCCCATCTGTTCATGAACTACCGGGTGGTGGACGAGCATGGCCGCCAGCTGGGGCTGTCTCGCAACCTGGCGGCGCTGAAGGCCGAGCTGGGCGGCCAGGCGCGCTCGGCCTTCCAGGCCCTGGCGGCGCTTAAGCTGCCAACGGCCGCCAGTCCGGCGCCTGCACCCGCGGCCGCGCCGCCGTCCGGCCGCGGCGGCAAGGTCGCGCCCGTGTCGGCACCGGCTCCCGCGGCCCACGACAGCGCCAGCCGCTACACCGCCTGGACCTTTGGCACCCTGCCGGAGCTGATGGAGGTGAGCAAGGGGGCCCAGACCCTGATCGGCTTTCCGGCCCTGCTCGACCGCGGCACGCATGTGGAGATCGAGGTCTTTGACGAACCCGAAGTGGCGGCCACCAAGCACCGCCTGGGCCTGCGCCGTCTGGTGGCCCTGCAGCTCAAGGAGCCGCTGAAGTATCTGGAGAAGAACATCCCGGACCTGCAGGCCATGTCGGTGGCCTATATGAGTCTGGGCACGGCCGAGGAGCTGCGCGAGCAGATCATCGGCGTGGCGGTGGACCGGGCCTTTCTGGCCGAACCGCTGCCCACCCATGAGTTCGAGTTCAAGACCCGGCTGGAGGAGGGGCGCGCGCGCCTGAACCTGATCGCCCAGGAGGTGGCCCGCCTGACGTACCAGATCCTGCTGGACTTCCAGGCCGCCAGCCGCAAGCTCAAGGACAGCCGGGCGCCCAAGGACGTAGCCGAGGACATCACGGCCCAGCTGCAGCGCCTTTGCCCCAAGCACTTCGTCACCCAGACGCCCTGGAGCCAGGCCCAGCACCTGCCGCGCTACCTCAAGGCCATCACCGCCCGGCTGGACAAATGGCGGGTCGATGCCGCGCGCGACGCCAAGCTGCTGGCCGAGTTGCGCCCGCTGGAGCAGCGCTATCTGCGCCGCCTGGCGGAGCTCAAGGGCACGCGCGACGCGCGCCTGGAGGACTTCCGCTGGCAGCTGGAGGAGCTGCGGGTCAGCCTCTTCGCCCAGGAACTGCGCACACCGCAGCCGGTCAGTGTGAAGCGCCTGGAGAAGGTCTGGACCCAGTTCAATCACTGAATGCGCCCGGGTTTGCGCTGGTATTCGGAGTTTGTTCCCGGTACCGACAGGCGCACAATCCGGTTGAAATTGCCAACGTGCCCAAGGTCCAACTCTAGTGCGTCCCGTGTCGAACGCCGATTCCAATGCCGGTTCCAGCGCGCCCTCGGCGGGGGCACCCGCACCCTTGCGCCGCTTCGGGCGCTTCGAGTTGCGAGCCCTCCTGAGCAAGAGCAGCCGCAGCATGCTGTGGCTGGTGCTGGATCCGCGCAGCAGTCAGGAGCTGATGCTGTGCATGCCGCGCCAGGCGCCCAACAGTCCGGCGGCGCTGGCGCATTGGCTCAAGATGGCCGATACGGCCGCGCGTGTACAGCACCCCAATCTCGCCCATGTGGTCGAGGTGGGGCAGGTGGAGCACTGGCCCTATCTGGCCTATGACCGGGCCCTGGGCGAGACCTTGGATGAACGCCTGTCCCGGCAAGGGCTGCCCCTGCCGGTGGAGGCCGCGCAGTGGTTGTGCCAAGGGCTTGAGGGCTTGGCCTTTGCCCATGAAGCCGGCCATGCGCATCGCGATGTCCAGTCGGGCAGCTGGGTCGTTGACGCAGCCGGCCATGTGCGTCTTTTGGGGCTGGAAGTCGCCCAGGATGTGTTTCCGGCCAATACCGACTTCAACACCCTGACTCGCAGGGCCCTGCGTGAGGCGGCCGAGGAAGATGTGCTGCGGACGGGTCTGGTTTTGCATCGGGTGCTCACCGGCCGTGCCGTGCTGGATGAGGCCGATCTCAATCTGGTGCTCCAGCGAATGCAACCGCAGGGCTCCGAGTTGGTGCGGCTGTCCTTCGAGACACCCCAGCCCATTGCGGAACCCTTGCGCGCCATCGCCAATCGATCGGTAGACCGCCAGGCTCGTCAGCGCTACCACAGCGCGCGCAGCTTTTTGCGGGCTCTTGAGGGCTGGCGTGGCAGCGTCAGCGAGCAGGGCGGCATGGTGGCCCAGCTCTTGGACCGGCTGCAGCGCGTAGGCCACCTGCCCATCGCCTCGCTGCGCCTGCAGCGCATCGCCCAGTCCTCGGCCATGGAGTCCACCCACGCCAGCGAGCTCTCCACCCTGGTGCTGCAGGACATGGCCCTGAGTCTGGAGATGCTGCGCCGCGTGAACAACGCGCTCAAGTCGCACGGCCAGTCCGTCAGCGGCGGCGCCATTCTGAACATGCAGCGGGCCATCGCCATGCTGGGCCTCAATGGCGTGCAGCAGGCGGCACGCGGGCTCAAGCCCTGGCCGGGCCCGCTCAACGAGGCCCATGCGGCGCGGCTGCAAAGCCTGATGCGGCGTGTGCAGCGCGCCGCTCAGGTGGCCCAGGTCCTGCGCCCGGCCGGCTACGACGCCGAGGTTGTCTATCTGATCACGGTGATGCAGAACTTGGGGCGTTTGCTGCTGCAGTACCACTTTCCCGAGGATGCCCAACAGATCCGGCAGCTGATGCAGGCCCCCGAGCCCACGGCAGAGCAGCCCAATCCCAGCGGCATGAGCGAGCAGTCCGCGGCCTTTGCGGTGCTGGGCTGCGATCTGGAAACCCTTGGCACGGCCGTGGCCCGCTACTGGAGTCTGGGAGATGAGCTGCTGCACATGATGCGGCGCTACCCGCCGGACGCACCGGTGCGTGCTGGCGCGCATCCGGGCGATGTCGAGCTCTTGCGACTGACCTGCAGCCTGGCCCATGAGCTCATCGAGGCGCTGGATCTTCCGGAACACAAGCGCCAGATTGGCGTGGAGCTGGCCACGCGCCGCTACGCTCGGATTCTGGGGCTGGGCCTGCGCGATGTGCTGCTGGCCTTGAACCCGGAGACACCGGCCGAGGACTCGCTCCAGGCTCAGCCCGCCGAAACCGTCGCTGCCACCGTGGCGCCTGCTGTCACTCCTGGGTCACCCCAGCCCTCGGCCTTGCGCAACCGCTTGCGTGGGCGCACCGACGGCAGCGAGCTCCCCTTGTCCCCACCGGCCTCGGCGGCGCTTGCCGCGGCGCCCGCGTCCCCAGGAGCGGGGAGCGACTCGACCAGCCCCATGCCGCCGGTGGCTCCATCGGGTTTGTGAAAGCCTGAAACCGCTCGCATACGGCCGACGCCATGCCCTCTAGCCCGCCCGTCGCGCCTACGCTACCGCCAGCGCTGGGCCGCTTTCGCTTGCTGCGAGAGCTGGGCAAGGGCGCGCAGGCGACGGTCTGGCTGGCGCATGACCCGCATCTGGACCGCGAGGTGGCGCTCAAGGTCCTGACCCTGGGGGGACGCAAGGACGAGCTTGAGGACGGTCTGCACGAGGCGCGTGCCGTCAGCCGGCTGCAGCATCCCAATATCGTCCAGGTCTTCGAGGCCGATGTTCAGGCGGGTCAGGCCTATCTGGTGTTTGAGTACGTGCCGGGGCCGACCTTGGCGCAGCGCATGCGCTCCGAGCCGCGCCTGGGTGTGCGCGAGTCGGTGGAGCTGATGCTGGGCGTCCTGGACGGCCTGGCGGCTGCCCATGCCGCGGGCGTGGTGCATCGAGACCTCAAGCCCTCCAATATCCTGTTGGATGCACGCGCTCGTCCGCGGGTGATGGATTTCGGGATCGCGGCCCGCGCAGACCGGCCCGGCAGCGGCGTCCAGGGGATTGTGGGCACGCCGGGCTATATCTCGCCCGAGGCGGCCCGCGGTGAGGCACCTGGCGCTTCCATGGACATCTTCGCGGCCGCCGTGGTGCTGGCAGAGATGCTGGCGGGACAGCGCTTGGTGCAAGAGACCGACCCCTGGCGGGCGGTCCGTCTGGCGATCGAGCAGGACCTGCATTTGCCCTCCGGACTCGAGGCCGCCGTGGACGACAGGCTGCGTGCCATCGTTCAGCGCGGGCTGGCGCGTGACCCGGCGCAGCGCTGGAGCGGCGCGCGGGAAATGCACGACGCCTTGCAGGAATGGCTGCAGCCGGCCGCGGCGTCCGCCGTGGAGTCAGGTGCCACAGCCACCCTGGAGTTTCTGCTGCGCCGCATGCGGCACAAGAGCGACTTTCCCGCCATGTCGGATGCGGTGCAGCGCATACAGCGCCTCACCCACTCCGAGAATGAGAACCTCCACAGTCTGGCCAACGAGATCCTCAAGGATGTGGCGCTGACGCACAAGCTGCTGCGCCTGGTCAATAGCGCGCAGTTCAGCCACGCGGGGGGCGGCAGCATTTCCACGGTGTCGCGCGCCGCAGCTCTGATTGGCTTTTCCGGCATACGCAATCTGGCGCTGTCCCTCATCCTGCTGGAGCGCATGGAGAACAAGGCCCATGCCCAGCAGCTGCGTGAGGAGTTTCTGCGGGCCTTGATGGCGGGTGCCCTGGCGCGAGAGCTATGCGTGCTTCCTCAGGAGAAGGAGGAAGTGTTTCTGATGGCCTTGCTGCAGGGCTTGGGTCGTCTCTTGTGCGAGTTCTACTTTCCGGAAGAAGCGCAGCAGGTTCGCCAGCTGCAGGGTGGGTCGCCGCCCATCACGGAAACCCAGGCCGCCATGCAGATCTTGGGGCTGAGCTACGAGCAGCTGGGGCAGGGCGTTGCGCGGCAGTGGGGCTTGCCGGACAAGTTGCTGCGCGGCATGGACCGGCCTTCAGGGGAGCCGCCCATGCGCCTGCTGGAGAGCCCGATCGAGCGTCAGCGTTGGCTGGTCCGTGCCGCCAACGATGTGTCGGACCTGATCCTGAAGTCGGAACCCGAGCAGGCGCACGCCAGGCTCAAGGCCCTGGCGCAGCGATACTCGCGGGCCTTGGGCAGCTCGGCCGAGTCCTTTGAAGTGGCGGCCGACGAGGCACGCCAGCGCCTGGCTCAGCTGGCCCAGGCCATGAACATCCGACCGGCACAGCGCTCGGCGGCGCAGCGCTTGCTGGCCCCGATCAGGCCGACCTTGGACGACAGTCTGTCGCCGCATGAGCTGCATGCCACCATGACCCTGCTGCATGGTTCCGCCGCAGAGCGTGCGCCCGAGGCGGCCTCCGACATCCTGGCGGCCGGCATTCAGGACATCACGAATGCCATGGTGGAGAACTTCCGTCTCAACGAAGTGCTGCGCATGATTCTGGAGACCATCTATCGCAGCCTCGGCTTCAGGCGGGTGGTCTTTTGTCTGCGTGACCCGCGCAATGACACCCTGACCGGTCGCTTCGGTCTGGGGGAAGGCGTGGAGGCGGTGGCACCGCTGTTTCGCGTGCCCCTGCGCCCAGGTCCGGATCAGATCAACGATCTCTTCGTGGCGGTTTGCCAAAAGGGGGTGGACACGCTGATCACGGATGCCTCGGTGCCCAAGATTGCCCAGCGTCTGCCGGCCTGGTTCCTGGGCGCGCCCAAAGCGGCCAGCTTTCTCATCCTGCCCATGAGCATGAAGGGTGCGCCCTTCGCCATGATCTATGCGGACAAGGCCGAGACGGGCGGCATCACGCTGGGTGACAAGGAGTTGTCGCTGCTGCGCACCTTGCGCAACCAGGCGGTGATGGCATTCAAGCAGGCTGCCTGAGCGGCAGCGTGCGATTCGAGGCGGCTTCGGGCGCAAGCGGCCCGGGCCGGCGCTGGCTCAGAAGGGGCCGCGACGCTCGAGATGACGGAAGGTGATGCGGCCCTTGGACAGATCGTAGGCCGACAGTTCCAGGGTCACGGCATCGCCCGCCAGAATGCGGATGTGGTGCTTGCGCATCTTGCCGCCGGTGTAGGCGATGACCTCATGGCCATTCTCGAGCTTGACGCGAAAGCGGGAATCGGGGAGCACCTCGTTGACGGTGCCGCGCATTTCGATGAGCTCTTCCTTGGCCATGTATGTCCTTGTTGTGCGCTGTCGGCGCAGGCCGAGCAGGGCGGTTTGTCTAGGTTAGCGGAGAGAAACACCGCGGGGTGCGATGCATGCTCCCCGCGATGAGGTCAGTCCCTGTGGGACTTAGACGGCGCGGATGTTCGCGGCTTGCAGACCCTTGGGGCCCTGCTTGACCTCGAACTCCACCTGGGCGCCTTCGGCCAGGGTGCGGAAGCCGCCGTTGTTGCGGATTTCGCTGTGGTGAGCGAACAGGTCCTTGGAGCCGTCGCTCGGGGTGATGAAGCCGAAGCCCTTGCCGTCGTCAAACCACTTCACGATGCCGGTTTGCAGGTTCATGGTGTTTCCTTGATGAGATGAAAATGAAACGAGAACACTCCGGGCGCCACCATGGCGAGCCGGAGACAGAAACACTCAAGAGCAATCAGCAGGGGTGAAGCTGTAGCGAGCCGCTCGCTTTGAGAGTCTGCATGATGCGGACTGGCGGGGCTGCAGATAAGACCGTTGGAGAAGGGCCTTGCGCGAATCTATGCGTCGAAGTTTAGCACGCCGCCACGGCGCGCGCCGAGCGCGCGTAGGGGCTTGCTCAAGTATTGGGGTTGACGAGCCTTACCCCCGGCACTGGTCACAACGGTTAGGGCTGCTTGGTTCCCCACCTGACCCGGTTGGCCGCGCTTCCATGCGAGGAGGCCCGTCGGGTGCCATTGTATGCGATGCCCGACAGGCCTCGGGCGAACTGCGCGCCTGTCGGTTTCAGAACTCTCAGCCCAGCAGGCCCAGCCAGGGGTCTCGGATGAAGGACAGGGACACGATATAGGCCAGCAGCAGCAGGGTGAGAAAGTACAAGGGCAGGCTGAAGTCTTCGTCCTGCATGGCGAAATGCGCGCAGGCGCCATAGCCTGTGACGGCCAGCAACTTGGCCATGAGCCAGCCATCGCGCAATGGGTTGAAGCTGAGCAGGCCCCAGAGACTGAGCCCGCTGACCACCAGCAGCATGTTCACCCCGAAGGCGATGACACCGCCACGGCTGTCCACTGCCCAGCGTCCGCCCAGGTGGTAGAACAGACCGCGGCCGGCGAACAGCAGGATGCTGCACCAGCCCAGGATGCGGTGCATCTCCAGCATCTGCGTGTAGAACCAGTCCACGTGGCGCTTGTCCTTGAGGATTCGGGCGCGGCCCTGGTGGCCGCGCTCGCAGTCGGTCGCCGGATCAGCGCAGTTGCAGATCGTCGTCGCTGAAGCGGATATTCAGCGGTTCGATCAGCAGCTGCTTGGGGCCCTCTTCAAGGCTGCCTGCGACCCAGGCATCGATGCCGCAGGCCTTGGCCACTTCCACCGTGCGGGCGGCATCTGCAGCCGGCACGAAGAGCGCGAAACCCGCGCCCATGTTCAGCGTCGAATAGGCCTCGCGGTCGTCCTGCTTGGCCTGTTCCTGGATGAACTTGAGCACCGGGGTGACCGGTGGCACGGTGTGGATACGGTAGGTGAACTGGCCCGGGTGGCGCAGCAGCTTGCGCCAGCCGTGACCGGTGATGTTGGCGCAGTAGTGCGGCTGGATACCGGCCTTGAACAGGGCCTCGGTCACCGGCGAGTAGAGCATGGTGGGTGCGAGCAGGGCCTCGCCGTAGCTCAGGCCTGGCGCAATCTCGGTGAGATAGCCCTGGGGCAGGCGCTCGACCAGCTTGCGGGCCAGGGACAGGCCGTTGGCGTGGATGCCGCTGGAGGCCAGCAGCACGATGGCATCGCCCGCGCCCAGCTTGTCGCCCACCGACAGGCGGGTCTTGGGATTGATCAGGCCGGTACAGGAGGCAGCCAGGTCGATGCGGCCCTCTTCCACGATGCCGGCCAGGGCCGGCGTCTCGCCGCCACCCCAGGCCACCTGGCAGGTGTCGCAGGCCTTCTTCCAGCCTTCGACCAGGGCCTGGGCGCGCAGCTTGTCGCCAAACCAGTCGGATCCGCCCGCCGCCCAGTAGGCCTGCACGACCAGGGGTGTGGCGCCGACCGTGATCAGGTCATTGATCGCCATGGCGATGGTGTCCTGGGCAATGCCGGCATAGAAGCTCTTGCCGGTGAGCTTGCTCATCTCGTCGGCCACCAGGGTCTTGGTGCCCAGGCATTCCACGATGGAGGCCAGATAGAAGGGGCCCACATCCACCACATAGGCCGACTCGCCGCGCGAGGCCGGCACTTCGGCAAAGCCGTGGCCGCCCAGATGGGCGCCGGTGGCGGCGGCGGCCCGCTGTGCGGCAATCTTCAGCGGGTCGATCAGGTCGTAGTTGACACCGGCTTGCTCGTAGCTGAGGGTGTCGGGCGAGGAGGGGGCGTGGGTGCTCATGGCGTGATTATCGGCCATGCGCGAGGGGCGAGTTGCGCCCGCATGCGCCGCCGCCGCCGCTGCTGCGGCGCCAGAATGCGATGTTCCTGGCCCGGCCAGCGTGGCGGCCGGGAGGACCATTCCGTGGAGATCAAGCAATGATGATGAGCAGTGCCCTTGCCCGACCCGTGCTGGCCATTCACGGCGGGGCCGGTACCCTGCGGCGCGGCAGCCGGAGTGCCGAGGCCGAGCAGGGCTACCGGCGGGCCTTGCATGACATTCTGGAGCAGGGCCAGTCACAGCTTTCTGCCGGCGCCCCCGCGCTGGATGTGGTGGTCGAGGCCGTGCGGCAGCTGGAGGAATGCGAGCTCTTCAACGCGGGCAAGGGGGCGGTGTTCACCGCTGCGGCCCAGCATGAGCTCGATGCCTGCGTGATGGATGGCCACAGCCTGAACGCCGGCGCGGTGGCCGGTCTGCGCCGCACCCGCAACCCGGTGCTGCTGGCTCGTCAGGTGATGGAGTGCAGCCCGCATCTGATGTTTATCGGCCAGGCGGCCGATGAGCTGGCGAGGCGTTATGGACTGGAGTGGGTGGAGCCGGACTGGTTCTCGGTGCCCCAGCGGCTGGAGCAGCTGAGGCGGGTGCAGGCCAGCCAGGCCGGGCAGGTGCTGGACCATGACGGGCAGGCCCTGAGCCAGGGCGAGGGGCCGCTGGATGAGCGGCACAAGTTTGGCACCGTGGGTGCGGTGGCCCTGGACGCGCAAGGGCATCTGGCCGCGGCCACTTCCACGGGCGGCATGACCAACAAGCAGCCGGGGCGGGTGGGCGACTCCCCCATCGTCGGGGCGGGCTGCTATGCCAATGACGCGACGGTGGCCATTTCATCCACCGGCACCGGCGAGGCCTTCATCCGCGCCTGCGCTGCTCACGATGTGTCGGCCCTGATGGAGTATGCGGGCCTGGACCTGCGCTCGGCCTGCGAGCGTGTGGTCATGGACAAGCTGCCGCGCCTGGGCGGCGAGGGGGGCATGGTGGCGGTGTCGGCACAGGGTGAGGTCTGCCTGCCTTTCAACACCGAGGGCATGTATCGCGGCTATGTCCGAGTCGGCGAAACACCTTGGGTGGGCATCTACCGCGAGGCCCCATGAGGTGGCAGCCGCGCCGCCCCGCGCGGCGTGCGTGGCCGGCTTGCGCCTGAGTTCTCACTAGAATCGCGGCCCATGAGCTACCAGGTCCTCGCGCGCAAGTACCGCCCCCACAGTTTTGAAGAGCTGCGGGGCCAAGAGCATGTGGTGCAGGCCCTGGCCAATGCGCTCACGCAGCAGCGTCTGCACCATGCCTACCTCTTCACAGGCACCCGGGGGGTGGGCAAGACCACGGTTTCGCGCATCCTGGCCAAGAGCCTGAACTGCACCGGCGCCGACGGGCAGGGCACGATCACGGCCCAGCCCTGCGGCGTCTGCGAGGCCTGCCGCGACATCGATGCCGGCCGCTTCGTGGACTATGTGGAGCTGGACGCGGCCTCCAACCGCGGCGTGGAGGAAATCTCCCAGCTGCTGGACCAGGCCGTCTACAAGCCGGTGGTGGGGCGCTTCAAGGTCTACATGATCGACGAAGTGCATATGCTCTCCAACACCGCCTTCAACGCCATGTTGAAGACGCTGGAGGAGCCGCCCGAGTACCTGAAGTTCGTGCTGGCCACCACCGATCCGCAGAAGGTGCCGGTCACCGTGCTCTCGCGCTGCCTGCAGTTCAATCTGCGGCCCATGGCGCCGCAGACGGTGTTGGAGCACCTCACCGCCGTGCTGGCCACCGAGAGCGTGCCGGCCGAGCCCGGCGCGCTGCGCCTGCTGGCGCGTGCCGCCCGTGGCTCTATGCGCGACGCGCTCTCGCTCACCGATCAGGCCATTGCCTTTGGCGCGGGCCAGCTTTCAGAGCCTGGCGTGCGCCAGCTGCTGGGCACGGTGGACCGTGGCCATGTAACGGCCATCGTCGATGCCCTGGCTGCGGCCGATGGCCCGGCCCTGGTGGCCCAGGCCGATGCCCTGCGCGGCCTCGGCCTCTCGCCCGCCGGCACCCTGGAAGACCTGGCCCATCTGCTGCAGCAGATGGCCGTGGCCCAGGCCGCACCCAAGGCCCTGGACGAGCAGGATCCCGACACGGCCGAGGCCAAGCGCCTGGCGGCCCTGCTGCCCGCCGACGAGATCCAGCTGATGTACAGCATGGCCCTGCATGGCCGGCAGGAGCTGGCTCTGGCGCCGGACGACTATGCCGGCCTGACCATGGTGCTGCTGCGCATGCTGGCCTTTCGCCCCGGTGCGGGCGGCGGCTCCGGCGGCGGCGGCGGGCTGAGCGCGCCGCGACGCGCCGAGGTGCCGGTCAGCGCGGCGCCTGCCTCCGCGGCTGCGGCGCCTACGCCGGCCAGTGCCCCATTGTTGCGCCCGGCGGCCCCCACGCTGAGCGTGAAGCCGCCCGAGGTGGCGGCGCCTGTGGCAGCCGCTCCCGCGCGGGCACCTGTACCGGTGCCCGTGCCCGTGCCCGCTCCAGTATCTGCCCCCGCACCCGTTGTGGCGCTCGCGCCGGCGCCGGAACCGGTGTCCGTTCCTGAGCGCGCGCCCGCAGCCGCCGTGGTGGCGCGTCCACCGGCCGACCCCAACTCGCCCAGCGCCCGCCTGCGTCCCCGCCCTGTGGCGCCCGCGCCGGCTCCGGCCGAAAGTTCCGCTGGCGGTGAGGATCTGCCGCCCTGGCTGGATGCGCCGCCCATGGATGAGGAGGGCGCCTCCGCCGGACCCTCTGACGCCGACTTGGGCGAGCTGGAAGAACTGGACCTGCCCGGCGCCGGTGCGGCCGGTGGCGGGGCGTATGCGTCGACCGCCGGTGCCGATGTGCCCCTGGTGGCCACGCCCCTGGGCGAGCGTTGGGCCGCTCTGGTCAAGCGCTTGTCCCTGGTGGCCATGGCCCGCGAGCTGGCCCTGCAGGCCGAGTGCATCGCCTTGGACGAGTCGGGCGAATTCAGCAGCTTCACCCTGCGTGTGGAGCGCGACTCGCTGCGCCAGCCGGGCCTGCAGGACAAGCTGCAGGTGGCCCTGTCCACCTTGCTGGAGCGTCCGGTGCGCGTGGACTTGGTCCAGGGCCTGGCCCAGGACTCGCCGGCCCTGCGCGATGCGGCCGAAACCCAGGCGCGCCAGCGCCAGACCGAACAGATCGTGTTTGACGACCCCCTGGTCCGGCAGCTGCTGAGCCAGTTCAAGACGGCGCGTATCGTGCCGGGATCGATCAAGCCGCACTGATTTTTTTCGAACCCCGGGCCTAGCGGATTCCCCGCGGCCCATCCCCCGTTTCCCAAGGAGATCGCACCATGATGAAGGGTCAACTCGCCGGCCTGATGAAGCAGGCCCAGGCCATGCAGGACAACCTCAAGAAGGCCCAGGACGAGCTGGGCAACATCGAGGTCGAGGGCCAGTCCGGCGCCGGTCTGGTCAAGGTCGTGATGACCTGCAAGCACGATGTGAAGCGCGTCACCATCGACCCCAGCCTGCTGGCCGATGACAAGGACATGCTGGAAGACCTGGTGGCCGCCGCCTTCAACGACGGCGTGCGCCGTGCCGAGGCCGTGAGCCAGGAGAAGATGAGCAAGCTGACCGCCGGCATGCCCCTGCCGCCCGGCATGAAGTTCCCCTTCTGACCCGCTCATCTTGACGGCGCTTGAACAACTGATCGAGGCGCTCAAGCGCCTGCCCGGCGTGGGCCAGAAGTCGGCGCAGCGCATGGCCTATCACCTGCTGCAGCACGACCGCGAGGGCGCGCGCACCATCGCCCAGGCCTTGGCCACGGCGGCCAGCCAGGTGCGCTTGTGCGAGCGCTGTCACACCTTCAGCGAGGCGCCCGTCTGCGAGATCTGCAGCGACACGCGGCGCGATGCCAGCCTGCTGTGCGTGGTGGAAACGCCCGCCGACCAGGCGGCCCTGGAGCGCAGCGGCTCCTTCCAGGGCTACTACTTTGTGCTGCAGGGGCGGCTGAGCCCGCTGGACGGGCACTCCACCCAGGCCATAGGCGCGCAGCAGCTGCTGGCGCGTGCGGCCGAGCCGGCGGTGCAGGAGGTGATCCTGGCTACCAGCTTCACGGCCGAGGGCGAGGCCACGGCCCATGTGCTGGGCGAGGCCCTGCGCGCGCGCGGCATCAAGGCCACGCGCCTGGCGCGCGGCGTGCCGGTGGGCAGCGAGCTCGAGTATGTGGATCTGGGCACCATCGCCCATGCGCTGGTGGATCGCCGATAAGAGGCGCTAACAAGGAAGCGACACGCCATGAGCGTTGCCAACTACTGCATTCTGGTGGCCTGCGCGCTGCCCATCGTCTGTGCCGGTCTGGCCAAGTCCAAGGGCTTTGGCAAGCGCCGTCGCGAAGGCGGCTATGACAACAACAACCCGCGCGAGTGGATGGCGCGACTGAGCGGCTGGCAGGCTCGCGCCAATGCGGCCCAGGCCAATAGCTTCGAGGCCCTGCCGCTGTTCATCGCCGGTGTGCTGGTGGCCCAGCAGCTGGGGGCCGATCAGGCGCGTGTGGACATGCTGGCCCTGTCCTTCATCACCTTCCGCCTGATCTACATCGGCCTGTACCTGGCGGACCAGGCGCCTTTGCGCTCACTGGCCTGGGCGGCCGGTTTCTTCAGCGCCGGCGCGCTCTTCTTCGTCTGAGCTGAGAAAGCTGCTGGCGCGTTCGCGCCCCAAGCAAAACGCGCCCCGCAGGGCGCGTTTTCTTTTGCGGATTGCTGCCGCTGCCGCCGCAGCTTCAGCGCTTGCTGGGCTTTTGAACCCCGGCCACGCTGCGCGCGGTCTTGACGCTGGCGCGGGCGCCGTTCGGCGTGCTGCGCGCGACCTTGGCACCCGCTCCGCGGCTGACGCGGCCCTTCTCGACGCGCGGCTTGGCAGCCAGGTAGACCACCAGGGTCTGTCCGGTCTTGAAGCTGGCCTGAGGTGAGACCTTGTTCCACTGCGCCACCTGGCTGGTGCTCAGCTTGTAGCGCCTGGCCACGGAGGCGACCGTCTCGCCCTTGCCCGCTTTGAGGCTGACCCGGCGCAGCGGCGGGGCATCGGGCGCCAGGCTGATGCTGGCGTTGTCGGCCAGATGCTCGGAGACGTCTTGGTCGCGCTTGCCGCCGCGCGGCACCAGCAGGGTGGAGCCGGCCTTGACCAGCATGCGAGGCGGGATGCGGTTGAGCTCGCGCAAGGCGTCCTCGCTCATGCCCACCTCGCGGGCGGCCTCGCCGGGCTTCATGGTGCGGGGCAGCACCCAGGCGGTCCAACTGGCCAGGGGGCCGCGGTGTGCGGCCAGATTGCGGGCACAGGCCTCGGCATTGTCATAGGGCAGCAGCACCTTGCTGCCGGCCGCCGCCAGCAGCACCGGCTTGTTGGCCTGGGGGTTGAACTGCTTGAAGCGGTCCAGGGGCATATCGGCCAGGCGCGCCGCGACCTCGACGTCGATGTCGCGGTCGATGGCCACGCTCAGAAAATAGGGGTGGTTGGCCACTGGCGGCAGCGTCAGCGCGAAGGCCTCTGGCCGCTGCACGATGTTCTTGACCGCCTGCAGCTTGGGCACATAAAAGCGCGTCTCGTCCGGCATGCGCAGGCTCTCATAGTCCGTCGGCCGGCCAGCCTTCTGGTTGCGCGCGATGGCGCGCTGCACATTGCCTTGCCCCCAGTTGTAGGCGGCCAAGGCCAGATGCCAATCGCCGAACATGGCATGCAGGCGTCCCAGATAGTCCAGGGCGGCACGGGTGGAGGCCAGCACATCGCGTCTGTCGTCGCGGAAGATGTTCTGCTTGAGGTCGAAGTCGCGGCCCGTGGCGGGCATGAACTGCCACATGCCGGTGGCCTTGGCGCTGGAGACCGCATGCGGGTTGAAGGCGCTTTCGATGAAGGGCAGCAGGGCCAGCTCCATGGGCATGCCGCGTTTCTCGACCTCGACCACGATGTGGTAGAGGTAGCGGCTGCCGCGTTCGGTCATGCGGGCCACATAGTCGGGGCGATCGCGGTACCAGGCCTCGGCCCGACTCACGCCCTCGTTGTCCAGGTCGGGCATGGCGAAACCGCGGCGTATGCGTTCCCACAGGTCGTCGCGGGCAGCGCTGTCATCCAGATTGACCTGGCTGCCGGGCTGCACATCGTCTTCCACCTGGGGCATCGCGGCACGCGCGCTGGCCACGGGGGGCGGGTCCAGCGGCGCGATGCTGGGCTTGATGCCCAGACTCTGGGGGGACTGCTGGGCGTTCGCGCTGGCGGGCGGTGGCGGCGGCAGGCTGGCGCAGGCGCTGAGCAGCAGGGCCAGGCCGCTCAGGGCCAGCGTCTGCGGGCGCAGGGACATGCGTGAGGAGGATGGCAGAAGAGAGGAATGGGCTGGGGGGCGCTGCTTGTTCATCGGAACTCGTTCTTCCATTGCCGCAGGAGGGCGAATACCGCGGCGGGCTCTGCTTCCTGCGCGGTCAGGGATTCGGGACTGCGCGCCAGAGCGGCGGCGCGCACGGCTGCCTGGTCGCAGCGCAGAAAGGGGTTGATGTCCAGTTCCTGCCCGATGCTGGAGGGCAGGGTCGGCAGTTCTTGCTCACGTCTGGCTTCGCACCAGGCTTGGTAGGCGGCCAGGGCCTGGTTGCCGGGCTCAATGGTCCGCGCAAAGCGCAGATTCGACAAGGTGTATTCGTGGGCGCAGCATACCCGGGTATTCCCGGGCAGGGCGGCCAGACGCTGCAGCGAGGTCCACATCTGAAAAGCCGTGCCCTCGAAGATGCGGCCGCAGCCACCCGAGAACAAGGTGTCCCCGCAGAACAGCAGCGGAGCCTGGTCCGGCGGACTGGCATAGAAAGCCAGATGCCCCGCGGTGTGGCCCGGAATCTCGATGACTTTCAGGGTCTGCCCCAGCAGGGTGAGGGTCTCGCCCTCGCGCAGCGCCCGATAGCGATTTGGCGGCGCCGGAATGGACTCGCGCGCCGGGCCACAGACCTGGCCTTGCAGCACGTCCATCAGTGGCGCCAATCCCCCCACATGATCGGCATGATGATGGGTCACTAGAATGCCTGCCAGACGGAGCTTGAGGCGCTCGAGGGCGGCCAGCACCGCGGCGGACTCGCCAGGGTCCACCACCAGGGCCTCGCTGCCGTCGTGCAGCATCCAGATGTAGTTGTCGGTGAAGGCGGGCAGCGCGAGCAGTTCCAGGCCCATGCAGCGGATTCCATGACGCATGAAGCATCAATTGTAGAGTTGGCGGCCTGGTTGCAGACACCGGCCGGACGCTATCTGCTGGCCTGGGAACAGGCGCAGCTGGACGCGGCGGTGGTGGACGTCTTCGGCTTCCATGCGCTGCAGCTGGGGCTGCCCGAGTTGCAGGGCCTGCGCGCCAATCGCATGCCGCAGCGCTGGTTGGCACTGGACGAGGGCAGGGCGCTCGGCGCGCCGCCGCTACGGCATGAGGGCGCTGCCCTGATGTGCGAGTTCGAGGCCTTGCCTTTCGACAGTGCCAGTCTGGATCTGGTGCTGCTGCCGCACACCCTGGAGTTTGCTGCCGACCCGCACCAATGCCTGCGGGAGGTGGAGCGTGTGCTGCGGCCGGAAGGGCGACTGGTGATCCTGGGCATCAATCCCGCCAGCAGCTGGGGCCTGAGGCAGAATCTGGGCCGGCTGGTGGCGCGCCTGCCGGGTGTCGGGTCGGATCTCTATCTGCCGCGCGCCGGCGATTTTCTGGGCTACTGGCGGCTGCGGGACTGGTTGCGTCTGCTGAACCTCGAGGTCGAGACGGCCCGCTTCGGCGCCTATGCGCCCCCCTTGCGCAGCGAGAAATGGCTGCAGCGCTGGAACTGGCTGGAAGGCCTGGGGCAGCGCTGGTGGCCGGTGTTGGGGGCCAGCTACTTTCTGGTGGCCGTCAAGCGCGTGCACGGCATGCGTCTGGTCGGACTGTCTCGGCAGCGCGCGCGCATTCGACAGGCCCGTGCCGCAGTGGCCTTGCACCAACATCACAAGCAGTAAGCAAACACAGAGTCAAGACGCATGAACAGCGAAACCCGGCCCGCGGCGGCCAGCTTCCCCAAGCCCCAGGTGATCATCTACACGGATGGCGCCTGCAAGGGCAATCCCGGCCCCGGCGGCTGGGGCGCCTGGCTGCGCAGCGGGGACCATGAGAAGGAGCTGTTCGGCGGCGAGCGCAACACCACGAACAACCGCATGGAGCTGACCGCGGTGATCGAGGCTCTGGCCTCGCTCAAGCGCAGCTGCCGCATCACCGTCTTCACGGACAGCGAGTACGTGCGCAAGGGCATGACCGAGTGGATTGCCAATTGGCAGCGCCGCGGCTGGAAGACGGCCGATGGCAAGCCGGTGAAGAATGCGGAGCTCTGGCAGCGCTTGGACGCGCTGCGCAAGCTGCACGAGGTGGACTGGCGCTGGGTCAAGGGCCATGCCGGCGACCCCGGCAACGAGCGGGCTGACGCTCTGGCCAACAAGGGCGCCGCCTCTCTTTGAGTCTCGGGCTGGTGCGCGTGGAGAGTGTGGCTCCATTTGTGCGCTCTGCGCCCTTGTTCGCCATTCATCCCCAGCCTTCCCGGTTTGGGGCCAAAAGCCCCGCGATAGCGCTGCATGCGAGGGGGTTCGCCGCTACAGTGCGCGCTCGGAGAAAAAACGATGGGCATCAAAAAACTACATAGCGTGGTTGCCGTGCTGGCGATCGCCGGGCTGAGCGTCTTCGCATGGTGGTGGCAGAAACAACCGGCCTCGATGCCGGCGGCCTCAGCCAAGGCAGGCGGCGCGCCCAGCGGCGGGCCTGGAGCCGGGGGACCTGTCAGCGTGGAGGCCGGGCGTGTGCAGACCATGAGCATGGCGGATGAAGCCCAGGCCGTGGGGACGCTGCGTGCACGGCAGTCCGTGACGCTCAAGCCCGAGATCAGCGGGCGGGTCGTCAAGCTGGGTTTCGGCGACGGGCAGCGCGTGCGCCGCGGCCAGCTGCTGGTGCAGCTGGATGATGCCCTGCAGGCGGCCCAGCTGCAGCAGGCCGAGGCCCAGGCTGGCATCGCCCGCACCCAGCTGGCGCGCAATCGCGAGCTGCTGGCGCAGAGCTTTGTCTCGCCCAGCGTGGTGGATCAGGCCGAGGCCACGCTCAAGGTGGCCGAGGCCCAGGTGGCCCTGGCCAAGGCCCAGCTGGAGCGTCTGCAGGTGCGTGCGCCCTTTGATGGCGTGGCCGGCATACGCCAGGTGAATCTGGGTGACTATGTGAAGGACGGCAGTGAGCTGGTGAGCCTGGAGGATGCCTCGTCCATGTGGGTGGATTTCCGTCTGCCCGAGCGCTTCGTGCCGCGCCTGCGCCTTGGACAGGCCGTCGCCGTGACCCTTGATGCCCTGCCCGGCCGAGAGTTCGAGGCCCAGATCGAGGCCCTGGATGCCCAACTCGACACGAATGGGCGATCCATGCTGGTGCGTGCCCGCCTCAAGGGCGATACCGCCGCGCTGCGCACGGGCTTGTTTGCGCGGGTCAAGGTGGTGTTCGCCTTGCGCGAGCAGGCCCTGGTGGTGCCCGAGGAGGCTCTGGTTCCCCAAGGCGGCAAGCAGTTCGTGATCAAGCTGGTGCCGGCAGGTGAAGGCAAGCCGGGCTTGATGTCCGAGCGCATCGAGGCCCGCCTGGGCGTTCGCGTGCCGGGCAAGGTGGAGTTGCTGGAGGGGGTCAAGGCCGGTGATCTGGTGGTCACGGCGGGGCAGTCGCGTCTGATGCGCGGTGGGCCTCAAGCGGTGAAGCTGGTGGACCTGGACAAGCCGGCCGCACCGAAGGCGTCGGCCTCGGCGGCCAGCCGCTGAGCAGGGGCGCGCCATGCGTATCTCCGAGACCTCCATTCGCCGCCCGGTCTTCGCGACCGTGATGTCCCTGCTCTTGGTGCTGGTGGGCCTGGTGTCCTTCGGCAAGCTCTCGCTGCGCGAGTACCCGCGCATCGATGAGCCGGTGGTGACGGTGAGCACCCGTCTGGTGGGCGCTTCCTCCGAGGTGATCGAGACCCAGGTCACCAAGCCGTTGGAGGATTCCATCGCCGGTATCGATGGCGTGGATATCCTGACTTCGATCTCCCGCTCCGAGCAGAGCCAGATCACGGTGCGCTTCAAGCTGGAGAAGAACCCCGATGATGCGGCCGCCGATGTGCGCGACCGTGTCTCGCGCGTGCGCGGCCGCCTGCCTGCTGCGGTGGATGAGCCGGTGGTGGCCAAGGTCGAGGCGGACGCCACCCCCACCATCTGGCTGGCCTTCACCAGCGATACCCTGGACCCCTTGCAGATCACCGATCTGGTCAACCGCGTGGTCAAGCCGCGCCTGCAGACGGTGCCCGGCGTGGCCGATGTGCAGATTGGCGGCGACCGCAAGTACTCCATGCGCGTGTGGCTGGATGCGGATCGGCTGGCGGCTTACAAGCTGACGGTCCAGGACGTGGAAGACGCGCTGCGGCGCCAGAACCTGGAGGTGCCGGCCGGTCGCATCGAGAGCCAGCAGCGCGAGTTCAATGTGACCGCGCGCACCGATCTCAACACCGTGCCGCAGTTCGGCGAGGTGGCGCTCAAGCAGGTCAATGGTTTCACGGTGCGGCTCAAGGATGTGGCCCGCATCGAGGAGGCCGCGGCCAGCGAGCGTTCGCGCGTGCGGCTCAATGGCGTGCCCTCGGTGAGTCTGGGTGTGATCCGGCAGGCCACGGCCAATCCGCTGGAGGTTTCGGCCGGGGTCCGCGCCATGCTGCCGCGCCTGCAGCAGGATCTGCCGGATGCGATCCGGGTGATGCCGGCGAATGACAACTCCATCTTCATTGATCGCTCGATCAAGTCGGTCTACCAGACCATTGCCGAGGCGGTGGTGCTGGTGGCTTTGGTGGTCTTCGTTTTCCTGCGCACCCTGCGGGCCTCCGTCATTCCCCTGGTCACCATTCCGGTCAGCCTGATTGGTGCCTTTGCCCTGATGGCGGCGGCGGGCTTCACCGTGAACACCCTGACCCTGCTGGCCCTGGTGCTGGCCATTGGTCTGGTGGTGGACGACGCCATCGTGGTGCTGGAGAACATCTTCCGCCATATCGAGGAGGGGCTGGAGCCCTTCCAGGCCGCGCTGAAGGGGGCGCGTGAGATCGGCTTTGCCGTGGTGGCCATGACCCTGACCTTGGCCGCGGTGTTTGCGCCCCTGGCCTTCACGCCGGGCCGCACCGGGCGGCTCTTCACGGAGTTTGCCCTGACCCTGGCGGGCGCTGTGATCGTCTCGGGCTTTGTGGCCCTGACCCTCACGCCCATGATGTGCAGCAAGCTGCTGCGCCACAACCCCAAGCCCACACGCTTCGACCAGGGCATGGAGCGGGTGCTGGTCTGGATCAGCGATCGCTATGCATCGCTGCTGCGTTTCGCCCTGCGGCAGCGCTGGTTGGTGGTGCTGGTGATGCTGGCCTCGGGGGGCTATAGCTGGTGGCTGTTCAGCCATGCCAAGAGCGAGCTGGCGCCGCTGGAGGATCGCGGTGTGATCTTCATGCCCGTGAGCGCGCCCGATGGCGCGACGCTGGAATTCACTGCACGCTATCTCGATGCGATCGAGCGCATCACCTCGGCCTATCCAGAGTTTGACCGTCGCTTCCTGTTTGCGGGCGGCTCCACCGTGTCGCAGGCGACGGCCATCATGCGCACCGTGGACTGGGCCGATCGCAGCATCAGCACCCAGGAGCTGGCTCGCAAGCTGCAACCGCAGCTGGCCGGCCTGCCGGGTATCACGGTCTTCCCGGTCACGCCGCCCAGCCTGGGCCAGGGCTTTCGCGAACGGCCGATCAATTACGTGATCGTCACCAGCGACAGCTATGCCAATTTGGCCCGGGTGACTCAGGAGTTCATGGCCGCCCTGGCCAAGAACCCCGGCTTTGTGCAGCCCGACAACGATCTGCGTCTGAACAAGCCCGAGGTCTTTCTGGAGGTGGATCGCGAGCGCGCAGCCGATCTGGGTGTGAGCGTCGATCAGGTGGCCCGCACCGTGGAGACCATGCTGGGCGGCCGCAATGTCACCCGGTACAAGCGCGATGCGGAGCAGTACGACGTGATCGTGCAGACTGACGCAGCCGGTCGCACCACGCCGGAGCACATCGAGAAGCTCTTTGTGCGCGGGCGCAATGACACGATGATTCCGCTGGCCAGCCTGGTCAAGGTGCGCGAGGCGGTGAGCCCTCGCGAGCTCAACCACTTCAACCAGCGCCGCTCGGTCTCGATCACGGCCAATCTGGCGCCCGGCTATGCCCTGGGCGAGGCTCTGGCCTTCATGGACAAGACCGCCAGCGAGGTGCTGCCCATGGGCTACGCCACCGAGCTCAACGGCGTGTCGCGCGAGTACAAGAGCAGCAGTGGCGCCCTGGGGGTGGTTTTCGTGCTGGCCCTGCTCTTCATCTTCCTGGTGCTGGCCGCGCAGTTCGAGAGCTTTGTGGATCCGCTGGTCATCATGCTGGCCGTGCCCCTGTCCATGGTGGGGGCGCTCGCGGCCCTGCAGTGGAGTGGCGGTACGCTGAATGTGTACTCGCAGATCGGTCTGATCACCCTGGTGGGCCTGATCACCAAGCACGGCATTCTGATCGTGGAGTTCAGCAACCAGCTGCGCCAGCAGGGCAAGGAGATGATGGAGGCGGTGGTGGAGGCCTCGGCCCTGCGTCTGCGGCCCATCCTGATGACCACCGGCGCCATGGTGCTGGGCGCCGTGCCCCTGGCCCTGGCCACGGGTGCGGGCGCGGAGAGCCGTCAGCAGATCGGCTGGGTGATTGTGGGCGGCATGAGCTTTGGCACCCTGCTGACCATCTTCGTGGTGCCGACGATGTACACCCTGCTCGCGCGCAAGCGCGTGCCAGGGGAGATCACCACACCGTCTCTGGCGGGCTGATGGGCTGATCGGGCGTCTGGCGCGACCTCAGCCCGGGCTCGCGTAGTCGCGCAGGCCCTGCAGGCTCAGCACCTCGATGCCGCGTCGGCCCACCTGGAGCAGACCGGCGTCTTCCAGCACCTGCAGTGCCGCGTTGGCCCGCTGGCGCGAGACGCCGGCCAGCTGGGCCACCTCGGCCTGTCGCAGGTCCAGGAAGAGCCCCGGCTCGGGGTAGAGCTCCGGGTTGTAGAGGCCGGCCAGGCTGCGGGCCACGCGCGCCGTGGAGTCCAGCAGGCGGTCATTGCAGAGTTGGGCGATGAAGAAGCCCATGCGCGCGCTCATCAGCTGCTGCAGATAGTGGTTGAAGGGCAGGCTGCTCGCGCGCAGCCATTCGAAGGTCTCGCGCGGGATCAGGGCCAGGCGGGTGTCACGCAGGGCCACGGCGTCATACTGCCAGCGCCCGCGCTTGATCAAGGTGCCCTCGCCGAACCAGCCGCCTGGGGCTGTGCCGATCAAGGCCGTCTCACGTCCGTCGGCGCTCCAGATGCTCATCTTGCCGAAGCCGCTGATCAGGCCGATCCAGTGCTCGGCCTGCTCACCGGTGCGCACCATGGGCTGGCCGGCCGCTACCGGGCGCTCACGTGCGTGCTGGATCACATGCTGGAGTTGGGCGGCGCCGAGCTGGCGGCCCCAGACGGACTTCTCAAGCATCTCCTGCAGGGTCATGAACGGCATTTCCTTTTCGAGGCGGCATGGGGCTGGGCTAGACTGCGCCGCAGAGCTTATCCCGGCCAGCGCCATGCAAGACCACGACGCCGCTTTGCAGCACAACCATTCGCTGATTCCCTGGCATTCCATGTTCATGGGCGTGGCCCTGCTGGCGGCATCACGCTCCAAGGATCATCGCAAGCGCAACGGGGCCTGCATTGCCAGCGTGGACAACAAGATCGTGGGCGTGGGCTACAACGGCCTGCCGCGGGGCTGCAACGATCAGGATCCTGCCTATTGGGCGGACAACGACGCCGACCCCTTCCAGTCGCGCCACAGCTATATCGTGCATGCGGAGGTCAATGCCATTCTCAACTGCGTGGTGCTGCCTCTGACCGGCAGCACCATCTACACCACACAGTTCCCTTGCCCCCGCTGTGCCCAGTCCATCATCCAGGTGGGCATCGCCCAGGTGGTCTATCTGGAGAAAAAGTCGCACCAGGTGGCGCTCAACAGCGCCTCGGACAAGATGCTGTCCGATGCCGGGGTGCGCGTGCTCTCGCTGGAGCAGCTGGAGTCACCCTCGGCGCAATGGTGCGGCAAGCTGGATGAATTCATACGTGCCACCGGCCCCGTGATGCATCGGGGAGGAACTTGAGCGCAAGCAGGGGGTGAAAGCCGGGCTTTTTCCGGCTTAAGTTTGGGGCGCGAGCGGCATCATGAACGCATTCGGATTGCGCAGAGAGCCATCATGATCGTTCCCAAGCACCTTGTTCCCGCCCAGGCCCGCCAGGGTTTGGCTTGGGCTGAGTATGCCGAGTTGGACGGTGTGGAGCTGCCTGAACTGGGCCTGCCCATGCTGGCGCCGGTCAATGCGGCCGAGCTGGAGCAGCTGCACGTGCTGATGCATCGCCAGCGTCTGGGCCTGCAGACCACGCGCATGCTGTACGACCGGCTGTACGCCTTCGAGCGCTTGGCAGCGGCCTATGCCAGCAGCGATGAAGAGCTGCGGGAATTGGCGCTAGAGCTGTTCCAGCGCTACCAAAGCACGGGCGAGTGGATCGGCCTGGCGGTGCACTGAACGCCGGCTTATCGGCAGGTGCCGACTCCGGTCGCCCGAGACCCCGAACGCAAGGCCCTCATTTCGAGGGCCTTGCTGCTTTTTGGGGCGGGCGTGCCGGGTGCCTATAGCGCGGTCAGCCAGTCGCAGCGCAGCCTGCCGCAGCGGTGCAGGCGCAGGCGCATTTGGGTGTAGGCCGTGGGCAGCAGATAGCCCAGCAGGCACAAGGGCAGGGCAACCCAGAGGTCGCTCAGCAGCAAACCCGGGACGCCGGCCCAGCCCAAGACCCAGAGTATGAGCACCAGGTCCCAGACCTGAAGCTCAACGGGGTGGCGGCCGCCATGCAGCTGCATCCATCGGCGCACCTGGCAGGCTTGCTTCAAGGTCATGGCAGGCTCCTCGATGTCGGCGTGAGTCAGTTTGCTGTCAGGATTCTAGGCGCGATTCCTAGGGAAAACACCGAATCGCTTGCCGAACGCGGCCTGCGCCTGGCTGCTCGTCGCCCCACGATAATTCGGCGGCCCAGATCTGCAGCCGATCCGAATGCTTGTTGTTTTTTGGCGCTGCCTACGGACGAAGTGAGGCCTGTCACGAGGACTACATAGTCCGTCGCGAAACTGAAATAGTCGGCGAAGAGTGGGTCGGGCCTGATTTGCGCGTCGTGGCGGTATCAGGTTTTGCCCCCCTCTGGCACGCAGCTTGCGTGTGCGGCCTGGCCTAGAGCGCTGCCCAAGTCGGTTCGGGTGTTTGATCTCGGATTCCTGGCGGCAGGCTCTTGGGGCCACAAACGTTTGCGCTTTACAAGCGGTACTTCCTCGGTGTGTGGAAACCGCGAACTCAAACGTTTGCGGCTTTGGGCGGCAGTACAGTTTTTTAACGTCAGGGCATGGCAGGCGCGAGTCTGCGTTCATCTCGAGGAGTGAAAAGTGAATAGCAACCGTTGGAGTTTCACAAGGACCGCGCTCAGCGCGGCGGCGGCCATCGTCGTCGCGGCCCCGGTCATGGCACAGAACACCACGGCCGCCATCGGTGGTCGTGTGATCGGCGCAGATGGCAAAGCTATTGCCGGCGCAAACGTTAGCGTCCAGCACCGCGAGTCGGGCTCGGTCAACAATCTGGTGAGCGACGCCGAAGGTCGCTACTCGCTGCGCGGTCTGCGCGTGGGTGGTCCCTATGTGATCACCGTGAGCAAGGGCTCTGACAAGGAAGTCCGCGACGGCATCTATCTGGCACTGGCCGAAACCCTGAACCTGGATGTGACCCTGGGCGGCAACAAGCTGGACACCGTGGTGCTGTCCGGCTCCCGCGCTCAGGTCGGCGCCTACAACGCTGGTGCCACCGGCGCCGGCACCAGCCTGGGCCGCCAGGAATTGGACGCCTATGCCTCCATCTCGCGCAGTCTGCAGGACTATGCCCGTATCGATCCGCGTCTGGCGCAGACCGACAAGGAGCGTGGCGAGATCTCAGCCCTGGGTCAGAACTCGCGCTTCAACTCCATCACCGTCGACGGCGTCAACATCAGTGACACCTTCGGTCTGGAGTCCAACAACCTGCCCACGGCCAAGCAGCCGATCTCGATCGACGCCATCCAGTCGGTGCAGGTGAACCTGTCCAACTACGACGTGACCCAGAAGGGCTACACCGGCGCGAACATCAACGCCGTGACCAAGTCGGGCACCAACGAGCTCAAGGGCAGCGTCTACTACGTCTACCGTGACGATGGCTTGTCCGGCCTGCGCTACAACCGCAGCAACGACAGCTACTTCTATCCGCTGGCTTTCACCGAAGAAACCAAGGGTGCCACCCTGGGCGGTCCGATCATCAAGGACAAGCTCTTCTTCTTTGCCAGCATTGAAGAACTCAAGAGCGACCGTGCCCAGCCCGAGTTCGGCCCTGTGGGCTCGGATCTGACCAATGTGGCCATTTCCGCGGACACCATCACCAAGCTGCAGCAGCTGGCCAAGACCCGCTATGGCATGGATGTGGGCTCGCTCAACGAGAAGACCAAGCTGAACGTTCGCGATGCCCTGCTGAAGCTGGACTGGAACATCAGCGAGCAGCATCGCGCGAACATGCGCTTCTCGCGCACCGAGCAATCCGAGACCAATAACGGCAGCTTTACCGGCTACAGCGCCACCTCGCTGCAGCTGACCTCGGCCTGGTTCACCCAGCAGAAGACCGTGGACACCGTGGTGGCCCAGCTCTTCTCCGACTGGACTCAGAACTTCTCCACCGAGCTCAAGGTCTCCAGCCGCGACTACAACAGCGTGCCGGAGAACTACAGCAACCTGCCGTCCATGGCCCTGCGCTTCAGCGGCGCAGCGCCGGTTGGCACCCCGGCCGGTGTGTCCGCGAGCAGCAATCGTTTCCTGAACTTCGGCACCGAGCGCAGCCGCCACTTCAATGTGCTGGACACCAAGACGCTGGACGCCTATCTGGGCGCCAACCTGGTGCTGGGTGATCACGAGATCAAGTTCGGTGGTGATCTGCAGCGCAACAAGGTGTTCAACGCCTTCTTCCAGGACACCAAGGGCAACTACACCTTCGCCTGCGGCAGCAATCTGACGTATGCGCAGTGCGAGGCTCAGGTGCTGGACAACTTCAGCCGCGGCAATGCGCTGAACTACTCCTACCAGGTTCCGGTCGCTGGCACCACGCTGGATGAAGGCGCCGCCCGCTTTACGCACACCAGCACCGGCCTGTTCCTGCAGGACACCTGGGCCGTCAATGACAAGCTGACTCTGGGCTTCGGTCTGCGCT
>NZ_JBKCLH010000140.1:0-67746 GCF_046300915.1 Roseateles sp. | reverse complement strand
GTATCTTGTCTGGCTGTGCTTCCCCGACGCCGCCCATGATGAGCTTCTTCGTCACCAGCGTGAGCCCCGGCCGCGGCGGCGATCTGGGCGGGCTGGAGGGCGCGGACGCGCATTGCCAGGCCCTGGCCACGGCAGCCGGCGCCGGTGCACTGCGCTGGCGGGCCTATCTCAGCCAGGCCTCCAATCTGAAGAATCTGCAGGGCGAGCCGGCCGTGCATGCGCGCGAGCGCATCGGCCCCGGGCCCTGGCACAACGCCCAGGGCCAGCTGATCGCCCGCACGGTGGACGAGCTGCATGCGCCGGGATTCGCCGGCATCAATCGCCAGAGCGCGCTGAGCGAGCGCGGCGAGCCCATCCCGGGCCGGCTGCACGACATCCTCACCGGCAGCCGGCCGGATGGCACGGCGCCCTCCCCGCTGGACGCGGACATGAGCTGCCGCGGCTGGCGCAGCACCGCGGACCTGGCCGAGGATGGCAGCAGCCACGGTGCCCTGGTGGGCCACCATGACCGGGTGAGCGCCATCGCCGAGCCCTGGGCCGGCTCCTGGAACTCGGCCCACCGCAGCCGCGGCTGCAGCCCGGCCCGGCTGGCCGAGCTGGGCAGCGGCGGGCTGTTCTACTGCTTTGCCCTGCCGCCCCAGCAACGCTAGGCCTCGCGGCGCGTGACCCAGTCCACGCCACAGCGCACAGCCGGGGCGGGAAGCCGGTAGAGCTCGTGTACCCTTGCCGGGTGCCACGCCGCAGTTCTGCCTTAGCCCCTTCCGCCGTCCGTTCCGCCCTGCTTGCGTCCATACCGGGCCTGGGCTCGTGGCTCTGGCTGCTTCTGATGCTGATGGCTCTTGGGGCCAGCGTGCAGGCCCAGGCGCCGGCCCAGGGCGCAGCCGCCCCGCGCAGCGCCGCTACCCCTTTCGAGTCCGCAGCGGTGATGCCGGCCGGCTATGCCGCCCTGGCCTCGCCCACCGCGGCCCTGAGCCAGTACAAGCTGGACCTCTGGCAGACCGAGCAAGGCCTGCCCCTGAATACCGTGCAGGCCTTGCTGCAAACGCGCGACGGCCAGCTCTGGGTGGGCACGGCGGGTGGTCTGGCTCGATTTGACGGCCTGCGCTTCCACACCTTTGACGAGGAACAGGCGCCGGCCCTGTCGTCCGAACCGGTCTTCGGCTTCATGCAGGACCGCCAGGGCGGACTGTGGATCGGCCACACCCGCGGGGCCTCCCTTTACCGCGACGGACGTTTCGAGACCGCGATCACGGTGGCGCAGAGCGGCAACCGCCGTGTCTGGGCCTTCGCCGAGGCACCGGACGGCACGATCTGGGCGGCCGGCGAGAACGGCTTGCTCAAGCGCGACGCCAGCGCGCAGGGCAAGGCGGGCTGGACCCGCTATCAGGAGGCCGAGGGCCTGCCCACCAAGCGCCTGCGCAGCCTGGCGCTGGATGCCCAGGGCTGGTTGTGGATAGGCAGCTCCGGCGGCGGCCTGATCGTGCGCGAGCCGGTATCCGGCCGATTCCACACCCTCAAGCCCGACCAGGGGGGCTTCCCCCATCTGCAGGTGCGCCATGTGATCGCGGACCCGCGCGGTCGCGGTGTCTGGGCCGCCACGGCGGGGGCCGGCTTGGTTCATGTACAGCGCCAGATGGACCAGAGCACGGGCGAAGCGCCGCGGTTCAGCATTCAGACCTACACCACGGCCGACGGCCTGCCCTCCGACCATCTGACAGCCCTGGCCCTGGATGCTCAGGGACGGTTGTGGATAGGCAGCTGGGGCGCGGGCGTGAGCCGGCTGGAGGCGCTGCCCGAACCCGGCGCTGCGGCGCCGCGCTTCAGCCCCGCGCTGAGCAGCGCCCAGGGCTTGGCCGGCAGCCAGATCTGGAGCCTGCAGACGGACCGCGAGGGCAGCGTCTGGGTCGGCACCTGGGTCGGCGGACTCAACCGCCTGCGCAACCGCGCCTTCACGGTCTTCGGCGCGCCCGAGGGCCTGGCCTATGACAACACGCGCGCCGTGCTGCACAGCCGCGACGGCGCTCGAACCTGGGTGGCCACGGCCGGCGGCGGCCTGAGCCTGCTGGACCATCGCAAGGCCCAGATCCACACCCTGCTGCGCCAGGAACGCGGCGGCCCTCTGCTCAGCGACGAAATCTCCACCCTGATGGAGGACAAGCGCGACGGCACGCTCTGGGTGGGCAGCTACACCCACGGCTTGATGCATCTGAGCGCCGATGGCCAGCGCCTGCTGGCCAGCTACAGCACGGGGGAAGGCCTGCCCAATCATGAGATCCGCTCCCTGCTGCAGGATCGTGCCGGTCGGCTCTGGATAGGCACGCGCGGCGGCCTGTCCCGCCTGGATCCCGAGGCAAAACTCCCCCAGCCGGTGCAAGACGCTAACCTGCCGCAGGAGGGCATCACCGCCATGCTGGAGGACCGGCAGGGGCGACTGTGGTTCGGCACCACGGGCCAAGGTCTGCTGCGCCTGGACCGCGACGGCCGCTTCAGCCGTCTGAGCCAGGCCGAGGGCCTGCTGTCCGACTGGATCATGGCCTTGCACGAGGACGAGCGGGGCACGCTCTGGATAGGGACCAATGGCGAGGGACTGAACCGCCTCAGCCCCGAGGGCAGACTGGCCAGCATACGCAGCCGCGACGGGCTCTGGGACGGGCTGATCCAGGTGATTCTGCAAGACGATCAGGGCCAGCTCTGGATGAGCTGCAATCGCGGCTTCTTCCGCGTGGCCCGGGCCGAGCTGGACGCACTGGCGGAGGGTCGCATCAAGCGCGTGCAGTCCCTGGGCTTTGGCCCCGGCGATGCGCTGCGCAGCACCACCTTTGCCGGAGGTCTGCAAGGCGCAGGCGCTCGCGATGCCCAGGGACGGCTCTGGCTGCCCTCGGCCAGCGGCCTGCTCATCGTGGATCCGGCGCGTCTGCCCGGCGGGGCCGGTGCGCCGCAGCTGCGCCTCACCGGCGCCTGGCTGCAGTCTCAGTGGCAGGCACTGAACCCGGGGCACACCCTGGAACTGCCACCGGGCCCGGTGCCGCTGCGGCTGAGCTTCTCGGCCGATACCCTGCTCTATGCCGAGCGCCTGCGCCTGCGCTATCGCATGCAGGGCCTGGGCCGCGGCGAATGGGTGGACCTGGGCAATGTGCGTGAGCTGAGCTTTGCCACCCTGCCCCACGGCGACTACCGGCTGGAGCTGGCGGTCAGCGGGGACGGCGGGCTGCACTGGCGTGAGCTGGATCCCCCGCTGCCGATCAAGGTGCAGCCCCAGGTCTGGCAGACGCCCTGGTTCCTGGCCCTGGTCCTGCTGGCGACCCTGGGTGGCATGGCGGCCCTGGTGAGGCTGAGAACCCGCAGCCTGCAGGCGCGCCAGGCGGAGATGGAGCGCCTGGTGGCGCAGCGCACCGAGGAACTGCGCCAGGCCAATGAACATCTCTCCCGGCTCTCCTTTGCCGACTCACTGACCGGGCTGGCCAACCGGCGGCGCTTCGATGAGGCCTTTGAGGATGAGTGGCGCCGCGCCCGACGCAGTGGCCAGGCCCTGGCCCTGGTGCTGGCCGATGTGGACGGTTTCAAGCGCTACAACGATCTGCTGGGCCATCAGGCCGGTGATCTCTGCCTGAGCCGGGTGGCGACCGTCATTGCCAGCGCAGCAGGACGGGCAGGCGATCTGGCCGCACGCTACGGCGGCGAGGAGTTCGTGGTGCTGCTGCCGGGCACCGACGCCATCGCGGCGCTGGCCGTGGCGGAGCATATTCGCAGCAGCTGCGAGGCCCTGGCCCTGCCCCATCCCGACAGCCCGGTGGGCAATGTCGTGACCGTGAGCCTGGGCCTGGCCAGCTGCGTGCCCAGCGCCGAGGAGGATGCGCAGCGGCTGCTGGCCCAGGCCGATGCGGCCCTCTACCGGGCCAAGCAGCAGGGCCGCAACCGCGTGGCCCAGTAAGACGCCTGGGCGCAGGTTCAGCAGGACGGGCGCGCTTCTGCTAGGGTTGCGGCAACGACCTCGGTGCGATCGATCCTGCCTCCTGCCATGAAAACGCCAGCTCCAGCCCGCCCCGCACGCCTGGGCCTGCTCGCGCTGCTGGCCGCCCTGATGCTGTGGCTGGGCGGCTGCGCGACCAGCACCTTGCGCCTGGCCTACGGGCAGGCGGATACCCTGCTGTATTGGCGGCTGGACAGCTATCTGGACTTCAGCAGCGAGCAGGCGCCACGGGTGCGAGAAAGTCTGGCGCATTTCATGGACTGGCACCGCCGCACCCAGCTGCCGCGCTACGCCCAGGAGCTGCGCCGCCTGCAGCCCCTGCTGGCCCAGCCCGACATCCCCGCCGACCAGCTCTGCCGTGAGCTGGAGCAGCTGCGGGCGGTGGTGGAGCCGCCCCTGCTGGACCCCGGCAACTGGGCCCTGCTCTGGCTGACCAGCGAACTCGGGGAGGAACAGCTCTTGCACCTGGAGCGCAAGCAGCGCGTGGCCAACGAGAAGTGGAAAGCCGAATGGCTGGACGGCACGCCGGAACGCCGCCGCGAGCAGCGCTGGCGCAAGGCTGTGGAGCGCGCCGAGATGCTTTATGGGCGCCTGGACGAGCCGCAGCGCCGGGCCCGGCGCGAGGGGCTGGACCAGGCGCTCAGCTTTGACGCCCAGCGCAGCTACCAGGCCCGGCTGCAGCGTCAGCAGGAATTCCTGCAGCTGCTGCGCCGCCAGCGGCTGCAGCCTCTACCGCCCGAACAGGCCGCACGGGCCCTGCAGCAGTTTCTGGAACAGACGCTGCGGGGGGCGCCGTCGGATGCGGCCCAGCAGCGCTATCTGCAGGCCGTGCAGCGCGAGGGCTGCGCCAGCTTTGCGCGCCTGCACCGGGCCACCACGGTGGCCCAGCGCGAGCAGGCCCAGCGCACGCTGGGCAGCTGGGCTGCGGACTTCAGCCAGCTGGCCGGCCGCTGAGCCGCTCAGCGGAGTTCAGTGGCGCTCAGCCAGGGGCACAGGCCACGCGGTTGCGGCCGGCGCGCTTGGCCTCGTAGAGCGCCGCGTCGGCCAGCCCATAGGCCTGATCGAAACCATGGCCCTGGGCCAGGCTGCTGACGCCAAAGCTGGCGGTGACGGGCTGCCCATCAGGCAGGGCAAAGTCGTGCCCGGCCACGCGCCGGCGCAGACACTCGGCCAGCGCGGCGGCCGCGGCCAGATCGCGCCCCGGCAGCAGCACGGTGAACTCCTCACCCCCGACCCGCCCGACCTCGGCGCCCGCTGGCACCTCGCTGCGCAGGCAGTCGGCCACGGCGCGTATCACCCCATCGCCCACGGGATGGCCGAAGCTGTCGTTCACGCGCTTGAAATGGTCGATGTCCAGCACGATCAGGGCCAGGCCCTCGCGCTCCAGATGGTGCCGGGCGCGCTCGATCACGGCCGCACGGTTGAGCACGCCGGTCAGGGCATCATGGGTGGCGCGGTATTGCAGCTCCTGGGCCAGCTCGTGCAGGCGCTGGTTGAGACGATTCATCTCCAGCTCTTCGCGGTCGCTGCGCCGCACCAGACGCCGGGTCTCGCGCAACAGGCGCTCGTAGGCCAGGATCAACTCGCCCAGCGCCTGGTGATGCCAGGCATTGGCGTCCGCATAGGCCGCACGCGCGGCGCTCACCGCCAGGGCTTCGTACTCGAAGAGGTCGTGGCCGGAGCTTGGCGGCACGACGATGCCCGGGACGCCGCCGCGCGCGAGTACGGGACTCTCGTTCACACCACCCCCACCGGCTGCAGCACGAACTCAATGGCCGGGAAGTCATCGGCCAACTCCCGGCCAAACTCGAGGATGGTGTCGTCGTCCTCCTCATACAGCCAGTGCAGCACCACGCGCCGTGCGCCCTGCTCCACCGCCTCGGCCAGGGCCTCAATGAGGTTGAACAGCATCTTGGTGCTGGAGCTGTTGAAATAGGCCAGGGCGATATGCACCTGCAGGGTGCTGGCGCTCTCGCCGGCCAGATAGGCGCGCAGCTGACGCAGGATGTCGCCGTAGAAGGCGGCGGCATTTTCTGGATAGGACTCCCCGCGCAGGCTCAGCAGCCCCTCGTCGAAGCGGAAATCCACCTCGGGGGTGCTGGGGCTGGCGGCGATGTAAAGACGGTTCTCCATGCCTGGAATCTCTCTGGATACGGTTGTGGGGGCGCCGCTCAGACGGTGGCCTTGAGCTGGAAAACGGCCGTGCCGGGCTGGTCCAGCAGGGGCTGCAGCGAAAACTCCAAGGGCTCGCTGGCGTCGCGTGCCATGGTCAGCAGGCCCATGCCGGCACCCTTGCTGCCCTCGGGCGTCTCGGCGCGCAGGCTCTCGCGGTAGGCCTTCTTGATTTCCTCCAGAGTCATGCTGCACAGGCGCTGCAGCTTGTCGCGCAGGCCCTCGGCCACGCCGGACTCCACCGGGTTGGCGCACAGCAGCAGGTAGCGGCCCTCATGCTCGGTGATGCAGACCGAGCCGTGGCGCAGCTCGCGCTCCATCTGATCACCAGGTGTCAGCGCATCGGCCGAGTAGTGCACGATGTTCTGCGACATCTCCACAAACGAAGAGAACAGCTTGCGCCGGGTCGGTGCATCCACACCGCTGACCTCCAGCTGCAGGCGCACCGCCTCGGCCATGGCGGCAATGATGTTCTGCGAGAAATAGCCCACGTAGTAGAAGATCACGCGGTGCTTGCGGGCCATCTCGAAGAAGCTTCCATACTCCTGCACGATGGGGGCTGCGGCGCTGGCGGCGGACATGGTCAGACAGACTCCTGAACTCGGAAACAGAAAAAGGTGAGGTCGTCGCGGCGGTGATGCTGGCTGCCCTGCCACTCATGCAGTGCGGCCTGCATGGCGCGGTTGATCTCGGCGGCGCTGCGCTCGCGCTGGGCCAGCAGCAGCTCGCGCACGCGGCGTTTGCCAAAGGCAATGGCCTTGGGGCCGCCGATCTGGTCGATCAGGCCGTCCGTGGCCACGAAGACCAGGCTGCCCGCTTGCAGGGGCACCTCGCGGTTGTGCCAGACATGGTCAATGGGCGTGTTCACATAGCCCACGCCCTGGCGCTCGCCGTCCACCATCTCCACACCGGCCTGGCCGGGATGCAGCACGAAGAGCGAGGTCTTGGCGCCGGCAAAGCGCAGGCTGCGGCGCGAGCGTTCGTACCAGAAGCAGGCCGCGTCCAGCCCGTCATCCGAGGCCGCGGTCTGGTCCTGGCCGTCCAGCTGACCCAGCATCTGCTTGATGCTGCGATTCAGGCCACCCAGCAGATGGGCCGGATCTCGCGGCCCGTGCTGCTGGATGGCCTGGCTCAGGCTGATGGAGGCGATCAGGGTCATGAAGGCGCCGGGCACACCATGCCCGGTGCAGTCGGCCACCGTGGCCAGCCAGCCCTCCGCGGTGTCGCTGAACTGGTAGAAGTCGCCGCCCACCACATCGCGGGGCTCCCACACCAGATCGGCATCCAGCCCGGTGCGGGCCAGGGCCTCGCGCGAGGTGCGCAGCATGGAGCGCTGGATGACGCTGGCGTACTCGATGCTGTGCATGATCTGGCGGTGCCGGGACTCCTGCATCTGCGCCACCACGCGCATCAGGGGCAGGCCGTGGCCCACCCCCAGGAACTGCCCCTCGCGGGTGATGATGAAGCCGTCGCTCAGGGCCTTCTCGCCGTGGCTGACGGCGCGCTGGGTCAAGGGCTCGATCGGCAGATCGGCCTCCACCACCAGCGGCTCCTTGTCCATGAAGGCGATGCAGCTCTTGCGGTCGTAGATCTCCCGGTGGAAAGGCCGGCTCATCTGGGAGAGGAAGATGTTGCGGTTGATCAGGCCGATGGGCTGCCCGTTCTCGACCACAGGCAGGCTGATCAGATCGCGATGTCGGCCAAAGAGCTCCATGACCTGCTCGTTGTTGTGCTCGGTGTTGACGGCCGGCACGGCCCGGCACAGATCCCCCGCGCAGGGCGGGTGGAAGCTGGGGCGGCAGTCGCTCAGGTAGGTGGCAGGGGCAGCAAGCTCAGGCATGGAAGGCCCAGAAAGACCAGAGGCGCCCATGCTATGAAGCGCAGATCACGCCCTTGTGACAGCTCGTCACAAAGCCGGCATACCGCCATCGAATGCCGGGCGCCGTGATCTTTTTCGCGCAAGACATGGCACCCTGAGGCCTGCACGCAACGGCGAGCGGGCCCAAACCCAGCGGCACTCAGGTTTTTTGAATGCTGCACTCAACAGGCATCACGCCCCACAGCCACGGGGGCAGGCAGACTGGGCACCACAGCCTCCCCTGGAGCCGCCATGCCCCGCACCCAGCCTTTGCCCACCTACTTTCTCTCCCATGGCGGTGGCCCCTGGCCCTATATGGACGGCCCGTTTCGCCAGCATTTCGGGCAGCTGGAGGCCTCGCTGCGCCAGATTCCGCTGGAGCTGGGGCAAGCCCCCCGCGCCGTGCTGATGATCTCGGGCCATTGGGAGGCGGAGCGCTTCGAGCTGATGGCGGCCGAGAACCCGGGCATGGTCTATGACTACGGCGGTTTTCCCGCCCACACCTACCAGATCCGCTACCCGGCACCCGGTGAGCCGGCCCTGGCCCGCGCGGTGGCGCAGCGGCTGGAGGCAGCCGGTCTGCCTGCGGCCCTGAACAGCAAGCGGGGCTTCGATCACGGCGCCTTCACCACCATGTTTCCCATGTACCCCGAGGCGGATGTGCCCCTGGTCCAGCTATCGCTGCAACAGGACTACGACCCGGCGCAACACCTGGCCCTGGGGCGCGCGCTGGCGCCCTTGCGCCACGAAGGCGTGCTGATCATCGGCAGCGGCCTGAGTTACCACAATCTGCGCGCCTTCGGACCGGCCGCCCACACGGCCTCGGGACAGTTCGACGCCTGGCTGCAGCACGCCCTGCTGCGGGAAACTCCCGAGGGGCGTCGCCGAGCCTTGTTGCGCTGGAGCGACGCCCCGGCGGCCCGTCTGGCCCACCCCCGGGAGGATCATTTGCTCCCCTTGATGGTGGCCGTGGGCGCCGCCGAACAGGAGGCCGGATCGCGGGTCTACCACGAGCCGGACTTCATGGGTGGGGTCACCGTGTCCAGCTTTCGCTTCGGCGCCCTTCCCGGCGGCCAATAGGTACGCGCAAGAGCATGCGAAACGGAATGAAAAGCGGCCCCGCAGGGCCGCTGTAGGAGGCTGCAAGCCCGCTCAGTCGCGCTGGGCGAGGGCCTTGTTGACGCGCAGGGCCAGCAGGGTGCAGGCCGCAGCCGAGAGCAGATAGAGCGTCACCGCCACCAGGCCATAACGGGCCGACAGACCCAGGGCCACCAGGGGCGCGAAGGCGGCCCCCACCAACCAGGCCAGATCGGCGGTGAGCGCGGCACCGGTGTAGCGCAGGCGGGGCGGGAAGTTGGATGTCACCGCCCCGGCCGCCTGGCCGTAGGACAGGCCCAGCAACACAAAGCCGAAGAGGATGAAAAGGTCCTGACCACGGGTCCCGCCATCCAGCAGCCAGGGTGTGGCCAGGCTGAACAGGCCAATGGCCACAGCCAGGCTACCCAGGGTATTGCGCCGTCCGATGCGGTCAGCCAGCAGGCCCGACAGGGGCATGGCCGCGGCCGCGAGGCAGGCGCCCAGGATCTGCATGCCCAGGAAGGCGCCCACATCCTGGCTGCCCATCAGCATGACCCAGGACAGGGGGAAGACCGTGACGATGTGGAACAGCGCATAGCTGGCCAGAGCCGCAAAGGCACCAATCACCACCGTGCTGCCCTTCTCGCGGATCAGATCCTCCAGATCGCAGGGCTCCAGCTCGCGTTCGCCCAGCTCGCGCTCGTACTCATGCGTGACCACCAGACGCAGCCGGGCGAAAAGAGCCACCACATTGATGGCGAAAGCCGCAAAGAAGGGGTAGCGCCAGCCCCACTCCAGGAAGTCATTGGACGAGAGATGGGTCCAGAGATAGGCAAACAGACCGGCCGCCACGAGAAAGCCCAGGGGGGCGCCAAGCTGACCCAGCATGGCGTACCAGCCGCGCCGCCGGGCCGGTGCATTCAGCGCCAGCAAGGACGGCAGGCCGTCCCAGGAACCGCCCTGGGCCAGGCCCTGGCCGACCCGGCACAGGGCCAGCAGCAAGATGGCCATGGCACCGGCCGTCTGGTAGCTGGGCAGCAGCGCCATGCCGGCGGTGGAGGTGCCGAGCAGGAAGAGCGCTGCCGTCATCTTGAAGCTGCGTCCGTAGCGACGCTGGATTTCCATGCCCACCAGGGTGCCCAAGGGGCGCACGATGAAGGCCAGGGACAGCAGGGCAAAGGCATGCAGCATGCCCTCCAGCCGCGGCATGTGCGGGAAGAACACTGCCGGGAAGACCAGCACGGAGGCGATGCCGTAGACGAAGAAATCGAAGTAGTCGGAAGCGCGACCGATGATCACGCCCACGGCGATGTCCCCGGGGGCCAACGCGTCCGCTTTCGCCGAACGACCCTGGGGCGACTGGGGGGCATTGAGGGTGGTGGTGCTGTTCATGGCTCCTACCTGGGACAAAATGTCCAATCGTTGACCTGTGTCAATCAGGATACATTCGCGCACGACACGCAACTAGCGTTTTCCCGCCGGTCTGGTTAACCCGATGACGTCCAATCCTCTACTCAAGCGCCTTCTGACCCGCCTTGGCCTGCTGCTGGCAGCTCTGCCTCTGGCGGCCTGCGATCTGGTGGTGATGAAGCCCTCCGGCGATATCGCCTCGCAGCAAGCCGATCTCATCGTCACCTCCACGGTGCTGATGTTGCTGATCATCGTACCGGTGATCTTCCTGACCCTGCTGTTCGCATGGCGCTATCGTGCCTCGAACAAGTCTGCCACCTACGAGCCGGACTGGGATCACTCCACCCGGCTAGAGCTGGTGATCTGGGGCGCACCGCTGCTGATCATCATCGCTCTGGGCGCCATCACCTGGATCAGCACCCACAAGCTCGATCCCTACCGTCCGCTGGACCGCATCGACGAAAACCGCCCCGTGCCTCAGGACGTGGCACCGCTGGTGGTCGAAGTCGTGGCCCTGGACTGGAAGTGGCTGTTCCTCTACCCCGAGCAGGGCATTGCCACCGTCAACGAGCTGGCCGCCCCGGTGGACCGCCCGATCCAGTTCAAGCTGACCTCCTCCACGGTGATGAACGCTTTCTACGTGCCGGCCCTGGCCGGCATGATCTACGCGATGCCCGGCATGGAAACCAAGCTGCATGCGGTGATCAACAAGGCTGGTGTCTACGACGGCTTCTCCTCGAACTTCAGCGGCGATGGCTTCTCGCACATGCGCTTCAAGTTCCACGGCCTGTCCAACGCTGACTTCGAGGCCTGGGTGGCCCGCAACAAGGCCGAGGGCAGCGAACTGACCCGCGAAGGCTATCTGGAGCTGGAAAAGCCCAGCGCCAAGGAACCGATTCGTCGCTATGCCAGCGTGAGCAACGGCCTGTACGACGCCATCGTCAACCGCTGTGTGGACGGCAGCAAGATGTGCATGGCGATGATGATGGCCATCGACGCCTCCGGCGGCGGCGGCAAGGGCGCCATCGCGGGCCTGGCCAGCAAGCCCTGGGGCAATGACGATCTGGAGCGTACCTATGTGTCCGCCCTGTGCACCCCCGAAAACGCCGGTGACTACGCGCCGCGTGCCGCGGCTCAGTCGCAGCTGAAGCTGCGTTGACACGGCCCCTCCGAGATTTCGAGTAATTGCCATGCAAGAACAAAACCATCTCGTGCTCGGCCGCCTAGGCTGGAACGCGATTCCTCATGACCCCATCATCTGGGCGACTTTCGCCATGGTGGTGCTGGGCGGCACCGTGATGCTGGCCCTGATGACCAAATACCGGGTCTGGGGCCCGCTGTGGCGTGACTGGCTGACCAGCATCGACCACAAGAAGATCGGCATCATGTACATCGTGCTGGGCCTGGTGATGCTGCTGCGCGGCTTTGCCGACGCCATCATGATGCGTGCCCAGCAGGCCATCGCCTTCGGCGACCAGGCCGGCTTCCTGCCGCCGCACCACTACGACCAGATCTTCACCGCCCACGGCGTGATCATGATCTTCTTCGTGGCCATGCCCCTGGTGACCGGCTTCATGAACTACGTCGTGCCGCTGCAGATCGGCGCGCGCGACGTGGCCTTCCCCTTCCTGAACAACTTCAGCTTCTGGATGACGGCTGGCGGCGCGGTGCTGATCATGGCCTCGCTGTTCGTGGGTGAATTCGCCCGCACCGGCTGGCTGGCCTTCCCGCCGCTGTCGGGCATCCTGGCGAGTCCGGGGGTGGGGGTGGACTACTACATCTGGGCGCTACAGGTGGCCGGTGTAGGGACAACGCTATCGGGCATCAACTTGATCGTGACCATCATCAAGATGCGCGCGCCCGGCATGACCCTGATGAAGATGCCCGTCTTCACCTGGACCTCGCTGTGCACCAACATCCTGATCGTGGTGAGCTTCCCCGTGCTGACCGCCACGCTGGTGCTGCTGTCCCTGGACCGCTATCTGGGCACCAACTTCTTCACGGCAGACCTGGGCGGCAACGCCATGCTCTACGTGAACCTGATCTGGATCTGGGGCCACCCTGAGGTCTACATCCTGATCCTGCCCGCCTTCGGCATCTTCTCCGAGGTGGTGGCCACCTTCTGCCGCAAGCGCCTGTTCGGCTATGCCTCGATGGTGTACGCGACGGTGGTGATCACCATCCTGTCCTACATCGTCTGGCTGCACCACTTCTTCACCATGGGCTCCGGAGCCAGCGTGAATGCCTTCTTCGGCATCACGACCATGATCATCTCCATCCCCACGGGGGCGAAGATCTTCAACTGGCTGTTCACCATGTACCGTGGCCGCATCCAGTTCGAGCTGCCCATGATGTGGACCATCGCCTTCATGGTCACCTTCGTGATCGGCGGCATGACCGGCGTGCTGCTGGCCGTGCCCCCGGCAGACTTCGTGCTGCACAACTCCCTGTTCCTGATCGCGCACTTCCACAACGTGATCATCGGCGGCGTGCTGTTCGGTCTGTTCGCCGGCATCTACTTCTGGTTCCCCAAGGCCTTCGGCTTCCGCCTCGACCCCTTCTGGGGCAAGGTCTCCTTCTGGTTCTGGGTGATCGGCTTCTACTTCGCCTTTATGCCCCTGTATGTGCTGGGCCTGATGGGCGTGACCCGTCGCATGAGCCACTTCGAAGACCCCTCGCTGCAGATCTGGTTCCAGGTCGCCGCCTTTGGCGCCGTGCTGATCGCGGTGGGTGTGGCGGCCATGCTGATCCAGTTCGTCGTCAGCTTCATGCGTCGCGAGCAGCTGCGCGACGTGAGCGGCGACCCCTGGGATGGCCGCACCCTGGAATGGTCGACCTCCTCGCCCCCGCCGGCTTACAACTTCGCCTTCACCCCGGTGGTGCATGACCTGGACGCCTGGACCGACATGAAGAAGCGTGGCGCGGTGCGTCCGACCCGCGGCTTCGTGGACATCCACATGCCCAAGAACACCGCCGCCGGCATCGTGCTGTCCGCCCTGGCCACGCTCTTCGGCTTTGCCATGATCTGGCATATGTGGCTGGTCGGTGGCATCACCTTCCTGGTGCTGGTGGTGGCGTCCATCGTGCACACCTTCAACTACAACCGCGACTACTACATCAAGGCCGATGAAGTGACGCGCACCGAAGACGAACGCACCCGACAGCTGGCGGCCCTGCCGAGCCAGGCCTGAGGAGGCGAGCAAACCATGCAAGCAACGCAAACCCTGAACGCGGACGGCACGATCCGCTTCTACGACGACGGTAGCCACCACCCTCAGCAGGGCACCCTGCTGGGTTTCTGGATCTACCTGATGAGCGACCTGCTCATCTTCGCAGCCCTGTTCGCCACCTTCGCGGTGCTGGGCAAGAGCTATGCGGCCGGCCCCTCGGGCGCCGACCTGTTCGACCTGAAGCTGATCGCGATCAACACCGCGCTGCTGCTGTTCTCGTCGATCACCTACGGCTTCGCCCTGATCGGGGCGCAGCAGGGCAGCAAGAAGCTGGTGCTGGGCTGGCTGGCCGTCACCGGTGTGCTGGGTGCGGCCTTCGTGGGCGTCGAGCTCTATGAGTTCTCGCACCTGATCCATCAGGGCGCGGACTGGCAGCGCAGCGCCTTCCTCTCGTCCTTCTTTGCCCTGGTCTCCACCCACGGCCTGCACGTGACTTTCGGCATCATCTGGCTGGTGGTGCTGATGGTGCAGGTCAACAAGCTGGGCCTGACCGTGGCCAACAAGCGCCGCCTGATGTGCCTGTCCATGTTCTGGCACTTCCTGGACCTGGTCTGGATCGGCGTGTTCACCTTTGTTTACCTGATGGGGGTGCTGTGATGGGCGCTCAACACCACGACAAGCACGATCACCACGGCCACGACGATCATGGCCACCACGAGGACCCGCTGGCCGAGTACCACGTCTCGTACAAGGGCTACTTCATCGGCTTCCTGCTGTCCGTCATCCTGACCGTCATCCCCTTCTGGCTGGTGATGGCCAAGGTCCTGCCGGCTGACATGACCAAGCTGATCATCCTGGCCTTCGCCGCGGTGCAGATCGTGGTCCACATGGTCTACTTCCTGCACATGAACGCCAAGGTGGAGAGCGGCTGGTCCATGCTTTCGCTCATCTTCACCGTGGTCTTCGTGGGCATCATCCTGGCCGGTACGGTCTGGGTCATGTATCACATGAACACCAATATGATGCCGATGCACGATATGAGCAATATGGTGTCGTGAAGCAGGATCAAACCCCTGATGGGCCGCGCTCTCGCGGTCCCGCCCGCTGGGTGGGGCTGCTGGGCGCGGCCCTTTTGCTTGTGGCGGCCCTGGGCTTCACGGCCCTGGGTCTTTGGCAACTGCAGCGCCTGGAGTGGAAGCAGGCCCTGATCGCCCGCGTGCAGCAGGGCTTGGCCCAGGCACCGGTGCTGCTTGATCCGCGCGATGGCGCTGCGCAGGAGTACCAGCGCGTCTGGCTGGAGGGCGAGTTCGACCACGCCCGCGAGACGCTGGTGGGCGCCAGCACGGTGCTGGGCAGCGGCTACTGGCTGATGACGCCCCTGCGCCGTGCTGGCGGTGATTGGATATGGGTCAATCGCGGCTTCGTGCCGCGCCGCGATACCGAACGCCAACGCCCTGCAGGGCCGCAACGCATCGAGGGCCTGCTGCGTCTGAGCGAACCCGGCGGCAGGCTGCTGCAGCGCAACGAGGCGCAGTCCGGGCGCTGGTACTCGCGTGATGTACAGGCCCTGTCGCAGGCGGCCGGGCTGCCGGCAAGCGCTGTGGCCTCCTCCTTCATTGATGTCTGGCCGGAGCCGCCGGGCTCGGCCTATGCCCAGCTGGCGAGCTCAGGCGATGCCGTGCTGAAGCCACCCTCGGTCTGGCCGCACCCCGGCCTCACGGTACTGCGCTTCAGCAACAATCACCGCAGCTACGCCCTGACATGGTTTGCGCTGGCGGCCATGTCCTTGGGTGCCGCCTTCTTCCTGCTGCGCCAGAGCCGGCAGCTCCGCCATCCCGAATGAGCCTCGCCCCCGCCGCCATGCCCCGCAGTGCCGACAACGCGCAGACGCCGGACCGGCAGGCCGGGCGCAGCAATCTGCAGCAGCTGGTGCAGCTGCGCTGGCTGGCCGCGGCCGGTCAGCTCGCCACCATCACCACGGTGCAATGGGTGCTGGACATCCAGCTGCCGCTGCGCGAAATGCTGGGCCTGCTGGCGGCCCTGGTGCTCTACAACCTCATGTGCTGGCTGCGCAGCCGCAATCTGCGGGGCGAGCTGGTCGGCCAGGCCGAGCTCTTTGCCGGCTTGCTGGTGGATGTGGGCCTGCTGGCCGGCCAACTCTATTACGCGGGCGGCATCAGCAACCCCTTCATCTTCCTCTTCCTGCTGCAGGTGGCCGTGGGCGCCGTGCTGCTGGAGCCGCGCTATATCTGGGCCATGGTGGCGGCCACCACCTCGGCCTTCATCGCCCTGACCCAGTGGCACCGCCCCCTGCTCTTCCCGGACAGTGTGAGCACCGAGCTCTCCAGCCACTACATCGGCGGCCTGCTGATCTGCTTTGTGCTCAATGCCGCGCTGCTGGTCTTCTTCATTCAGCGCATCGTGCTCAATCTGCGCCAGCGGGATGCCCGCCTGGCCAGCCTGCGCCAGCGTGCTGCCGAGGAAGAGCACATCGTGCGCATGGGTCTGCTGGCCTCGGGTGCGGCGCATGAGCTGGGCACGCCCCTGGCCACGCTGTCGGTCATCCTGGGCGATTGGGCCCATATGGCCCCCTTTGCCGGCGACCCCGAGCTGCGCGAGGAGATCGAGGAGATGCAACTGCAGCTGCGCCGCTGCAAGAACATCGTCAGCGGCATCCTGATGTCGGCCGGCGAGACCCGTGCCGAAGCGCCGGAGCTGACCCGGCTGCACGCCTTCCTGGACGGGTTGGTGGCCAACTGGCGCCGCACCCGGCCGGTTGGGGACTTCCACTACGAACGCCAGAGCCTGGCCGACCGCACCATCTTCTCGGACACCGCGCTCAAGCAGATGATCGACAACGTGCTGGACAATGCCCTGGAGGCAGCCCCCGGCGCTCCCCTGACCCTGATCGCCAGCTGCGACGAGGCGCGTGGCCTGCTGGAAATCTCGGTGCGCGACGAGGGGCCGGGCTTCAGCGAAGAAATGCTGGAACGCTTTGGCAAGCCCTACCAGTCGAGCAAGGGCAAGCCCGGCGGCGGCCTCGGACTGTTTCTCTCGGTCAATGTGGCCCGCACCCTGGGCGGACGCATAGTGCCTCGCAACCGACCCGAGGGCGGGGCCGAGGTGCTGATGCAGCTGCCCCTGGCCGCCCTGAGCCCCGCAAGCAATTTGGAAGTACAAGATGGAGATTGACCCTGACGCCGAGCGAGTGCTGCTGGTCGTGGAGGACGACGAGGCCTTCGCCCGCACCCTCACCCGCTCCTTCGAGCGCCGCGGTTACCAGGTGCTGCGCGCCAGCCAGCTGTCCGAAGTGCAGCTGCTGCTCGAGACGCACAGTCCCAGCCATGCCGTGGTGGATCTCAAACTGGCCGGCGGCGCCTCGGGCCTGAGTTGCGTGCAGGCCCTGCACACCTTCGACGACGAGATGCAGATCGTGGTGCTGACCGGCTCTGCCAGCATCGCCACCGCGGTGGAGGCCATCAAGCTGGGCGCGCGCCACTACCTGGCCAAACCGGCCAACACCGACGATATCGAAGCCGCCTTCGAGCGCGGGCAAGGTGACGCCGAGGTGGAGGTCACGGGGCGGGTCACCACCTCGATCAAGACCCTGGAGTGGGAGCACATCCACGAGACCCTGGCGGCCGTGGACTTCAATATCTCCGAGGCCGCGCGCCGCCTGGGCATGCACCGCCGCACCCTGGCGCGCAAGCTGGAGAAGCAGCGGGTCAAGTAGCGCGCGCGGCGCCCTGCAAAGAGCGCTCCATCCAGCGCGCCTCGACCCCGAAGCTTCCGAGCTTCTTCGCCAGCCCGGCGGCCAGCATCACCGGCTCGGCAAAGCCTTGCGCCTGCCAATAGGGCACAGATCCCTGCACCGCCACCAGCCCCAGCCGTATCAGTCCCAGGGCCTGAGCACTCTCCAGCACCTGGGCCACCAGGCGCCGCCCAAGCCCCAGCGAACGCCCGGCCGGGGCCACCGCCAGATCATGCAGATAGAGCAGCTGCGGCACAGCCGGCAGACTCACGCTCGGCGCGTCCAGAGCCGGCAGGCTCTGCTCGCACACCGGCAGGCTCACCAGATAGGCCAGGGGCTCGCTGCCGCGCCAGGCCATCCAGCTGCAGCGGTGCGGGGCCGAGGCCTCCAGCTTGGCACGAAAAGCCTGGGCCCCCTCCAGGAACTCGGGGCCATAGCACTGGGCCTGCAAGGCCAGCACGGCGGGCACATCGGCGGCGGTCAGGAGCCGCAGCTCGGGGGCATTCATCTCAGAGCACATAGGCGTGGAGCAGCTTGCTGCCCAGCGGGGTGAAGATCAGCACAAAGCCCAGCACATTGAGCATCACGCTGAGCCAGAACAGGCGGCGAAACGAGGCCTTGGCGCTCTTGTGGCGCAGCAGCTGCTGGGCCAGCAGGGCGCCGGGCCAGCCACAGGCAAGAGCCAGGGCGTGCAAGGTAGCCTCGGACACCCGCCACTGCTGCAAGCGCGCGGCGCGCTTGTCGCCGGCATAGACGATGAAGGTGGCCAGGCTCATGGCCAGATAGCCGCCCCACAGCCAGTGCGGCAGGCCGAAACCCAGATGCACCACCAGCACCAGCAGGGCGAAGCCCGGGATCAGCCAGAGGCTGCTGCCGCGCAGTGCCTCCTGGCGCCGGGCCCGGCGCTGCACCGCGGGCGGCGGCTCGGCCGGGCGGCGCGGCTCCAGGCTGCGCACGGCCTGGGCACGCGGCTTGCCCTGGGCGTCCTGCCCGGCCTCATAGCTCAGGCGCTCGCCCACAAAGGGGCGGTGCGGCCTCAGGCCGAAAGCCTTGGCATGCACGAAGAGCTTGGGGCCGCCCGCTTCGGGCGCGATAAAGCCATAGCCTTTGGCGGCGTCCCACTGGATCAGAGTACCTTGCTGTCGCCTTGTCATCGCGGGCCGCACTGTGCCACAGGAAAAAGAAAAGGCCCGCTTGCGCGGGCCTTGCGAGGCTCAGACCCGGTGCAGCGGGTTCAGGGCCGATCAGCGGCCGAAGCCGCCGCGGCGCGGGCCGCCGGCCGGCGGGCCATTGCGCTTGGCACCAGGGCCGCCGGGGCCGCGGCGCTCGCCACCGCCAAAGCCGCGACCTTCGCCGCCGCCGACATTGCCGCCTTCACGGTTGCCGTGGAAGGACGGCTTGCCACCGAAGGAAGGCTTGCCACCAAAGCTGGGCTTGCCTTCGCCGAAACCGGGGCGGTCGCCACGCGGGGCGAAACCACGGTTCTCGAAGCCGCGGTTCTCAAAACCACGCTCACCACCGGCGCTGCGGTCAAAGGGCTTGCGGTCGTTGAAGCCTTGCTGGCGCGGCTCGAAACCACGGCCCTCGCCACGCGGGGCGAAGTCACGCGGGGCGCCTTCACCGGCGGGGCGGCCGAAAGGCTTGCCACCGCCGTGAAAGGGCTTGCCGCCACCTTCACGCTGGAAGGGCTTGCTGCCGAAGCGCTTGTCGCCCTTGAAGGCGAAACCGGGCTGGCGCTCACCGAAACGGTCGCCGAAACGGCCGCCGCGCTCGCCCTCGGGGCGGGGCGGGAAGATGCGCGGCTCTTGCGTCTTGGGCTCCAGGCCCTCGATGCGCGAGACCGGGATCTGCTGGGTGGTGAACTGCTGGATGCGGCGGATCATGGACACATCGTCACGCACGGCAATCGTCACGGCCAGGCCGGAGCGACCGGCGCGGCCGGTACGGCCGATGCGGTGCACATAGTCCTCGGCCTTCATGGGCAGGCCGTAGTTGATCACATGGCTGATCGTGGGCACGTCAATGCCACGGGCCGCCACATCGGTGGCCACCAGCACGCGCAGCTCGCGACGGCGCAGGGCCATCAGGGTGCGGTTGCGGCGGCCTTGGGGCATGCCGCCGTGCAGCGGGGCCACGGCATGGCCGATCTCCGAGAGGCGCTCGGCCAGCCAGTCAGCATCGCGCTGGGTGGAGGTGAAGACCACGGCCTGGTCCAGATCACGCTCGGCCAGGATGTGCTCCAGCAGCTGGTCGCGGTGGTTGTTGTTGTCGGCCCAGTGCAGGCGCTGCTCGATGTTCTCGTGGGTCTCGGTGTGCGAGGCCACGTCCACACGCTCGGGCTCGTTGAGCAGGTCATGCGCCAGACGGCCCACATGACCGGCGAAGGTGGCGCTGAACATCACGGTCTGGCGCTTGGCCGGCGTGGCCTCGGCCACCAGCTTGATGTCATCGATGAAGCCCATGTCCAGCATGCGGTCGGCCTCGTCCAGCACCAGCATCTCGACGTTCTCCAGCACGCACTTGCCCGAAGACAGATGGTCCAGCAGACGGCCGGGGGTGGCGATCAGGATGTCCAGCGGGCCGGTCAGCTGACGGATCTGCAGGGCGTAGGGCATGCCGCCCAGCACGGTGGCGACCTTCAGGCCCTGGATGTGGCGGCCATAGGTCTGAGCGGCCTTGGAGACCTGCATGGCCAGCTCGCGGGTGGGCGCCAGCACCAGCACGCGCGGGCCATAGATCTTGCCCTTCTCGCGCTTGGGGAAACCCTGGCCGTTGTTGCCGCGGGCTTCCAGCACCTTTTGCAGGGCGGGCAGGATGAAGGAGGCGGTCTTGCCCGAGCCGGTGCGCGAGCTGACCATCAGGTCCTTGCCCGCCAGGGCGCGCGGAATGGCCTCGGCCTGGACTTCCGTGGCGTTCTCATAGCCGGAGTCCTTGACGGCGCGCAGCAGGGATTCGTGCAGGCCCAGATTCTCGAAACTCATATCACTTCTTTCGTCAACAAAGCCCTGCCCCGCCGGACACAGCCGGACATAGGAGGGCGCTGGTCAGGCCACAAATCAAAGGCCGACCAGTAGGGTCAAGTCGCTGGGAGAAAGCTCGCGTCGCACACCAGATCTCAGCTGCGTGAGTGCGCTTGGTGCGGCGCCGGGGAACAGTCAAAGCGACGGCATCGCCGCCGACCGTACCCGGGGGTCTTCAGTGCTGAGCGCTTCGGCCCGCGTGCAGCAGCGCTGCGGCGGGTGCGTCGGCCTGAAAGTGGTCAGAGGAGACGTACGAATTGCTCCGATCTCTGTCGAAGCAAGCCGCGCAGTGTAGCACGCTAGGGTTTTCACCAGCAAGCCCCTTCGCAAGCATTCTTTGCGTCGCCAAGGACTCACCCCGGGGCCGTGAAGCCCCAGGGCAGGGTTGGCGCGCGGGGCGCACGCCGGTTTTAGAGCGCGCTCAGCAGGGCCTGCAGCGGCGGCATCAGCGCGGCCAGCTGCGGCTCGTCCAGCCAGGTCGGCATCTGCTGATCCAGCCAGTCCGGGAAGGCCATGCCGCTGCGCTGCTGGACCAGCAGGGCGCGGTCCACCGGACCCTCCACCAGCAGCTGGGCCACCGGCACGCCGCGCGGCTCGGGGCCGCAGGCCAGGGCCAGGCGCTGCTGCAGCAGACCCATCCCCCAGGGCAGATCGGCATGGACCAGTCCCAGACGGGCCTCACCCAGGACTTCGCCCGAGGCCTGGGCGACCAGGGCCGCATCGCTGGCCAGCAGCACGGCGGCCGGCTCGGCGCGCCAGGCCTGCAGGCTGGCGGCCTGTTCCTCGGGACTCTGGCCCTGGCGCAGACGCTGCACCAGCAGCTTGCGTACCTTCAGGGCCTGGGCCAGGCTGTCCAGCAGGGTCTCGGACTGGGCGCAGACCAGCAGCCGGGCCGCCGCGGCGCCCTGCCCTTCCAGCCATTCCTGCTTGAGGGCCAGCAAGGCCTCGACCTTGGCGCTGAGCACATGGCGCGAGCCGGCCGGCAGCAGGCTCAGGGCCTGCAGCAGCTGGCGCTGCTCCTCGGCGCCGAGGTAGTTCAGCTGCTGCCAGCGCGCCACCAGGGCGCGCAGCTGGGGCAGCGGGCCGCCGGCCTGCGGCGCGCCACCGGGCTGCAGCCAGCGCTGCTGCACCAGGGCGGCCGGCAGCTGATGGGCCTGCAGCTCGCGCTTGCGGCGCGAGAGCAGCACGCTTTCCAGCGCCTCGCGCTGGGCGCGCTTGCCGGCTTCGGGTGCCAGGGCGCGCAGGACCGCCAGCGGGCCGCGGCGGGCATCGTCCAGCCAGTCCACCCAGGCCGTCAGGCGCTCGTCGCCCAGGGGCTCGCGCGCCGCGATCAGCAGCAGATGGGGCAGGCTCAACTCACGCAGCGTAGCCAGCTGTTCGGCGTCCAGCTGGTCCACACCATCCACGATCAACAGCTCGGGGCGCTGGCGGCCGTTCAGGGCCTGGGCCGGCACGCTCTCGGCCAGCACCAGGCCGGCCGGGGCCTCGCCCAGCAGGCGCTCCAGATCACGGCGCCAGGCCGCATGGCTGGCGGCCGGGGCGATCAGCAGGGCACGCTCCAGGCCGAAGCGCTGCTGCCACCGGCGCAGGGCCGCCAGCGCGGCCTCGCGCTGGCCCAGGCCCAGGTCATCGGCCAGCATGGCGCGACCGGCGCAGACGGCAAACAGGGCCGCCTCCCACTGATAGGCGGGAATGGCTTCCTTGAGCAGGCCGCTCAGGCCCGTGGGCTCAGCCAGCAAGGGCTCCAGGCGGGCCACGCGGCCCTGGGCGTCGCGCGCCCAGGCCAGCTGGGGCCAGACCGCCGGCTCCACCCGCAGCGGCAAGCCCTGGGCGCGAGCTGCGTCCAGCACTGCCTGCAGCCAGGCATGCGCGCGCTCGGCGGGCAGGCGCAGCAGTTCGTTGAGACCCTGGCGGGCCAGCTCGCTCACGGCCGCGGGCACGCCCTGGCCGGCCACCCATTGCAGCCAGCGCTGGCCGTCCTGCTCCACCAGCCAGACCTCGGCCTCGCGGGCCGGCCAGCCGGCGTCCAGCTGGGCCACGCGCTCCAGGGGCAGCAGGCTCAGCAAAGCCTCGCCATGCTCGCAGTCGGCCTGCAAGCGGTGGGCGGCGCAGTCGCAGCGCCAGGCCAGGGAGCCCATCAGGCTCAGGCGCATCATGGCGCCGGTCTCGCGGTCCAGCAGCTCGTAGTCACCGAATACGCTGCTGTCGTCCTCGCGCGGGGCCAGGCTGTAGCGCGGCGGCTCGGCCGGCAGCTCGGGCTGGACCTCGGCGGCCTTGGGCTTGCCGGGCTTTTTGCGGGCGGGCTTCTTGGGCGCCTCGACAGACATGTCGACCGGCGCTTCAGCTTGCTCGATAGCCGGCGCCTCAGCGGCCGGCTCGGCCGCCTTCTTGCGGCGGGCGCTGCTGGCACGCTTGGCGGGAGTGGGTTCGGGTTCGGGTTCGGGCGCGACTTCCGATGCGGGCTCGATCACGAGCTCGGCCACAGGCTCAGCCACCGCTTCAGCCGGCTTGCTGGCACGCTTGCGGGCCGGGGCTTTCTTCTTGCTCTCGGTGGCCGGCACCGCAGCCGGCTCGGCCACAGGCTGGACCGGAGTCTCGATCTGGACTTCCGCCACGATCTCGACAACGGGCTCGGCCGGCTTGCGGCTGCGCTTGGCGGCCGGGCTCGGGGCCGCAGCCTTCTTGGCGGGCGCTTTCGACGCGGTCTTTGCCGGCGCTTTCGACACGGCCTTTGTCGGCGCTTTCGTCGCCGCTTTCGTCGGTGTCTTGGGGGCAGTCTTCTTGCTGGTGGTGCTCATGATGTGTCGGGGTGGGCGGCGTCGGCCGGGGCCGGCGCCGCTGGAAATGGGGTGTCTGGTGCGCGGCCTCAGCGGGGCAGGAGTTCGGCGTCCAGCAAGCCGCGCAGGCTGTTGAAGAAGGCGAGCCGGCTGGCGCGGGCCAGGTCCTCGCGGCTCAGGTGGGCTTCGCGGATGCGGCCCTCGGCCAGCAGCTGCTCACGCATCACGCCCGGCAGCAGGCCCGCCTGGGCGCGCGGCGTGAGCCACTGGCCCTCGATTTCAAGGGCGATATTGCCGAAGCTGCCCTCGGTCAGCTCGCCGGCCTCGTTCCAGAGGATGAGGTCGAAGGCTTGCGCCGGCTTGTCCGCGGCCAGGGCCTCGTAGAGCTCACGCCGGGTGGTCTTGTGCTGGATGAATTCGGCCGCCGCGCCCTGGCTGGCGATGGGACGCGGCGCCAGGGCCAGGTGCACCGGCTCGGGCGTGGGGGCCAGGGGCAGAACCTGGCTGTCCAGCCTGCCGGCGCGCGAGAGGGTCAGGCGCACGCGCCACAGCCCCTCGCCATGTTCGCGAGCCAGCTTGTCCAGATAGGCCCGCACGCAGTCGCCGCACCAGCGCAGGCCGAAATGGCGGGCGCAGCGCTGCAGGCGCGCCAGGTGCAGTTCCAGGCGCGCATAGGTACCCTGCTCCAGGCGCAGGGTTTCGAGCGCCGCCACCGGGGCCGCGGCGCGGCTCAGGAAACGGCGCTTGGCCTGCCACTCGGCCAGCTCGGGCGCGGGTTCGGCATCGAGCGTGATGCCCGAGCCGATGCCGCAGCGCAGCGCGCCGTCCGGCCCCTGCTCCACGGTGCGTATGGGCACATTGAAGGTGGCCGTGCCGCCGGGCTGCAGCAGACCCAGGGCGCCGCAGTACCAGCCGCGCGGCGCGGCGGCTTCCAGCTCGCGGATGATCTGCATGGCGCGGCGCTTGGGCGCGCCGGTGACCGAGCCGCAGGGAAAGAGCGCCGCGAAGAGCTGGGCCAGGCTCAAGCCCGGCCGGCTCACCGCGGTGACGGTGGAGGTCATCTGCCAGACGGTGGACAGGGCGTGCAGCTCGAAGAGCCTCGGCACCCGCACCGAGCCGGTCAGCGCCACGCGCGAGAGGTCGTTGCGCAGCAGGTCCACGATCATCAGGTTCTCGGCCCGCTCCTTCTCGCTGGTGCGCAGATGGGCCTGGGCGGCCTCGTCGCCCGCCCGGTCGGCGCCGCGCGGGGCCGTGCCCTTCATGGGCTGGGCGGCCAGCAGCCAGGTGCCGGGCTCGCCGCGGCCGGTGTGCTCGTTCTGCGGCAGCGGGCGCCAGTCGAAGAAAAGCTCGGGCGAGACGCTGGCCACGCCGCCCTGCCCGCCCTCGCCGCGCATGAAGAGCGCAAAGCCGCCGGGCTGGGCCTCGTGCAGGGCCAGGAAGTAGGCGGCCAGCTCGAAGCCGAGCCCGGCCTCGGCCTGCAGCCGGGTGGTGAGATTGACCTGGTAGCAGTCGCCCGCGCGTATCCACTCGCGCACCCGCTCGATGGCGGCCGTCTGGGCGCTGGGCTCGCCCAGATCGCGCCAGTCCGACAAAGGCTGCGGAGCCGGCTCGGCCTCGGGCCAGGCCTGGGGCTCGACCTGCCAGACCTGGAACTCGGCCAGCGGTCCGTCAGGCGCCTCGGTCTCCAGACTCGGGTCCAGGGCCGCGGCGGCCTCGTAGCGCAGGCCACCCAGCACCCAGGCGCCGGCCCGCGCGGCCCCCAGGGGGGGCCCAAAAACCCCCCGCAGCGCGGCCGCGGGGTGCGCCCCCAGGCGCTGCGCGGGTGGCGCGCAGAAAACGCCGCGCAGGCCCGCGCCCTCCGCGCGAGACAGCGGGTGCCGGGGAAAGTCGAAAGCCGCCCAGAGCGCTGCGGGGCGGCGGGTACTGCTCATCGCCAGGACAGCGGGCCGTGAGGGATCAGAGGCTCAGGAAGTGCTCGCGGTAGTAGGCGAGCTCATCGATGGACTCGTGGATATCGGCCAGGGCGGTGTGCTTCTGGGCCTTCTTGAAGCCGTCGATGATGCCGGGCTTCCAGCGCCGCGCCAGTTCCTTGAGCGTGGAGACGTCGAGGTTGCGGTAGTGGAAGAAGTCTTCCAGCTGGGGCATGTAGTTGGCCAGGAAGCGGCGGTCCTGGCAGATGCTGTTGCCGCACATGGGCGACTTGCCCTTGGGCACATAAGCCTTGAGGAACTCGATGACCTGGGCGCTGGCCTGCTCCTCCGTGATGGTGGAAGCCTTGACGCGGTCGATCAGGCCGCTCTTGCCGTGCGTGCCCTTGTTCCAGTTGTCCATGGCGTCCAGCGTGGCATCGCTCTGGTGGATGGCGAACACCGGACCCTCGACGCGCACGGTCAGATGCGGGTCGGTCACCACCACGGCCACCTCGATGATGCGGTCGCGGTCGGGGAACAGGCCGGTCATCTCCAGGTCGATCCAGATCAGGTTCTGGTCGCTGCTGGCCAGCAGGGGGTTCTCGCTCATGGCTTGACTCTCTTTTGAATCCTTGTCTTCAGACGGCGCATTGTCGCAGCCCTACACTCCCGTCCATGCCGTCCGCGAATTTTCTTGTGCTGAATCCCACCGTCCTGAGCTATGTCTTCGCCGCGGCCCTGCTGCTGAGCCTTTTGACCAAGTTCTGGCTCAACGCCCGCCAGGTGCGCCATGTGATGCGCCACCGTGGCGCAGTGCCCGCGGCCTTTGCCGCCACCGTGCCGCTGGCCGCCCACCAGAAGGCGGCCGACTACACCGTGGCCCGCGCCCGCTTCGGCCTGCTGAGCCTGGCCTTCAATGCCGCCGTGCTGCTGGGCTGGACCCTGCTGGGCGGCCTGGACCTGCTCAACAGCGCCCTGCACGGCCTGGGCTGGTCGCCCATGGCTTATCAGCTGAGCCTGCTGGCGGCCTTCGCCCTGATCGGTGGCCTGCTGGACCTGCCCTTCGAGCTCTACAGCACCTTCCGCATCGAGCAGCGCTTCGGCTTCAACCGCATGACGTGGAAGCTCTACCTGGCCGACGCGCTCAAGGGTCTGGCCGTGGGCGCCCTGATCGGCCTACCCATTGCCGCCCTGATCCTGTGGCTGATGGGCGCGGCCGGCCCCTACTGGTGGGCCTGGGCCTGGGGCGCCTGGATGGGCTTCAATCTGCTGATCCTGGTGCTCTATCCCACGGTGATCGCGCCCCTGTTCAACAAGTTCGAACCCCTGGCCGACGAGAACTTGCGGCAGCGGGTGCAAGGCCTGATGGCGCGCTGCGGCTTTGCGGCCAAGGGCCTGTTCGTGATGGACGGCAGCCGCCGTTCGGCCCATGGCAATGCCTATTTCACCGGCATCGGCGCGGCCAAGCGCGTGGTCTTCTTTGACACCCTGCTTTCGCGCCTGAACGGCGCCGAGGTGGAGGCGGTGCTGGCCCATGAGCTGGGCCACTTCAAGCACAAGCATGTGCTCAAGCGCATGCTCAACATGTTCGCCCTGAGCCTGGCGGCCTTTGCCCTGCTGGGCTGGCTCTCGGCCCAGCCGGGCTTCTATCTGGGTTTTGGCGTGCAGCCCAATCTGGACGGCCGCCTGCCCAACGACGCGCTGGCCCTGCTGCTCTTCCTGCTGGTGCTGCCGGTGTTCGGCTTCTTCTTCACGCCCCTGGGCAGCCTGCTCTCGCGCCGCGACGAGTTCCAGGCCGATGCCTATGCCTGCGCCCAGGCCAGCGGCGCCGACCTGGCCTCGGCCCTGCTCAAGCTGCACGAGGACAATGCCGGCACCCTGACGCCGGACCCGGTGTATGCGCGCTTTTACTACTCGCATCCGCCGGCCAGCGAACGCCTGGCCGCCATCGCCGCCCACTGAACACGCCGAACGAGCCCCGCCATGAATCTCCTGCTTGCCCAATGCACGCCCCAGCGTGAACCCATCGCCGCCGAACAGCTGCCCACCTGGCTGGGCCAGGTGCCCGGCTGGCAGCCGGACGCCGAGAACAAGCTAATCGCCCGTGCCTTCCGCTTCGAGAACTACTACCAGACCATGGCCTTTGTGAACGCCGTGGCCGAGCTGGCCCATGCCCAGGACCATCACCCCGATCTGATGGTGAGCTACGGCGCCTGCACCGTGAGCTTCAGCACCCACAGCGCCAAGGGGCTGACGAGCAATGACTTCATCTGCGCGGCCCAGGTCTCGGCCCTGCCGGAAGCCGAATCCGCTCAATGAGCAGCAAGCACGCCCATCTGGATCTGGGCCTGGTGGTGCGCGGCCATGGCCGCCACTACATCGTGGAGGACGCGCAGGGGCAGCGCCATGTCTGCCACCCGCGCGGCAAGAAGAGTGACTGCGTGGTGGGCGACCAGGTGCGCTGGGCCCCCAGCGGCGACGAGGGCGTGATCGAGGCCGTGGAGCCGCGCCGCAATCTGCTGTTCCGCCAGGACGAGTGGAAGACCAAGAGCTTTGCCGCCAATCTGGACCAGCTGCTGGTGCTGGTGGCGGTGGAGCCGGTGTTCAGCGAAAGCCAGCTGGCACGCGCCCTGATCGCCGCGGAGAGCGCCGGTATCAGCGCCCGCATCGCCCTGAACAAGACCGACCTGCCCGGCGCGGCCGCGGCGCGCGAGCGCCTGCAGCCCTACCGCGATATGGGCATGGAGGTGATGGAGGTGGCGCTCAAGGCCGATCCCGAGGGCTCGCGCGCCTTGCTCACGCCCTGGCTGCAGGGCAAGCGGACCTTTGTGCTGGGCCCCAGCGGCACGGGCAAGAGCACCCTGATCAATCTGCTGGTGCCCGATGCCCAGGCTCAGGTGGGCGATATTTCCCAGGCCCTGAACTCGGGCCGCCACACCACCACCACCACCCAGTGGTACTGGATGGACGAGGCCCAGCCGCGCACGGCCCTGATCGATTCACCAGGTTTTCAGGAGTTCGGCCTCAAGCAGATCGAGCCGGCCCAGCTGCCCCTGCTGATGCCGGATCTGCGCGCCCATGCGGGCGACTGCCGTTTCTACAACTGCACGCACCAGCACGAGCCGGGCTGCGGCGTGATCGCCGCGCTGCAGGCCGGGCAGATCAGCGCCTCGCGCTACCGCATCTACGGCGAGATCCTGGAAGAGCTGAGCCGCCAGCGCTGGTAAGGCCCGGCTCCGTCCTGGCCCGGGTTCAGGGCTCCAGCCGCGCCGGCTCGGGCTTGACCTCGCGCACTTCCACATCCACGACCTCACCGGCGGGCGCGCGGCGGCCGAAAGCACCGCCACCGCCCATGCCCGTGCCCGCCCGGAACTGACGCGCCCGGGCAAAGCCCGAGAGGTCCAGCACCGGCTTGCGGCCGCGGATCAGGCTCCAGATCGTGAGGCCCAGCAAGGTCAGCAGGGCCACGCCCATCAGCGCCAGCACCAGCAGCACGGTGGCGACCGCCAGCAGCAGGCGCAGGGCAAACGAAGCGAGAGCAGAGAGCATCGGTGGTTTCTTCCTTGGCCGCTCAGCCGCGACCGACAAAAGGCATAGATGTGGCCATCACCGTCATATTCAAGACATTGGCCGAAAGCGGCAGGGACGCCATGTGCAGCAGGGCCTCGGCCACATGCCGCACGTCCATGGTGGGTTCCACGGCAATCTGGCCATTGGCCTGGCGCACGCCCTGGGTCATGGGGCGGGCCATCTCGGTCAGGGCATTGCCGATATCGAGCTGGCCCACGGCGATGTCGAAGGCCCGGCCGTCCAGGGCCAGGGCCTTGGTCAGGCCGCTGATGGCGTGCTTGGTGGCTGTGTAGGGGGCGGAGTTGGGGCGCGGCGCGTAGGCCGAGATCGAGCCGTTGTTGATGATGCGGCCGCCGCGCGGGCTCTGGCGCTTCATCAGGGCGAAGGCGGCTTGCGCGCAGAGAAAGCTGCCGGTGAGGTTCACATCCACCACGGCCTGCCACCGCTCGAAGCTGAGCTCGTCCACCGGCACGGCCGGGGCCGAGAGCCCGGCGTTGTTGAAGAGCAGATCCAGGCGGCCGAAGCGCTGCTCCACAACCGCGAAGATCTCGCGCACCGCTTCGGGCCGGCTCACATCGCCGGCCAGCACCAGGGCACGCTCGGGCGCCGCCGCAGCGGTCTCGGTCAGCGCCGCTTCGCGCCGCCCCACCAGGGCCACGGTCCAGCCCGCGTGCATCAGGGCCTGGGCGCAGGCCCGGCCGATGCCGCTACCGGCACCGGTGATCAGGGCGTAGCGAGGCGAGGAGGAAGCAGGGGAACTCGGGGCGGCAGCGCTCATGGTGTGCTGGGGCAATGAGAGGGGGTCAGCGGCACCGCGGGAGCACCGGAGCCCGCATCATGCACCAACTCACTCGGCGAGCGGGGCGGTGGCCTGGCGGCGACCCTCGATCAGCACGCGCGGCAGCTGCTGCACGGTCTGACTCTTTCCCACGATGAGCACCGCGGGCAGCTGCTGCACGCCCTGGGGCTGCGGACGGGGCTGGGCCGAGGCCTGCAGGGCAGCACCCAGGCTGGCCACCACCACGGCCGCCAGGCCCAGGGAGGCCAGGCCACGCAGGCCGGCGCGGCGGTCGTAGCCGGCCAGGGCGCGCTCGGCGCTGGAGGGGGTGGCGATCAGCGAGTTCTTGCGGTTCATGACGGGCTCCTTTGGGGCTGGGTGACCGCGTCTTGGCGGCCTGCGATGGACGCAGTGTCGCGAGCCCCCTGCCCCGCCTCAACAGGCCTGCGACGAAGTGCAGGCCGGCCCGATGAAACGTCGCCCGCGGCGACGAATGCGCGGGTTAACCCCGAGCGAGAATCGCCCCCAGGCCCTGGGCAGTGCGCAGCAGCTCATGGCCGGGCGGCACCAGGCGGGGCTGGCCCACCACATCGGCCAGGGGCCGGAACTCACAGCCCTGGCCCTGCCAGCTCAGCAGCTGGCCAAAGCGCCGCGCCACCACGGCCTCGGCCCCCATTACGCCCAGGCGGCTGCCCAGCACCCGGTCAAAGGGCGTAGGCTCGCCGCCGCGCTGCAGATGCCCCAGTACCAGGGTGCGCAGCTCCACGCCCTCGCCCAGGCCAGCCTGCAGGCGCGGGCGCAAGGCCTCCACCGAGGCCGCGCCTTCGGCCACGCAGACCACCGCATGGCCCTGGCGGGCCAGCAAGGCCTGGCAGCGCTGCAGCAGCTCGGCTTCCTCAAAGCCCAGCTCGGGCAGCACGATCAAATCGGCCCCACCGGCCAGGCCGCCCTCCAGGGCCAGCCAGCCGGCGGTACGGCCCATGGCTTCCAGCAGCAGCACCCGGCCATGGCTGGCGGCCGTGGTCTTGAGCCGGCGCAGGGCCTGGGACACCACCTCCACCGCGCTGTCAAAGCCCAGGCTGCGCTCGTTGTGCATCAGGTCGTTGTCGATGGTCTTGGGCAGGCCCAGCACCGGCAGACCCAGGCGGTGGATGCGCTCGGCAATGCCCATGGTGCCGTCGCCACCCACCACCACCAGGGCGTCCAGGCCGTGGCGCTCGGCGCAGGCCAGCACGCGCTCGGAACAGTCCGCCCCGCCGGCCCCGAAATAGGCAAAGGGATTGGCCTTGTTGTGACAGCCCAGCAGGCTGCCCCCCTCCAGCAGCTGTCCACGCACGCGCTCGGGACTCAGGGGCTCGACGCGGTCTTCCAGCAGGCCCAGAAAACCCTGGCGTACGCCGCTGACCCGCAGACCGTGGCGCTCCACCAGGCTCAGGACCAGGCCGCGCAGCAAGGCATTGAGACCCGAACAGTCCCCGCCGCCGGTCAAGACTCCGATATGCATGTGCGCCACTCCCAGACTTTGTCAATCGCAAGGCCCGGCATGCTGCCACGGGATGGAGGCAGGCTCAAGCCGAGCTACAGTCGAGGCCATGCGCAGTGCCCCGCCCCAGATCCTCTATATCGAAGACAACCCGGTCAATCAGCTGGTCGTGGAGGAACTGGTGGCCCAGCGCCCCCATCTGCAGCTCAGCTGCTCACCCGACGGTGCCAGCGGCCTGGAGGCTGCGCGGCGGCAGCACCCGCAGCTCATTCTGCTGGACATGCAGCTGCCCGATATGGACGGTTACGAGGTGATGCGTCTGCTGCAAGCCGATGCCCTCACGGCCGGCATCCCTTGCATCGCGCTATCAGCCAATGCCATGCCCGAGGACATACGCCGGGCCCTGGCCGCGGGCTTTGCCGCCTACTGGACCAAGCCCATTGACTTCAAGGCCTTTCTGACCGGCCTGGACCAGCGCTTTCCGGCCGGTGCCTGAGGCGCCGGCCTTCATGGCGCGGTAAACAAGACGCTCAGACCAGCAGGCCGCGCCCACGCAGCATGGGCTGCACCTGGGCATCGCGCCCGCGGAAGGCGCGGTAGGTGGCACGCGGCTCGCAGCTATTGCCCGCGGCGTAGATATGGGTCAGCAGACGCTGGGCCACCTGGGCGTCGAAGGGGCTGCCGGCCTCCTTGAAGGCCTCGTAGCCGTCCGCATCCAGCACCTCGGCCCACATATAGACGTAGTAGCCGGCGGCATAGCCGCTGCCGCTGAAGAGATGCTGGAAGTGCGCCAGGCGGTGGTTCATGCCAATGGCCGCGGGCAGGCCGTAGTCGGCCATGGTCTGGGCCTCGAAGGCGGTGATATCCGGCCCCTGGGCCTCGGTGCGCGCGTGCACGGCCAGGTCCACCAGAGCGCTGGCGGTGTAGCGCACGGTCTCATAGCCCTGGTTGAAGAGCTCGGCCGCCTTGATCTTGGCCAGCAGGGCGTCGGGGATGGGCTCGCCGGTCTTGTAGTGACGGGCGTGCTGCTTGAGCACCTCGGGCTCGTTGATCCAGTGCTCGAAGATCTGCGAGGGCAGCTCTACAAAGTCGCGCAGCACCTGGGTGCCCGAGAGGCGCTCGTACTCCACGTTCGAGAGCAGGCCGTGCAGGCCGTGGCCGAATTCGTGGAACAAGGTACGCGCGTCATCAAAGGACAGCAGGGTGGGCTCACCCGCTGCGCCCTTGGCGAAGTTGTTGTTGTTCAGGATGATGGGCAGGGCATCGATGCCGTTGCGGGCCTGCCAGCGCAGCGCATTCATCCAGGCGCCGCTGCGCTTGGTGGGGCGGGCGAAGTTGTCCTGCACAAAGACGCCGCGCAAGACGCCATCCGCGCCCTGCACCTCGTAGACCTTGACGTCGGGGTGGTAGCCCGCCACCTGGGGCTGAGCCAGGAACTTCAGGCCGAAGAGGCGGCCGGCGCAGTCGAACAGGGCCTGCACCATGGCGTCCAGCGAGAAGTAGGGCTTGACCTCGGCATCGTCCAGCTCATAGCGGGCCTTGCGCACCTTCTCGGCATAGAAGCGCCAGTCCCAGGCCTCCAGCGGGAAGCGGTGATCCAGCGAAGCCATCATGCCCTCGAGCTGCTCGCGCTCGGCGGCGGCGGCCTGCTTGGCCGGCTCCCAGACCTGGTTGAGAAGACCCAGCACCGCCTCGCGCGAACCGGCCATGGTGTCGGCCAGGGCGTAGTCGGCGTAGCAGGCATGGCCATGCAGACGGGCCTGCTCATTGCGCAGGGTGAGGATCTCCTGGGCCACGGCGCGGTTGTCGGTGGCGCCGTCCTTCTCGCCTCGGCCGATCCAGGCGCGCCAGGCCTGCTCGCGCAGGTCGCGACGCTCGCTGAAGCTCAGGAAGGGCACGATCTGGGAGCGCGAGAGCGTGATCACATGGGCGCCGGCATCCTCGCCCAGGCCGCGGTCCACGGCGGCCTGGCGGGCCGCGGCGCGAACAAAGTCGGGCAGGCCGGCCAGCTCGTCCTCGCCGCGCAGCAGCAGCTGGTAGCCGCTCTCATCGGCCAGCACGTTCTGGCCGAACAGGGTGTGCAGCTCGGCCAGGCGTTCCACCACCTGGGCGTAGCGGGCCTGGGCCTCGCCCTGCAGCTTGGCACCGGCGCGCACGAAGTCCAGATGGATACGCTCCAGCAGGCGCAGCTGCTCGGGGCTCAGGCCCAGGGCCTGGCGCTCGGCGTAGAGCGCGTCCACGCGCTTGAACAGCGCGGCATGCATGTAGACGGCATTGCCATGGGCGGCCAGCGGCGCAGCCAGGGCGCGCTGGGCGGCCTGCAGCTCGGGTGAGGTGGCCGAAGCGCCCAGGGTGTAGAAGAGATGTTCCAGGCGCGCCAACAGGCGGCCGCTGCGGTCGAAGGCCGCGATGGTGTTCTCGAAGCTGGGCGGCTGGTCCTGGGCCGCGATGCGGTCCAGCTCGGCACGGTGCTCGGCCAGGGCAGCCTCGAAGGCCGGGGCGAAATGCGCGGCCTCGATGCGGGCAAAAGGCGGCAGGCCGTAGGGCTGATCGTTCCAGTCTTGCAGCAGGGGATTGGAGGCGGCTTGGCTCATGCGTGTCTCGGGTGATGCCCGCCCTCGTGGGACGGCCTGTTTAGGAAAACGGCGCCGCTCCGGGTCGGGAGAGGCGCCGTGTGCAGGCCGCATTTTGCATGAGCTGGGTCGCCGCTGCAGGGCGGCCCCGGCGAAGGGCTTACTTCTTGTTCAGGCCCAGCTCCTTGCGCACCGCGATCTCGTCGGCCTCGTCATAGGGCTTGTTGCTGCACTCGGCCTTCCAGTCGTCCACCTCGTCCAGATGGGCTTCGGTGCGGGCCTGCAGTGCCTTGCTGGAGGCGTTGTAGGCCTCGATGCGGGTCTCGAAACCCTTGGCGTCGGCGTCGTACTTGGTCTTGCTCTTGTTGAAGGCCTCGATGCGGGCGTCATGCGCGGCGGCGCGGGCCTTGTAGTCGTTGAGCACCTTCTCGGCGTCGGCACGCTCCATCTTGGCGATCTGCGCCTTGAGGCCTTCCTGGTCCTTGATCAGGGTTTCGCGCTCGGCCTTGATCTCGGTGGCATTGCTGCTCAGGCCCTGGCCGGCCTGGGTCAGCTCGTCCTTGAGCTTGAGCACGGCGGCGCGCTCCTCGGCATCGGCGGCCTGGGCGGCCTTGATGTCCTTGGCATCGGTTTCGTTCTTGTCGAAACGCACCAGGCAGGCGCGCAGCTCATCGCGCGTCATCAGCTTCTGCTTGGGCTTCTCCACCACCGGACGGCTGACCTTGTTGTTCTTGGGGTCGACCTTGGCATTGGGATTGGCGCTGACTTGGGCCAGGGCCGGCAGGGCGGCGACGATGAGGGTGCAGAGCAGGATGCGTTTCATGGACGGGGTCTCGCGGAAATTCGGGGCGTCCGGCCTGTCGCCGGTCGCGCAAACAGGCCGGCATCATGCCACGAGCCCGATAATGCGCGGTTTCGCCCCCGCAAGCAGACCCACCGCCATGGCGCTCAAAGCCACCATCCACAAAGCCCAGCTGCAGATCGCCGACATGGACCGCCATGTCTACGGCGAGCACAACCTCACCATCGCCCGCCACCCCTCGGAGACCGACGAGCGCATGATGGTGCGCATCCTGGCCTACGCCCTGCACATCCCGGCCGACGAGCTGCGTGGCCGCCTGGAGTTCACCAAGGGCCTGTCCGAGGTGGATGACCCCGATCTCTGGCAGCTGGACCTCACGGGCGAGGTGGTGCACTGGATCGACCTGGGCCAGCCCGACGAGCGCCGCATCATGAAGGCCCATGGCCGCGCCGAGCAGGTCACCGTGATCAGCTACGCCAGCAGCACCCCGGTGTGGTGGAGCCAGATCGAGAACAAGCTCACCCGCGCGCCCAAGCTGGCGGTCTGGCAGATTCCGGCCGAGCAGTCCCAGGCCCTGATCGCCATGGCCGAGCGCAGCATGCAGCTGCAGGTGATGGTGCAGGACGGCATCATCCAGATGTCCACCCCCAATGCGTCGGTGGAGATCACGCCGCAAGCGCTTAAGCTGCGGGCTGACTGAAGACCGGTGGGCGGATGGCGTCCTCCGGTCGCGCTGAACCGGAGCCCCGATGCCGCAAGACCTGCCCCCCGACACCCTGAAGGCCGAGATCGGCCAGGACGATCCCTACCTCTGGCTGGAGGAGGTGGACAGCGAGCGCGCCCTGAGCTGGGTGCGCGAGCGCAATGCCCAGAGCCTGGCGCGACTGCAGGACGGCCAGCGCTACCCTGCCCTGCGCCGCGAGCTGCTGGAGGTGCTGAACGCGCACGACCGCATTCCGCAGATCACGCGCCGCGGTGCCTTCTTCTACAACCTCTGGCAGGACGAAGCGCACAAGCGCGGCCTGTGGCGGCGCTGCACGCTGGACGAGTACCGCCGCCCCGAGCCCGCCTGGGAAACCGTGCTGGACCTGGACGCCCTGGGCGCGGCCGAGGGCGAGAGCTGGGTCTTTGCCGGGGCCGATGCCCTGGGCCCCGACTACCGGCGCTGCCTGGTCTCGCTCTCGCGCGGCGGGGCCGACGCCCATGTGGTGCGCGAGTTCGATCTGGTGGACAAGCGCTTCATCCCGGCCGCCGAGGGCGGCTTCGAGCTGCCCGAGGCCAAGAGCCAGCTGGCGTGGATAGACGCCGACACCGTTTACGTGGGCACGGATTTCGGCCCCGGCTCGCTCACGGACTCGGGCTATGTGCGCGTGCTCAAGCGCTGGCGCCGCGGCACGCCGCTGGAGCAGGCCCAGACCGTGTTCGAGGGCGAGGCCCAGGATGTTGTGGTCTCGGTCCAGGTGGACCGCCGCCCGGGCTATGAGCGAACGCTCTTCGTGCGCGCTCTCGACTTCTACCGCCAGGCCAGCTTTCTGCTGCAACCCGATGGCTCACTGACCCGGCTGGACCTGCCGGACGATGCCCAGCCCCATTTCTGGGGCCCGCACCTGCTGATCTCCCTGCGCAGCGACTGGGTGTTGGAAGGCCAGACGACCCATGCCAGCGGCAGCCTGCTGCTGGCCGATGCCGCTGCCTATCTGGCCGGCGAGCGCCGCTTCCAGGCCCTGTTCAGGCCCAGCCCCACCCGATCCCTGGCGGACTACACGCTCACCCGCGAGCATCTGCTGCTCAATGTCTCGGAGAACGTGGCCAGCCGCCTGGAGGAATGGGACTTCCGCTGCACGCCACCGCGCCATCGCAGCGTACCCGCCCCCTTCCCCGGCACCCTGGGCCTGGCCGGCCTGCACGACGACGAGCTGGCCGAGGACCCGCTGGCCGACCACTACCTGCTGAGCTACACCGACTTCCTCACCCCCGACACCCTGGCCCTGGCCCGTGCGGGCGAGGACGCCCGCGAGCCGCTCAAGGCCCGCCAGCCCCAGTTCGAGGCCGCCGGCATGCGCGCCGAGCAGTTCTTTGCCCGCAGCGCCGACGGCACGGCCGTGCCCTATTTCGTGATCTGGCCGGCCGGAGCCAAAGCCGATGGCCGCAACCCCACCCTGCTCTAGGGCTATGGCGGCTTCGAGGTCAGCCTGCAACCCTGGTACTCGGGCGGCTTTGGCCGCGCCTGGTACCAGCGCGGTGGTGTGCTGGTGCTGGCCAATATCCGCGGCGGCGGCGAGTTCGGCCCCGCCTGGCACCAGGCCGCCATCCTCGAGCACAAGCACAAGAGCTACGAGGACTTCATCGCCGTGGCCGAGGACCTGATCGCCCGCGGCATCAGCCGCCCGGCCCAGCTGGGCATCATGGGTGGCAGCAATGGCGGCCTGCTAGTGGGCGCGGTCAGCATGCAGCGGCCCGAGCTCTTCAATGCCGTGGTCTGCCAGGTGCCTCTGCTGGACATGCGCCGCTATCACCAGCTGCTGGCCGGCGCCTCCTGGATGGCCGAGTACGGCAACCCCGACGAGGCCAAGGACTGGGCCGTGATCTCGCGCTACAGCCCCTACCAGAATGTGCGGGCCGAGCGGCAGTACCCACGCATCTTCTTCACCACCTCCACGCGCGACGATCGCGTCCACCCCGGCCATGCCCGCAAGATGGCGGCGCGCATGCTGGAACAGGGCCACGAGATCCTCTACTACGAAAACATCGAGGGCGGCCACGGCGGCGCGGCCGACAACGAGCAGCGCGCCACCTTGCAGGCCCTGGAGTACAGCTACCTCTGGCAGCAGCTGGACGGGGAGAGAACATGAACAGCAACGCCGCACAGAGCACCCCGAGCGCCCTGCCAGACGGCACCCTGCCGGAAGGCGCCCGCGCCGTGCTGGACTTCTGGTTCGGCGCGCCGGGCAGTGCCGAGGCCGGCCAGTACCGCAAGGCCTGGTTCATCAAGGACGCCGCGTTCGACGCCCAGATCCAGGGCCGCTTCGCGCCTCTGCTGGAGACCGCCCTGGCCGGCGGTCTGGCGGACTGGAGCGCGGCCGGGCCCGAGGGGGCGCTGGCGCGCATCCTGCTGCTGGACCAATTCACCCGCAACAGCTATCGCGGCACGGCCCGGGCCTTTGCCGGCGACCCGCAGGCCCTGGCGCAAGCCCTGAGCCTGGTGGACAGCGGCGCGGACCGGCAGCTCGCGCCGCTGCAGCGCCTTTTCGTCTACCTGCCTCTGGAGCATGCCGAGGACTTGGGCCTGCAGCAGCGCTGTGTGCGCCTCTTCGAGGCCCTGGCCGCCGAGGAAGCCCGCCTGGACGGCGCCCTGGACTATGCCCGGCGCCATCATGCGGTCATTGCCCAGTTCGGCCGCTTCCCGCATCGCAACGTGGCCCTGGGCCGCGACAGCACCGAAGCCGAGCTGGTCTATCTGGCGCAGCCCGGCTCAGGCTTTTAGAAGCGCGGTCTTGAGTCGCCTCAAGCACAAGCGACTGCCCCGGGTCGCGGCATCCCCTCCCCCGGGATAGGTACCAGGAATCCTCTCATGGGCGTGGCACGACTGCCTGCCTAGAATCCGCAGCCGCTTCAGCTCTGAAGCGATTCAAGCTTGCTCGCGCTGATGCTCCCACACCCCATGCATGGCCTCTTGTCCCGCCGGTCCCTGTTGAACAGCCTGCTGAGCCTGTGTCCCGGCCTGGCCTGGGCCTTGCCAAACCCCAGCGGCGGCGTGGTGCTGACACTCAGCGGACGGCTGGGACAGAGCAATAGCGAGGGCCGCGCCCTGTTCGACATGGCCATGCTGGCGGCCCTGCCCCAGCACAACCTGGTGCAGAAGACGCCCTGGTACAGCGGGCCACGCAAATTCACCGGCCCCCTGTTGCGGGACGTGCTGGCGGCAGCCCAGGCCCAGGGCCAGCAGATCGACGCCGTGGCCATCAATGACTACAAGGTCAGTATTCCCATGGAGGATGTGCAGACCTTGCCGGTGATCCTGGCAAGACTGCTCGACGATCAGCCCATGCTGCTGCGCGACAAGGGCCCGCTGTTCGTGGTCTACCCCTTCGAGAGCCATCCGCGGCTGCGCAACACGCTGTACTACAGCCGTTGCATCTGGCAGCTCAAGAGTCTGGACGTCCGGTGAGCATCACCAACTCGCTCTCACCGCGCCGCCTGCGCCAGCTCGTGGCGGGCCTGGGCTTGTTGCTGCTGCTGGTCTTTGCGAGCTCGGGCTTGCTGCAGTCCCGTCAGCTGGAGCTGTTGAACGCCAGCCGCCAGTACCAGGACGACTACCTTGTCTGGAGCGTGTTCCAGTACGAGGTCGAGTATCTGAAGCTGCGCAGCCTGCTGGCCGAGAGCGTGCAGCGGGGGGACGCGTCTTCCGCCCAGGCCGCCGCGGAGCGCTTCGAGATCTTTGTGAGTCGGCTGGGGCTGATCGAGGGTGAGCACGCTGCCAAGGTGCTGGGGGCTCATGCGGACTACCGGCGCATGATTGCCGACAGCCGCGCCCTGGTGAGCTGGGCCGATGCCCTGCCGCTGGACGCCACCCTGATCAAGGAGCAGCCCGAGCAGGTGCGAACGATGCAGGAGAAGCTGGCCGGGCTGGCCCCGCTGATCACCGAGCTCTCCGTGACGGCGTCTCATCATGTGGCGGAGCAGGTCAATGCCCGCACCGATCTGGTTCGCAAGCAGAGCAGCCTGAGCCTGGGCCTGACCCTGCTGCAGTGCGCCCTGGCCCTGGGTCTGGCAGTGGTGGTCATGCTCCAGCTGCGCAGCCTTGCGCGCCATGGGCGCCGGCAACGTGCCCTGAGCCGACGGCTGCGCAAGGCGCGCCGCGCGGCAGAGGCCGGCAGCCGGGCCAAGAGCACCTTCCTGGCCAATATGAGCCATGAACTGCGCACCCCGCTGCATGGGCTGCTGGGTATGCTGGAATTGCTCAGGGACTCGCGACTCGATGATGTGCAGCGCCTGCGCCTGCGGGCCGCACAGGACTCGGCCCAGCATCTGCTGGCCATACTCAATGACATCCTGGACCTCTCCAAGACGGAGGCTGGCGCACTCAGCATCCATGACGCGCCCTTGCAGCCCGCGCGGCTGCTGCGCGAACTGGACGAGGCCTGCCATGCCCTGGCGCGCGCCAAGCAGCTGGGATTGAGCTTCGAGCTGGATGCCCGCCTGCCGCCCTGGATCCTGGCCGACGCCACAAGACTGCGGCAGATCCTGCTCAATCTGCTGAGCAATGCCATCAAGTTCACCGATCAGGGGCAGGTCACGCTGCGCCTGGACCTGGGCACGGACGCACAAGGCCAGCCCAGACTGCACTGCCAGGTCCGGGACAGCGGCATCGGCATGGACGAGGCCCTGCTCGGCCGACTGTTCCAGCGCTTCAGCCAGGGCGACGACAGCAGTTCGCGCCGCCACGGCGGCACGGGTCTGGGCCTGGAAATCTCTCGCAATCTGACCCGCGCCATGGGCGGCGACATTCGGGTCAGCAGCCAGGCCGGCCAGGGTTCCTGCTTCCTGCTGGATCTGCCTTTGCACGCTTGTGAGGCGCCGGTGCCGGAGCTGGAGGCCCCCGCCCGGGCGAAGACGGCGCCCGAACGCCCCCTGCGCATCCTGGTCGCCGAGGACCATGCCACCAATCGCCTCTATCTGGAGGCGGTGCTGGAGCAACTCGGTCACAAGGCCTGTGTCTGCAGCCACGGTTTCGAGGCCTTGCAGCAGTTCTCCCGGCAGGACTTCGACCTGGTGCTGATGGATCTGCATATGCCGGTCATGGATGGCTACGCCGCCAGCGCCGCCATGCGCGCCCTGCCCGGACGCAAGGGGCAGACAACCATCGTGGCGCTGTCGGCCGATGCATTTGCGGACTCGCGGCGCCGGGCCCTGCAGGCCGGCATGAGCGAGTTTCTGGCCAAGCCCCTGGATCTGCGGGCCCTGTCGGCCTTGCTCGACCGGCTCGCGCGACAGGAGGCGTCGACCCAGGCTGAGGCGCCGCAGGCCGGCGAGCTCCCCCCTTCAAGCAAAAGCGTGCCCGCTGGAGTGCAGGCACCGGAGTTCGACGAGGGCGTCCTGCAGAATCTGGTGCGCCATCTGCCACCCAAGAAGGTGCCTGGGCTTTATCAGTGCTTTGTGCGCGAGTTGCCCGAGAGCCTGGAGCGTCTCGAGGTCGCCCTGCGGGAGCCCGATACCGAAACCCTTCGCGCCACCGCCCACGCACTCAAGGGCGCCAGCGCCAATCTCGGCCTCAAGGGGGTCTGCCGTGCAGCACGCGAGCTGGAGCGGGCCGTGCACGAAGGCGCCGATGCCTCGATCCTGCTGCAAACCACGCTGCGCCTGAGAGCGGCCTTGGAGCGCAGCACAAGCCTGTGCGCCGAGCGCGGGCTGCTTTGAGCAGCCTCAGGCCAGGCCAGCTCGCAAGGCGTGGCGCTTACAGCAGCACCGGCTCGGGCTCCAGGCGGATGCCGAAGCGGCCGTAGACGCTCTCCTGGATGGCGCGTGCCAGGGTCACGACCTCGGCGCCGCGCGCCTCGCCCCGGTTGACCAGGACCAGGGCCTGGCGCTCGTAGACCGCCGCCCCCCCCACGGTCTTGCCCTTCCAGCCGCAGGCATCGATCAGCCAGCCCGCAGCCAGCTTCACCGTGCCATCCGGCATGGGGTAGTGCACGATGCCGGGGTCGCGGCCGATGATGTCGCGGCACTGCTCCTCGCTCACCACCGGGTTCTTGAAGAAGCTGCCGGCATTGCCGATCCGGGCCGGGTCGGGCAGCTTGGCGCGGCGGATCTCGCAGACCCAGTCATAGATCTGGCGGGCATCCGGCGCCGTGATGCCGGTCTCGGCCATCTTGCGCTGCAGGTCCAGATAGTCGAGCTGGGGCTGCCAGGGCCGGGGCAGGCGAAAGCGCACGCGGGTGATCACGCTCTTGCCCGCCAGGCCACCGAAGACGGACTCGCCGTCCTGCTTGAACACGCTGTCGCGATAGCCGAAGCGGCAGACGGCCGCCGGCAGCAGGGCCGTGCGGCCGGTGACCAGGTCCACCGCGTCCAGGCTCTCGAAACGGTCCTTGAGCTCGATGCCATAGGCGCCGATGTTCTGCACCGGCGCCGCGCCCACGGTGCCCGGGATCAGGGCCAGATTCTCCAGTCCGGGATAGCCCTGCTCGATCGTCCAGCTCACCAGATCGTGCCAGCGCACACCCGCGCCGGCCTCGACGATCCAGGCATCCTCGCGTGTTTCCAGCAGGCGGATGCCCGGAATCTCCATCTTCAGCACCACGGCCTGTACATCGCGGGTGAGCACGATATTGCTGCCGCCGCCCAGCACGAACTTGGGCGCACGGCCCAGTTCGGGGTGATCCACCACGCGACGTACATCGGCCTCCTCGCGGATGCGCACCAGGCGCTCGGCCAGGGCCGGCAGGCCGAAACTGTTGTAGGACTTGAGGTTGACATCCCGCTCCAGCAGCAGGGCCGGCGAGTTCGGGGGATTTACAGCGTGGTCGGGCATGGCAGAATTTTCGCCGATCAAGGGCAGTCCGCCCGCACAGAAAACCGATATGCCTAGTTTTGATACCGTTCTCGAGCCCGATATGGTCAAGGTCCGCAATAGCGTGGACGCCAGCGCCAAGGAAATTTCCACCCGCTTCGACTTCAAGGGCACCAGCGCCAGCATCGAGTTCAAGGACAAGGAAAAAGAGATCCACGCCACCGGCGATGCCGAGTTCCAGCTCGAGCAGATCGAGGGTGTGCTCTATGCCAAGCTAACCAAGCAGGGCGTGGTGCTGGGCTTTGTGGACAAGCAGGAAAAGATCGAGAAGCTCGGCGGTGACCGCGTCAAGCAGGTCTACAAGATCAAGTCCGGTCTGGAAGCCGCCGAGGCCAAGAAGGTCGTGGCCGCCATCAAGAACAGCAAGCTCAAGGTGCAGGCCGCCATCGAAGGCGATATCGTGCGCATTACCGGCAAGAGCCTGGATGATCTGCAGGCCGCCCAGGGCGTGCTGCGCAAGGAGCTGGCGGACCTGCCCGTAAGCTTCGAGAACTACCGAAAGTAATCCTCATGATGCGTGCCCCCGCCTTGCTGCTCACCGGTCTGGCAATGGCCGGCGCATCGGGGGCCCAGAACGTCAGCTTCAATGGCAGCCTGGGTCAGAAGGCCGCCCTGCTGGTGATTGACGGGCAGCCGACGACCGTGAGCGTCGGCCAACGGGTGCGAGGCGTCAAGCTGCTGAGCCTCGAGGGCGAGCAGATCGTGGTCGAACTTGAGGGCGGTCGTCGCCAGAGCCTGAACCTGGGCAGTACGCCTGCCCGGGTCGGCGCTGCTGCGCAGAGCACGCCCCAGGCACGGTCCATTGTGCTGAGCTCGGGCCCGGGCGGGCATTTCATCACCCAAGGCACCATCAACAACCGGGTTACGCAGTTCTTGGTCGATACCGGCGCCACCACGGTCTCTCTGGCTCAGGCCGAGGCGGAACGCCTGGGCCTGAAGTTCAGCGAGGGCCGCCGGGTAATGACCCAGACCGCCAATGGCGTGGTGCCCGCCCATGTGCTGCAGCTGGCCAGCGTGCGCGTGGGCGATGTGGAGATCCACAACGTGGATGCCATCGTCGTGCCCGGCCAGATGAGTCATGTGCTGCTGGGCAACAGCTTCCTCAACCGCTTCCAGATGCGCCGCGAAAACGACACGCTGACCCTGCAGCTGCGCTACTGACCCCCTCCTGGGCCCTATGCCGGGCCAGCCTACAGGCGCTCCAACCCTGGCGCGCGAAAGCCATGACACGAATTTCCAAGCAGAAAACCCGTATTCAGCTCGCCCTGGCTCCCCTGGCACTGGCATCGACACTGGCATGGGCCAACACGGGCAGCCGCCACTATGACGATGCCTTGACCCGCTACGCCAAGGAAGATCTGAGCGGCGCCATCGTGCAGCTCAAGAACGCCATCCAGGCCGACCCGAAGATGCTGGCCGCGCACCTGCTGCTGGGCAAGGCCCTGCTGCGCACCGGCGACATCAAGGCCGCGGAAGCGGCGCTGGAGCAGGCCCAGGCTCTGGGCGTGGCGCGCAGCGAGGTCGTACTCCCCCTGGGTCAGGTCTACCTGATCCTGGGCGAGAACCGCAAGATCATTGAGAGCCTGAATACCGATGGCCTGAGCGGCAGCACCCTGGCCGAGGCCCTGGTGCTGCGTGGCAGTGCCTATGCCATGCAAGGCAACCGGACGCTGGCAGCGCAAAGCTTCGAGCAAGCGCGCCGCGCCGCTCCGGACATGGCGGCCCCGCTGATCGGTGAGGCCAAGCTCAAGCTGCGCAGCGGTGATGTGGCGGGCGCCAAGGCCAGCGCCACGCGCGCCACCGAGCTGGAGCCCAAATCGGCCAGCGCCTGGACCACGCTGGCAGCGGTGCTGCAGATCACTGGCGAGAGCACGCCAGCGCTCGTCGCCCTGGACCGCGCACTGGCCTTGGAGAAAGGCCAGGTGGACGCTGTGGTGGCTAAGGCCGGTCTGCTGGCCCTGCTGGGCCGCAACGCCGATGCCGGCAAAACCCTGGACGTCCTGAAGCAGGGGGCCATCGTCGACCCCAGGGCCAGCTATCTGCGCGCAGCCCTTGCCACCCGCAGCGGCGACAGCAAGAGCGCCCAGAAGTTCTTCACGGAAGTGGTGGAACAGACCGACATCCTGCCACCAGGCGTGGTCAATGGGGACGAGGCGATCCTGATGGCCGCCGCCCTGTCCCATCAGGCGCTCGGCAATGCCGAAAAAGCCCGCGAGAGGCTCAAGAACCTGCTGATACTCGCACCCAAGCACTTTGCCGGTCAGCTGCTGCTGTCCTCCCTGCTGATCGATGCACGCGAGTACAGCCAGGCGCAGCCCATCCTGGAAGGGCTGCTGCGCGAGTCGCCCAACGAGCCCGCCATCCTGAACGCCCTGGGGCGACTGCATCTCGGTCGCAAGCACTACCGGCAAGCCAGCGAGTATTTCGAGCAGGCTCTTGGCAAGGCGCCCAGCGCCATGGTCATGCGGGATCTGGGCATCACTCAGCTGGGCCTGGGCAATGACAAGCGGGGTATCGAACTGCTCGAAGCCGCCCTGGCACAGAACCCCAAGGACGTGGATGTGCTGACGCGCCTGTCCATGCTCTATGCCCAGCAAGGGCTGGCCGACAAGGCACGCAAGACGGCCGAGGCCGCCGTCCAGGTGGATCCCGGCAACTTCACCATGCACAGCTTCCTGGGCAATATCCGCGGCCGCACGGGTGACAAGAAGGGGGCCCGCGACGCCTTCGAAGGTGTGCTCAAGCTAGACCCCAAGTTCCTCCCGGCCGCCGTCAATCTGAGTTGGCTGGACATCGAGGAGCGCCGCTTCGAGCCGGCTCGCCAGCGGCTCACCCAGCTGCTCAAGGAAAACAACCGTGACGCCGGGCTCATGTTCCAGCTCGGCGTGCTGGAATTCCGCGCCGGCCGTCTGAATGAGGCCCTGCCCCTGTGGGAGCAGGCCATGAGCCTTCAGCCCAACGACACCAGGGCCGGCATGGCCATGATCGATGCGCTGAGCAAGCAGGGCGATATCACACGCGCTCTGAGCGTGGCCAAGACCCTGGCAGCCAAGAACCCCAGCGATGTACCGGTGCTGATTGCCCTGGGCCAGACAAACATGAGCGCCGGCGATCTGCAGCGCGCGCGCGGCACCCTCCGCGATGCCTCCCGCCTGGTGGACCAGGATGCGGAGAGGCTGGTCATGCTGGGCCGCATGCTGCTGGCCGCTGACGGCGTGGACGACGCGATCTACAACGTACAGAAGGCCCTGCAGGCTCGCCCCAACGATCTGGGCGCCATGAGCCTTCAAGTGGAAATCGAGTTCAAGCGCGGCGACCGGGCCAAGGCCGACGCCGCGCTGAAGGCGCTGAATGCCAAACATCCCAATGAAACCCTGACGCACACCGTGAACGGCCACGCGGCCATGGGTCGGGGCCAGTTTGCCGCGGCGGCAGACAGCTACCGCAGCGCCTTCAATCGCTCGCCCGGCACGCCCAATGCCATTCTGCTGGCCAATGCCCTGCTCGCTTCCGGCCAGGCGCAGGCTGCCGTCAGCCTGCTCAGCGATTGGCAAAAGAAGCAGCCTCAGGACCGGAACGCGCTGTTCGCCCTGGCGGAAGTTCAGTCACAGGCCGGCTTGGCGTCGGACAGCAAGCAGAGCTATTCCCGCCTGCTTCAGGCCGATGGCGGCAACCCCATCCTGTGGCTCAAGTACGCCGGCAGCCTCATGAAGGCTCGCGACCCGGCGGCCAAGTCCGCCGCGGAAAAGGCTGTGCAACTTGCACCTGGCAATGCCGAGGCGCTGGCCCTGCTTGGCACCATCATGGTGCAGCAGGGTGAGGTGGAGTCTGGCGTGCATCGGCTTCGGGAGGCCAGGCTGCGTGCACCGTCCTCCCCGGAGCTGCGCCTGAGCCTGGCCGCCGGCCTGAGCCGGCTGGACCGCAAGGCCGAAGCCCGGGAGGAGCTGAAGGCAGCCCTCAATCTCGCCCCCGGGCTGTCAAATCGCCCGGATGTGCAAGCCTTGCGCAAATCGATTGGCTTGTGAGGCCTGCTGAGGCCGAGTGCAATCCTTATCTGCCTGTGAGGTACACCTCCCGGATGCCGGAACTGACGGCACAGGCCATCGAACCGGCTCTTGCGGACGCATATCACGCCCCTTCAAACGGGGGGTACGGCCCCAGCTCAAAACCCTGCTTGCACTGCTACCATGCCACCACACTGCGTAAAAGCTCGGCACCAAGCCACTCAGGGATATCGAAAATGACCCACGCGACTACTGCGTTCAAGCGATTCTTTGCTCCCCTGCTGCTCACGGCGGCGGCTTGTGTCACGCTGCCCGCGGCTGCACAGAGCCTGTACTGGGGCACCGGTGGCGGCATGACGGAATCGGAGCGGCTAAAGTTCGGCAACACAACGAGCCGCGATGTGTCCTTGGGTGCCATGAGCGTCTCCACCAGCTCGACCAAGGCCAATTCCTTCTGGGTTTATTGCCTGGACCCCCTGAATGGCGCCAACCTGCCCAGCGCCTACACCACGACCTCGCTCAGCAACTTCATCACCGGCTCGGGCACGCCGACCTACACGGCCTTGTTCTCGGCCACGCCCTATACGAGCTCCGCCTACAACACGGGCTCGTCCAGCACCCAGTACGGCCTGCAAGCCAACAAGACCACGGTTCTCAACAACCTGGTTGAGCTGTATTCGCACGCCTACGAAGACTCGCTGAAGAGCGCCCAGAAGTCGGCAGCCTTCCAGTACGCCATCTGGTCGATTCTGGGTGAATCCGAATCCAACTACGGCATCGGTGCTGGTGGTCTGCGTGACACGGACACCGACACCGGATTCCAGACGCAGGCGGCCGCCTACCTGAGCGCGGTGACCAGCACGGCCGCCAACGCCTGGGGCAATGTCAATAATGTCAACCTGTCGGCGAGCACCAGCTACACCTACCAAGTCTTCGCCTCCAGCCCGCTGGGCGGCTCACAGACCTTCCTGTCCGTCTCCAAGGCCACGGGCGGCAAGGTATCCGAACCCGCTTCCTTGGCCCTGGTGGGCATCGCGGCCCTGGGCGTGATCGCCGGGCGCCGTCGCAAGAGCAAGTCGGCGGCCTGATGGTCCGCATATAAAGCCGGCAAAGCGCCACAAGGTGGCGCTCTGGTTCAAAAAAGCGACCCACGGGTCGCTTTTTTCATGCCCAGATCCTGAAAGCGCGTCTATCAGTTCCACCCACTGAAGCGCCTGGCTTGCGGCGTCGCCGAGAGGACAGGCGGGAATAGCACGACCGTGCTACAAACGGCGCCGCAACAAGGAGAGCGCATGGACCTCAAGTTCACACCGCAGGAGCTGGCCTTTCGAGCGGAGGTGCGTCAATGGGTGGCGGAAAACCTGCCGCAAGACATCAGTGACAAGGTGCACAAGGCCCTGCGCCTGAGCAAGGACGATCTGCAGCGCTGGGCCCGCATCCTGGGCAAGCAGGGCTGGCATGGCTGGGCCTGGCCCAAGCAGTTTGGCGGCCCGGGCTGGAATGCGGTGCAGCGCCACCTGTTTGAGGAAGAATGCGCCCTGGCCGGCGCGCCACGCGTCGTGCCCTTCGGGCCCGTGATGGTGGCCCCCGTCATCATGGCCTTTGGCACACCCGAGCAGCAGCAGCGCCATCTGCCCGGCATCATGAGCGGCGAGGTCTGGTGGAGCCAGGGCTACAGCGAGCCCGGCTCAGGCTCCGACCTGGCCTCGGTAAAGACCCGCGCCGAGCGCCGTGGCGACAAATACATCGTCAACGGCCAGAAGACCTGGACCACCCTGGGCCAGTACGGCGACTGGATCTTCTGCCTGGTGCGCACCGACCCCACGGTCAAGCCCCAGGCCGGCATCAGCTTCCTGCTGATCGACATGAAGTCGCCCGGCGTCACGGTGCGACCCATCATCATGCTGGACGGCGAGCACGAGGTGAACGAGGTCTTCTTCGACAATGTCGAGGTGCCGGTGGAGAACCTGGTGGGCGAGGAAAACAAGGGCTGGACCTATGCCAAGTACCTGCTCGCCCATGAGCGCAGCAATATCGCCGATGTGAATCGCGCCAAGCGTGAACTGGAACGGCTCAAGCGCATCGCCAAGGCCGAAGGCGTCTATGAAGACGTCCGCTTCCGCGACCAGATCGCCCTGCTGGAGGTGGACATCGTGGCCCTGGAAATGATGGTGTTGCGCGTGCTCTCGGCCGAAAAAAGCGGCAAGCAATCGCTGGACGTGGCGGGCCTGCTCAAGATCCGCGGCAGCGAGATCCAGCAGCGCTACACCGAGCTGATGATGCTGGCCGGTGGCCCCTTCTCCACGCCCTATATCCACGAGGCCATGGAGGCCGGCTGGCAGGGCGACCAGGCCCTGGGTGGGCTCTGGCCGGGCGGGGCTGCGCATTGTGCGCCCCTGGCCGGCACCTATTTCAACTACCGCAAGACCACCATCTACGGTGGCTCCAACGAGGTCCAGCGCAATATCGTGGCGCAGACCGTGCTCGGCTGACCCAGGGGTGCAAACCATGGATTTCGACTTCAGCGAAGACCAGGACTCCCTGCGCGACGCCGTGCGCCGCTGGGTGGACAAGGACTATGACTTCGAGCGCCGCCGCGCCATCGTGCGGGCCGGCGGCTTTGACCGCACAGCCTGGGAGGGCCTGGCCGGCCTGGGCCTGAGCGCCCTGCTGGTGCCCGAGGACCAGGGCGGCCTGGGTCAGGGCCCCGTGGACGCCATGGTGGTGATGGAGGAACTGGGTCGCGGCATCGTGCTGGAGCCCTATGCTCAGGCCGCGCTCATCGCCCCCACCGTGCTGGCCTGGGCGCCGGCCGAGGTCCAGGCCCGATGGCTGCCGCGCATCGCCGGCGGCGAGGCCCTCGTGGTGCTGGCCCATCAGGAGCGCGGCGCGCGCTACCGGCTCGACCGGGTCAACACCCAGGCCGATGCCCAGGGGCGACTCAGCGGCAGCAAGAGCCTGGTGCCGGCCGGCGATGTGGTCGAGGCCTTCATCGTGCCCGCGCAAACACCCCAGGGCCTGGCGCTCTACCTGGTGGAGCGAGAGGCCCCCGGTCTCAGCACGCGCGGCTACAGCCTGCAGGACGGCTCGCGTGCCGCCGAGCTGCAGCTAAACCAATGCCCCGCCACCCTGCTGGCGGGGCCGGATCAGGGGCAGTCCGTGCTGGAACTGGCGGTGGACGTGGGCATTGCCGCCCTGTGCGCCGAGGCCGTGGGCGCCATGGACAAGTTCGTGATCCTCACCGCCGACTACCTGAACACCCGCAAGCAGTTCGGCGTGCCCATCGCCAGCTTCCAGGCTCTGCGCCACCGCATGGCCGATGTGAAGATGCAGCTGGAGCTGGCGCGCTCCATGAGCTACTACGCCACCCTCAAGCTGGGCGAGCCGCCCGAGGCCCGTCGCCGCGCCCTCTCCCAGGCCAAGCTGCAGCTGGGCCAGTCCATGCGCTTCGTGGGGCAGCAATGCACCCAGTTGCACGGCGGCATCGGTGTGACGGACGAATATGTGGGCAGCCATTACTTCAAGCGCCTCACGGTGATGGAGATGCAGTTCGGCGACAGCCTGCACCATCTGGCCGAGGTTAGCGCCCGCATGCAGGAGCAGGCCGGTGTCTTTGCCTGAGGCCGCCGGCGTCAGCGGCGGCGGCATCTGCGATGTTCCCGGCCTGAGGGTCGGGCACTGGACCAGCCCGCTGCGCCCCACCGGCTGCACCGTGCTCCTGTGCGAGCAGGGCGCGGTGGCCGGGGTCGATGTGCGTGGCGCCGCACCGGGCACGCGCGAGACCGATCTGCTAGCCCCCGAGAACACGGTGGAGCGCATCCACGCCCTGCTGCTCTCGGGCGGCAGCGCCTTTGGCCTGGATGCTGCCAGCGGCGTGATGCGCTGGCTGGTGGAGCGCGGCCATGGCCTGGCCGTCGGGCCCGCCCGGGTGCCCATCGTGCCGGCTGCAGTGATCTTCGACCTGTGGGTGGGCGAGAACCCGCGCATCACCCCCGATGCCGCCGCCGGCTACGCCGCCTGTGAGGCCGCCAGCCGCATCGCGCCGGCCGAGGGCAGCGTGGGCGCCGGCGCCGGGGCCACGGTGGGCAAGCTGCTGGGCTTTGAGCGCGCCATGAAAGGCGGCATCGGCAGCGCCTCGCTGCGTGTGGGCGATCTGGTGGTGGGAGCCTTGGTGGTGGTCAATGCCGTGGGCGATATCCTGAACCCGGCCGATGGACGACTGCTGGCCGGAGCCCGCGGCGATGACGGTCGGCCGATGGGCATGGTGCAGGCCCTGCTGCAGGGCCAGGCCCTGCCCGGCGGCCCGCTCTCTGGCAGCGCCACCACCTTGGGGATAGTCGCCACCAACGCGCCGGCCTTGCTCAGCGGCGCCACCAAGCTGGCCCAGATCGCGCACGACGGACTGGCCCGCAGCATCAATCCGGTGCACAGCGTGAGCGACGGGGACACGATCTTCGCCCTGTCCACCGCCGCCGCAGGCAGCACACAGCCCGGCGCCGATCTGCGCCTGCTCGGCCTGCTGGCGGCCGAGGCCACAGCCCTGGCGGTGCTGCGCGGGGTGCGTGCGGCGCGCGGTCTGCCGGGCCTGCCTGGCCTGGCAGACCTCGACGGGACGGCAGCGGGATAATCGCGCCATGCGTTTGTCACAGATCCTGTTTTCCCAAGGCTTCGGCACCCGGCGCCTGTGCGCCGGCCTGATCCAGCACGGCGAGGTGCGCGTCAACGGCGAGCTCGTCGAAGACCCCGAGGCCGAGTTCGAGCCCGAAGGCCTGCAGTTCGAGGTCAGCGGCAAGACCTGGCCCTATTACGAAAAGGCCCTGATCCTGCTGAACAAGCCCGCCGGCTACGAGTGCTCGCAAAAGCCCAAGCACCACCCCAGCGTGATGAGCCTGCTGCCCGCCCCGCTGCGCGAGCGCGGCGTGCAGCCAGTTGGCCGTCTGGACGAGGACACCACGGGCCTGCTGCTGCTCACCGACGATGGCACCCTGATCCACAAGCTCACCAGCCCCAAGCACCATGTGCCCAAGGTCTATGAGGCCCGCTGCAAGCATCCGCTGAGCCCCGAGCAGGTGGCCCAGCTGCTGGCTGGCGTGGAACTGCGTGAGCCCGAACCGGTGGCACGCCCTGGCCGCCCCGCAAGGCCCGCGCCGCCGCCCGAGTTCACCCGCGCCGAGGAGGCAGAGGCCTATGACAGCCACGGCCTGCGCCTGACGCTCACCGAGGGCAAGTACCACCAGGTCAAGCGCATGGTGGCAGCCGTGGGCAACCGGGTGGAAGCGCTGCACCGGCCGCGCTTTGGCGCGCTGAGCCTGCCCGAGGATCTGCCGCCTGGGGGCTGGACCTGGGTGAGCAGCCCGGCACTCATCTGGCCCTGAGCCGGGATCGGTGCCTGCGGGTATGTCCTAGGGCGTGCTGCGGCGACCACGCCACGCACAAGGGTTGCCCCTAGGCGTCTTGTCATCTGAAGCCGGTAGAAAGCGGACCTGTGGAAACCTTCGAGACAGAAGGTTCCGTCGTTGGCTGGATGACATCAATGAGCGCCGAATCCATAGAGGATGGAGGAACCACGGCGCACGCGGATCGCATCGCACACATGGTGCGTGCAGAACGCTTGGCCGTCCTTTACGACCAGACCCTGGCGCCTACCGCCGTGGGACTGCTTTTCTGCGGCCCGCTGGTCGGGTGGCTGTGGCCGCACTTCTCGGCGACGCTATTGCTGGGTTGGTTGGGCGTCCGTCTGCTGATCAGCCTGCTGAGATGCGCGGACGTGCTGCGTTTCAGGCGCGCCAGGCCAGATCCCATGGAGGGCAAGCCCTGGTTGCAGCGCTACCTGGCCTTATTAACGCTGGATGCGCTGAGCTGGGGCAGCATGGGATTGCTGTTCCGAAGTCCCGCGGTTCCAGAGCTCGATGGCATCTTGCTGGCGTCTGTGGTCGGCCTGGGCGCCATCAGCCTGTTCTCACTCAGCTGCCTGTGGCCGGCACACCTCCTGTTCTCGACCCTGGTTTTTCTGCCACTGATGGTGATGGAGTTGCTGAGCCAGGACAGCTCCGGTCTGATCGTGGCCGCGGGCCTTGGGCTGTTTCTGGGCGTCTCGGTGTTCGAGGCCCGTCGCATGCAGTCGCGGCATATGGAGCTGCTACGCCTGCGCTTCGAAAACGCCTTGATCGCAGAGCAACGCGAGCAGGCCCTGCGGTCCGCCGAGCGCAACAGCCACAGCAAGAGCCGGTTTGTGGCCATGATGAGCCATGAAATCCGCACCCCGCTGAACGGCATTCTGGGTATCACCCAGCTGCTGGAGCGCGGCGAGCTGCAAACACAGCAGCGCGAACAAGTACAGATCCTGCGCCGCTCGGGCCGGCATCTGCTCACCCTGATCAATGACATCCTGGACCTGGCACGCATCGAGTCCGGCAAGCTGGAGATCGTCCCGCGCCCCCTGCCCTTGCGGGAAGCCGTGGACGATGTGTGCCAGCTGCTGGCCACGGGTGCGGCGGACAAAGGCCTGAACTTCCAGCTCGTGTACGGCGCCTCGCTGCCGGGCTGCGTGGTCGGCGACGCGGCACGCATCAAGCAGGTGCTGCACAACCTGGTGGGCAATGCCATCAAATTCACAAGCCGCGGCAGCGTCAGCGTCGAGGTGGCTGCCGTCCTGGACATGCGCGCCGGCACCCTGCTGCGATTTGCGGTGCGTGATACCGGCGAGGGCATACCGGCCGACCAGATGGAGCGCATCTTTGCGCCCTTCGAGCAGGCCGAGCGCAGCTATCGGCTTGAATCCCCCCGCCCGGAGGGCACGGGCCTGGGCCTGACCATCTCACGCGAGCTGGCCCGCGCCATGGGCGGTGATTTGCGCTGCTCCTCCCAGCCGGGCCAAGGCTCGGTCTTCGAATTCACCCTGCCCATGCAGGCCTGTGAACCGGCGCCTTTGCCCGGCCAGGAAGACCGGGCCGTTCGGGAACTTCCACGACTGACGGGACGTGTGCTGCTGGTGGATGACAGCCCTGTCAACCTGCTGGTTGCGGGGGCCATGCTGGAGAGCTTCGGCCTGAGCGTGGACCAGGCGGAGGATGGGCTGCAGGCCCTGGAATGCATGAAGCGGCAAACCTATGAACTGGTGCTCATGGACTGCCAGATGCCGGAGCTCGACGGCTTCGAAACCACGCAAAGCTGGCGAGCTCATGAGCGCCATCAGGGTCTCCCCCCCCTGCCCATCGTGGCGCTGACCGCCAGCGCCGTGAACAGCGACCGGGACCGTTGTTTGCGGGCAGGCATGGACGACTACCTGGTCAAGCCATTCGAGATGCAAGATCTGCTTGATGTGGTGCAGCGCCATCTGCGCCAGCCCGCGCCTGCCTGAGCGACAGTTCGGGCCGTAGATAATCCTCGCCCATGCAGGTTTTCCGCGGCTTCCACCATCCCGGCATCGCGCCCGCGTGCGCGCTGACCATCGGCAATTTCGACGGCGTGCACCGCGGGCATCAGGCCATGCTGGCGCTCTTGCGCTCCGAGGCCCAGCACCGCGGTCTGCCCAGCTGCCTGCTGAGCTTCGAGCCCCACCCGCGCGACTTTTTTGCCCAGCGCCTGGGCAAGCCCGAGCTGGCCCCCGCCCGCATCGCCCCGCTGCGAGACAAGCTCAGCGAGCTGCAACGCTGCGGCATCGACCAGGTGGTGGTGCTGCGCTTTGATGAGACCCTGGCCGCCCTGAGCGCGCAGGACTTCATCCGCGAGGTGTTGGTGGAGGGGCTGGGCGCGCGCTATGTGCTGGTGGGAGATGACTTCCGCTTCGGCGCCAAGCGCCAGGGCGACTACGCCACCCTGGACGCCGCCGGTGCCCGCGAAGGCTTCGATGTGGCCCGCATGATGAGCTACGAGGTGCATGGTCTGCGCGTCTCCAGCTCGGCGGTGCGCGAGGCCCTGGGCGCGGGCGATATGGAAGCTGCCGCGCGCCTGCTGGGCCGGCCCTACTCGATCTCGGGCCATGTGGTGCATGGCCAGAAGCTGGGCCGCCAGCTCAATGAGTCCAGCACGGGCGCGGGCGACGGCTTTCGCACCCTCAACCTGCGCTTTCCGCACCGCAAGTCGGCCGCCCATGGCATCTACGCGGTGCGCGTGCACGGCCTGAGCGACAAGCCGCTGGGCGGTGTGGCCTCCCTGGGCGTGCGGCCCACGGTGGAAGAGGCCGGACGCATCCTGCTGGAGGTGCACTGCCTGGACTGGCCGGCCGCGCTGGGCCGGGATGGGGCCTACGGTAAAATTGTGCGCGTGGAACTCCTGCACAAACTGCGAGACGAAGCCCGTTACGACGGGTTGCCAGCCCTGAGCGCGGCCATTGCCCGCGACGTGGATCAGGCGCGCGCCTACCTGGCCGCGCACAGCGCCTCGTATGTGAAGGTCAGCCGCCAGACCACGCGCGACCGAATTTGAAGCGCTGCGCGCGCCCCCGCCCCCCCCCCACCCGACAACGCAGACCCCCCGGGGCTGCCCTTCACTGCTGCCGCCATGACCGACGCCGCCAAAGACTACCGCTCCACCCTGAACCTGCCCGATACCCCCTTCCCGATGCGGGGCGACCTGCCCAAGCGTGAGCCCGCCTGGGTCAAGGCCTGGGAAGAGCAAGGCATCTACAAGAAGCTGCGTGACGCACGCTGCGGCGCGCCGAAGTTCGTGCTGCACGACGGCCCGCCCTATGCCAACGGCCAGATCCATATCGGCCATGCCGCCAACAAGATCCTCAAGGACATGATCGTCAAGGCCCGCCAGCTGGCCGGCTTTGATGCGGCCTACATCCCGGGTTGGGACTGCCACGGCCTGCCCATCGAGAACCAAATCGAGAAGACCCATGGCCGCGGCCTGCCGCGGGACGAGGTCCAGGCCAAGAGCCGTGCCTATGCTGGCGAGCAGATCGACGGTCAGCGCGCCGACTTCAAGCGCCTGGGCATCCTCGGCGAATGGGACAAGCCCTACCGCACCATGGACTACGCCAACGAGGCCGGCGAGATCCGGGTGCTCAAGCGCCTGTTCGAGCGCGGCTTCGTCTATCGCGGCCTCAAGCCTGTCTACTGGTGCTTTGACTGCGGCTCGTCGCTGGCCGAGTTCGAGATCGAGTACGCCGACAAGCAGAGCCCGGCGGTGGACGTGGCCTTCCTCTGCGCCGAGCCGGCCAAGCTGGCCGCGGCCTTCGGACTGGCTGCGCTGGATGCCGAGGCCTTCACGGTGATCTGGACCACCACACCCTGGACCATCCCGGCCAACCAGGCGCTCAATCTCAACCCGGAGCTGCCCTACGCCCTGATCAAGACCGCGCGTGGCTACTTCGTCGTGGCCGAGGCCCTGGTCGAGAAATGCCTGGCGCGCTGGCAGCTGGAGGGCGAGCAGGTCGCCGTCACCCAGGGCCGCCAGCTGGAGCTGCTGAAGTTCAAGCACCCGCTGGCCCATGTGGATGCGGGCTATGACCGCGAAAGCCCGGTGTATCTCGCCGACTACGCCACGGCCGACGACGGCACCGGTGTGGTCCACTCCGCACCCGCCTACGGTCTGGACGACTTCCAGAGCTGCGTCTCGCACGGCCTGGCCTTCAAGGACATCCTGAATCCGGTGCAGGGCAATGGCACTTACGAGGCCAGCCTGCCCCTGTTTGGTGGCCTGCACATCTGGAAGGCCAACCCGGTCATCACCGAGGCCCTGCAGAACGCCGGCCGCCTGATGGCCCACAGCAAGATCACCCACAGCTACCCGCATTGCTGGCGCCACAAGACGCCGGTGATCTACCGCGCGGCCGCCCAGTGGTTTGTGCGCATGGACGAGGGAGCCGGCCTCTTCGCCACCGAGGCCCCTGCCCAGACCCTGCGCCAAACCGCACTGGCAGCCATCGACGCCACCAGCTTCTACCCCGAGAACGGTCGGGCCCGCCTGCGCGACATGATCGCCAACCGGCCCGACTGGTGCATCTCCCGCCAGCGCAGCTGGGGCGTGCCCCTGCCCATCTTCCTGCACAAGGACAGCGGCGAGGCCCACCCGCGGACCCTGGAGTTCATCGAGCGTGCCGCGCAGCTGGTCGAGCAGGGCGGCATCGAGGCCTGGGCCAAGCTGGACCCGGCCGAGTGGCTGGGTGCCGAGGCTGAAGCCTATAGCAAGGGCCAGGACATCCTGGATGTCTGGTTCGACTCCGGCTCCACCTTCCAGCATGTGCTCAAGGGCAGCCATGCGGGCGCGGCCCATGCCGAAGGCCCCGAGGCCGACCTCTACCTCGAAGGCCATGACCAGCATCGCGGCTGGTTCCACAGCTCGCTGCTGATCGCCTCAGCGCTGTACGGCCGCGCGCCCTACAAGGGCCTGCTGACCCACGGCTTCGTGGTGGACGGCCAGGGCCGCAAGATGAGCAAGTCGGTCGGCAATGTGGTCGCACCGCAGACCGTGTCCGACAAGATGGGCGCCGAGATCCTGCGTCTGTGGACGGCTGCCACCGACTACTCGGGAGACCTGGGTCTGGACGAGAAGATCCTGGCCCGCGTGGTGGACAGCTACCGCCGCATCCGCAACACCCTGCGCTTTTTGCTGGCCAATGTCTCGGACTTCGATGCCGCGACCGAGGCCCTGCCGCTGGACCAGCTGCTGGAAGTGGATCGCTACGCCCTGGCCCGCGCCGCCGAGTTCCAGGCCGAGGTGCTGGCGCACTTCGAGCGCTACGAGTTCCACCCGGTGGTGGCCAAGCTGCAGGTCTACTGCTCGGAGGACCTGGGTGGCTTCTATCTGGACGTGCTCAAGGACCGCCTCTACACCACGGCCCCCAAGAGCGTCGCCCGTCGCTCGGCCCAGACCGCGCTGTGGCACATCACGAACGGCATGCTGCGCTGGATGGCTCCCTTCCTGAGCTTCACGGCCGAGGAAGCCTGGAAGGTGTTCAACGGTGGTGAGACCATCTTCACCGAGACCTTCTGGCAGTTCCCGCCCGCCGACGCAGCGCTGCTGGCGAAGTGGGGGCGTGTTCGCGAGATCCGTGAATTGGCCAACAAGGCCATTGAAGACCTGCGCAGCCAGGGCCAGGTGGGTGCCTCCCTGCAGGCCGAGCTGCTGATCGGCGCGCCCGAGCAAGACCTGGCCCTGCTGCAAAGCTTGGGCGATGACCTGAAGTTCGTGCTGATCACCTCGGCGGCGCGCGTCGAGGCGGCGGCCGAGCTGAGCATCAAGGTCACACCGTCCAGCCATCAGAAGTGCGAGCGCTGCTGGCACTACCGCGAGGATGTGGGCATCAATCCCGAGCATCCCGCGCTGTGCGGCCGCTGCGACAGCAATCTGCATGGCGACGGCGAAGCCCGCCGCGTGGCCTGAGGACAGCAGGCCATGCGTTCCGCTTCTACCAAATCCCCGTCCTCCCGCATGGGTTTGTGGCTGGGCATTGCCCTGCTCGTTATCCTGCTGGACCAGTTCACCAAGACCCTGATCCTGGGGCACTTCCAGCTGGGCGACAGCCGCTACGTGACCAGCTTCTTCAATGTCGTGCGGGTCCACAACACGGGCGCCGCCTTCAGCTTCCTGGCCGGGGCCTCGGGCTGGCAGCGCTGGTTCTTCGTGGGTCTGGGAACGGTCGCCACCATCTTCATCATCTGGATGTTGCGCCGGCATGGTCAGCAGACCCTGTTTGCCACTGCCCTCACCCTGATCATGGGCGGCGCCATCGGCAATGTGGTGGACCGGCTGCTGCACGGCTATGTGGTGGACTTCATCCAGCTGCACTGGGCCGGCTGGTACTACCCCTCCTTCAATGTGGCCGACAGCGCCATCACCGTGGGCGCGGTGCTGTTGATCTGGGACGAGATCCGGCGCGTGCGCCGCGGCGGCTGAGTACCCCGAGGCATCCCGCAGTCCCGGGCTAACCCGCTGGTACGGAGCCGGTCGGGCCGCTTACGCTGGGGCATGGCCCCGACCGACCCCCTCGACGACAAAGCGGCCGAACCCGGCACCTCGGCCTTCGACATCGCGCTCAATACCCTGAGCTGGCGCGATCCGCTGCGCTGGCTGGCGGCCGGCTGGCGCGATCTGCGCCGCGCGCCGGGCATCGCGCTGTTCTATGGTCTGTGCTTCGTGGCCATGGGCTGGGCCCTGCTGGTGGTCTTCCGTCATGCGCCGGCCTACACGCTGGCGCTCTCGGCCGGCTTCCTGCTGATGGGCCCCTTTCTCTGCCTGGGTCTGTACCAGGTCAGCCAGCGGCTGGAGCGCGGCGAGCAGCCCGATCTGGGCGACTCCCTGCTGGCCTTCGAGGCCCGCATCGGGCAGCTGGCCCTCTTTGGCGCGGTGCTGCTGGTGCTGGAGATGATCTGGGGGCGAGCCGCCCTGGTGGTCTTTGCGGTGAGCTTCGATGGCATGCCGGACTTTGCCGGCTCCGTCTGGAAGCTGCTGGACCCCGAGAACCTGGGCTTCATCGTGGCCTATCTCGGCGTGGGCGCGGTCTTTGCCGGTTTGATCTACGGCATCAGCGTGATCGCGATTCCCATGCTGCTGGACCGGCCCACCGACGCGGTGACCGCCGGCCTGACCAGCCTGCGCCTGCTGCTGACCCAGACCGGGGTCATGCTCTTCTGGGGCGCCTTGATCACGGTGCTGGTCGTGCTGGCCATGTTGCCGGGCTTTGCCGGCCTCTTGGTGGTCGGGCCCTGGCTGGGACACGCCAGCTGGCATGCCTACCGCAGCGCCGTCAAGGCGTAATGCTGCACGGTGAAAATCCTCAGCGGCGGATCTGCCGCCGCAGCGACAATTCACGGCGTTGACCACGCCGCCGCCCATGCTCGATTTCTCCAGCTTGACGCATTACGACTGGCTCGATGTGCCCATGTGGGTCTTCGACCAGGAGCGCCAGCGCAACCTCTGGGCCAATGCGGCCGCCCTCTCCTTCTGGCGCGCCGAAAGCGCCGAAGAGTTTCTCTCGCGCGACTTTTCCGACACCAGCCCCATGGTCAAGGAGCGCCTGGCCGTCACCGCCGCCGACCATGCCCAGGGCAAGATCGTGCGCGAGCAATGGACGCTCTACCCGCGTGGTCAGGCCACCACGGTGCTGCTGGTCTCGCGCGGCATCCGCACGCCCGACCGCCGCCAGGTCATGCTCTTTGCCGCCGACGCCCTGCCCGCCGGCGTTGACAAGAGCATGCTGCGCGGCGTGGAGGCCCTGCAGCACACCTCGGTGCGCATCGCCATGTTCAGCCTGCGCGACGGCTCGGTGCTGATGCGCAACCCCGCCGCCGCCACCGCCTTCGGCCTGGCCGAGGCGCGCGGCAACAAGGCCTTTCTGGCCATGTTCCCCGACCCCGATCTGGCCCGCCGCGTCTTCGGTCAGGTGCAGCGCGGCCAGAGCTTTGCCGCCGATCTGGAACGGGTCACCACGGCCGGCCGGCGCTGGCACGGCGTGGACGCGCGCCCCATGCGCGATCCGGTGACCGGCGAACTGGTCATGCAGTTCAATGCCCGCGACATTGCCGACGTCAAGGCCAGCCAGGCCGCGCTGGAGGCCGCCCGACTGGCCGCCGAGGCCGCCAGCCAGGCCAAGAGCAGCTTCCTGGCCAATATGAGCCATGAGATCCGCACGCCCATGAACGGCGTGCTGGGCCTGACCGAGCTGGTGCTGCAGACCGAGCTCAGCGAGCGCCAGCGCAAGTTCATCGAGCTGGCCCACAACTCGGCCAAGGGCCTGATGGTCATCATCAACGACCTGCTGGACGTGGCCAAGATCGAGGCCGGCCGCGTGCAGATCGAGCAGCAGCCCTTCTCCCTGCACGACTGCCTGCGCGAGGCCCTGCAGCCCCTGCTGCTGCATGCGCACGAGAAAGGCATCGCCCTGCATGCCCGGGTGCAGCCCGGCGTGCCCCTGCATGTGCAGGGCGACGCGCTGCGCCTGCGCCAGGTGCTGGTCAATCTGGTGGGCAATGCGCTCAAGTTCACCGAGAAGGGCGAGGTGCGCCTGGAGGTGCTGCGCCTGGACGAGGCGGGCAGCGAGCCCGAGGCCGGCGCCCACCTGCGTTTTTCGGTGCACGACACCGGCATCGGCATGACGCGCGAGCAGATCGCCCAGATCTTCGACCCCTTCACCCAGGCCGATGGCAGCATCACACGCCGCTACGGCGGCACCGGCCTGGGCCTGACCATCGTGCAGCGCCTGGTGGGCCTGATGGGCGGCCAGGTCATGGTGGAAAGCCAGCCCGGCACCGGCTCCTGCTTCAGCTTTGAGCTGTTGCTGCAACGCGCACCGGCGGCAGCGCCCCCCGAGACGGCGCGCGCCGAGGCCCGCTCAGACCAGCAACACGCCTGAGCCCACGGTGCGGCGCGCCTCCAGATCCCGGTGTGCCTGCTGAACCTGGTCCAGGGTGTAGCGCTGTTCCACACGGATCTTGATATCGCCGGCCAGCACACGCGCGAACAGATCGTCGGCCATGGCCTGGGTGGATTCGCGCGTGGCCAGATGGGTGAAAAGCGTGGGCCGGGTCACATAGAGCGAGCCCTTGGCCGCCAGCTGGCCCAGCTGCACCGGGGGCGCAAAACCCGAGGCATTGCCAAAGCTCACCAGCAGGCCGAAGGGCGCCAGGCTGTTGAGCGAGCCCTCGAAGGTGTCCAGACCCACCGAGTCGTACACCACCTTCACGCCCTGGCCGCCGGTGATCTCGCGCACGCGGGCCGCGAAGTCCTCGCGTCGGTAGTTGATGGCGTGCACCGCCCCGGCCTCCAGGGCCAGGGCGCATTTCTCGTCCGAGCCCGCGGTGGCGATCAGGCGCAGGCCCAGGGCGCGCGCCCACTGGCAGGCGATCAGACCCACGCCGCCGGCCGCGGCATGAAAGAGCACGAAGTCGCCCGCCGCCAGACCGCCCTGGGGCAGGGTCTTGCGCAGCAGGTACTGGGCCGTCAGGCCCTTGAGCATCATGGCCGCGCCGGTCTCGAAGTCGATGCCCTCCGGCAATCGCACCACACAACGCGCCGGCATCACGCGGGCCGTGGCATAGGCGCCAGGCGGTTGGCTGGCATAGGCCACGCGGTCACCCACGGCCAGATGCGTCACGCCCTCGCCCACCGCCTCCACCACGCCGGCCGCCTCCATGCCCAGGCGGGCCGGCAGCGGCAGCGGGTAGGCGCCGCTGCGGTGGTAGATGTCGATGTAGTTCAGACCGATGGCATGGTGGCGCAGCCGCAGCTCGCCGGGGCCGGGTTCGCCCACCTGCACCGGCGTCCACTGCAGCACCTCGGGCCCGCCCGGGGACTGGATCACAAGCTCTCGCTCGCCTCGGCTCATCGACATGCTCCTCATCGACTGTTGAACTTCCGCTATCGTGCCAGCCTTTGCCGCCATGTGCCCGCCCCGATGCTCACGCCCCGACTTGCACTTCTGCTCACCCTGCCGCCCCTGCTCTGGGCCGGCAATGCCGTGGTCGGGCGCCTGGTGGCCACCAGCGTGCCGCCGCTGCTGCTGAACAGCCTGCGCTGGGGCCTGGTCTTCCTGCTGCTGCTGCCCCTGAGCTGGCGGCTGCTGCGCCATCCGGGCCCGCTGCTACGGCGCTGGCCCTATCTGGCCCTGGTCGGCGTGCTGGGCATGGGCTGCTACAACGCCCTGCAATACCAGGCCCTGCGCAGCTCCACCGCACTGAACGTGACCCTGATCACCGCCAGCATGCCGGTGTGGATGATGGCCGTCGGCGCCTTGGTCTATGGCGTGAAGCCCACGCGGCCCCAGTTGCTGGGCGCCCTGCTCTCCCTGGTGGGCGTAGCCTTCGTGATCACGCATGGCGAGCTTGCACGCCTGGCTGAGCTGCACTTCCTGCCCGGCGATTTGCTGATGCTGCTGGCCGTCTTCTCCTGGGCGCTCTACAGCTGGCTGCTGGCGCGCCCGCCGGCACATATGCAGGGCGAGGAGAAGCCGGCCTGGAACTGGGCCGAGACCATGATGAGCCAGCTGGCCTTCGGCCTGATCTTCGCGGTCGGCAGCGCCGGCGCCGAGCAGCTCTGGACCGGGCAACCCATCCACTGGAGCCCGGCCCTGCTCCTGGCCCTGGTCTATGTGGCCATCGGCCCTTCGCTGATCGCCTACCGTTGCTGGGGCCAGGGCGTGGCCGAGGCCGGTCCGGCCCTGGCCGCCTTCTTCGTGAACCTGACCCCGGTCTTTGCCGCCCTGATGTCGGCCGCCCTGCTGGGCGAGTGGCCGGCCTGGTACCACGGGGCGGCCTTTGCCCTGATCGTGGGCGGCATCGTGGTCTCGACGCGACGCCCGGCCGCCAGTTCGTGAGCGAGTCCGCAAGAAGCTGATTCTTGGGGTGTGAGCCGCCGGGGGTGACTGCCAGAATTCGCGTTTTCGCTTGTCATCCAAGAAACGGGAGTTCACACATGGCATCCAAAGCCCGCGCCTGGCGCATCCCTGCTGTCTGCGGCCTGCTGGCCCTGATCCCCCTCGTCTCCGCGGCCCAGGAGCTGGGCAAGGGCGGCTCGGTGGCCACCGGCAGCGCGGGCCCGGACGGCGCCCAGAATGCCAACAGCCAGCTGGAGCGCTGCGACGCGCCCAAGGGCACGATCGCCGTGCATGAGCCGCAGGACGATCTGCTGGTGCGCCTGCGCGGCTACGGCCTGGCCTCGCCCAACGGCCTGATCCGCATGATCATCCAGCAGTCCAACTGCTTCCAGGTCATCGAGCGCGGTGTGGCCATGCAGAACATGATGCAGGAGCGCCAGCTGGCCCAGTCCGGCATGCTGCAGCAGGGCTCCAACATGGGCCAGGGCCAGATGGTCACGGCCGACTTCCTGGTCACGCCCAATGTGGTGTTCTCCGAGAACAATGCCGGCGGCGTGGGCGCGGGCGTGCTGGGTCTGTTCGGCGGTGCCGGCCGGGCCCTGGGCGCCATCGCCGGCGGCCTGAAGTTCAAGCAGGCCCAGACCAGCATGCTGCTGGTGGACGCCCGCTCGGGCATCCAGGTGGCGGCGGCCGAGGGCAGCGCCGAGAAGGCCGATTTCTCCCTGGGCGGTGCCCTCTTCGGGGGCGGCGTGGGCGTGGGCGCCGGCGGCTACTCCAACACCAACGAGGGCAAGGTGATCACCGCCTCCTTCGTGGACAACTGGAACAACATCGTTCGCGCGGTCAAGAACAACCCTTCCCTGATCCAGCCCAAGGCGGGCGCGGCGGCCCAGGCCAATGCGGCCAAGAGCGTGCAGGCCAATGCCGCGGCCGAGGGCGATGTGATGGTGCCCAAGATCGGCGGCGCCAAGGTGCTGCGCTTGCCGCGCGAGGGCGCGCCCGAGCTGCAGACCCTGGCCCGCAGCGACGAGGTGCTGTACCTGGGCGAGGAGAAGGACGGCTTCCTGAAAGTGCAGTCGCCCAAGGGCGAGGGCTGGGTCAAGAAGGTGCTGCTGCGTAAGCAGTAATCAGCCCTCGCCTCGGCTGAACAAAAGCCCGGAGCGGCCGCCAGCGGCCCGCCGGGCTTTTTCTTGGCCGACTTAGAAGGTACCGGGGTAGGCGCCGCCGTCCAGCAGGATGTTCTGGCCGGTGAGGTAGCCCATCTGCTGGCTGCAGAGCATGGCGCAGACGGCGCCGAACTCGGCCGCCGTGCCAAAGCGCTGGGCCGGGATGCCGGCGCGGCGCTTGGCCGCCACCTCATCTGCCGCCTGCCCGCTCTTGGCCGCGCCCGCCGCCAGGGTCTTCTGCAAGCGCTCGGTATCGAAGGCGCCGGGCAGCAGATTGTTGATCGTCACATTGCGGCCCGCCAGGCGGGCCTGGCGCGAGAGCCCGGCCACAAAGCCGGTCAGGCCGGAGCGGGCGCCGTTGGAGAGGCCCAGGACATCGATGGGCGCCTTGACCGCGCCCGAGGTGATGTTCACCACCCGGCCGAAACCGCGCTCGGCCATGCCATCCACCGTGGCCTTGATCAGCTCGATGGGCGTGAGCATGTTCGCCTCCAGCGCCGCCAGCCACTCTTCGCGGCCCCAGTCGCGGAAGTCACCGGGCGGCGGGCCGCCGGCATTGTTCACCAGGATGTCCACCTGCGGGCAGGCGGCCAGGGCTGCGGCCCGGCCCTGGGCCGTGGCGATATCGCCGGCCACGGTGCGCACCTCCACACCCGGATGTGCCGCGCGAATGGCGGCGGCCGTGGCTTCCAGGGCCTCGGCGCCACGCGCCGTGATCACCACATTCACGCCTTCGGCCGCCAGCGCCTCGGCGCAGCCGCGCCCCAGGCCCTTGCTGGCCGCACACACCAGGGCCCAGCGGCCCTTCAGTCCCAAGTCCATCGTTTCATCTCCATCTCGTCAACAACCAGACGCCACCCATCACCAGCACCGTCCCCACGGCCACCAGGGGCGTGAAGGGCTCGCCCAGGATCCACACGCCCATCAGGATGGTGGACATGGGGCCGATCATGCCGGTCTGGGCGGCCAGGGTGGCCCCGATGCGCTCAATGGCCATCATCACCGCCAGCACCGGCAAGAAGGTGCAGGCCGTGGCGTTCAGCAGGGACAGCCACCAGACCTGGGGCGCCAGCTCGGCCAGGCCCGCCACAGGCCGCAGCAGCAGGAACTGCGCGATGCAGAGGATGCAAGCCACCGTGGTGGCCAGGCCGGTCAGGCGCATGGCGCCCAGGCGCTTGACCTCCTCGCCGCTGTAGACCAGGTAGAGCGCGTAGCTCACGGCGCTGCCAAAGACCAGGGCCGCGCCCAGCAGCACATCGCTGCCCTGCAGATGCAGCTCCTGCCCGAAGACCAGGAGCACGCCGGCATAGCTCACCGAGAGCGCCAGCAGCTGCCGCCCCGTCACCCGGCGCTTGAAGAGGATCCAGCCCAGGAAGAGCACCAGGGTGGGATTGAGGTAGAGGATCAGGCGCTCGAAGCTGGCCGAGATATAGGCCAGGCCGGCGAAGTCCAGAAAGCTGGCCAGGTAATAGCCCGAGAAGCCCAGGCCCAGCACCGCGATCCAGTCGCGTCGGGTCAATGCCGGCTTCCCCCGCCCCGCCCACCAGGCCAGCAGCAGGAACAGGGGCAGCGCAAACAGCATGCGCAGCATGATGAGGGTGACGGCATCCACCCCATGGCGGTAGGCCAGCTTCACGATGATGGCCTTGCCCGAGAACGCCACGGCACCCAGGGAGGCCAGGGCCAGACCGGGCCAGGGCGTCTTGCTGTCTGAGGACATTGGCCGGATTGTAGAAAGCCGGCATCAATCGCGCCTTCGTCAGCCCAGAAGCCCGCCTTCAGACCCGGGGCTCCGGCGTGGGCCGCCCGAGCCCTTAGTCAGGCCTGAGCCGCTCTGCTCAGCGCCAGAACTTGCCGTCCGGCCCGATGATGGACACATCGGCATAGTCCAGGCCCGTGTGGTCGCTGGGGCTGAAGTTCAGCTCCAGGCCGCCCAGATCGAACTTGCTCATGCTGTCCAGGGCGCGCAGCAGGCCGGCGCGGCTGAGATCCTTGTCCTTGGCGGCGCGCTTGAGGCCTTCCACCAGCACCTTGGCGGCGGTAAAGCCTTCCAGGCCCGCCGGCGTCAGCTCCATCTGACGGGCCTTGGCCAGGCCCTGCGCCTCGCGCACCAGGGCCAGGTTCATGGAGCGCTCGGAGGGGAAGACCTGGCTCACGATCACGCCACGGGCCTGGCCCTTGAGCAGCTTGATGAAGCCGGACGAGGCATTGTTGGACAGGGTGACCAGCTGCGCATTGGAGCCCGCGGCACGCAGGAACTCCACGCTCTCAGCCACGGTGTCGGCCGAACCGACAAAGACCAGGGCCTGCACATCGGCCTGGGCCATCTGCTTCATCAGCGGCGCGGTATTGGGCGTGGCGCGCGGGTACTTCAGATGCGCCGCGGGCTTGAGCTTGGCCAGCTCCAGACCACGCAGGGCGCCGGCTGCGCCGTCGTCGCCAAAGCTGTCATCCACCTGCACCAAGCCGATGCGCGTGACACCCATGCCCGCCAGATGCAGCACGGCCCGCTCGGCCTCGCGCTGGTAGGTGGCGCGCACATTGAACACATGGGGATTGACCGGCCGGTGCAGCAGCATGGCCCCCGTGGACGGCGCCACCAAGGCCAGCTTGTGCTCGGCCAACAGGGGCAGCAGGGCCTGGCTGTGCGGCGTGCCACGGCTGAGGAACAGGGCCAGCACACCCTGATCAATGAGCTGCTTGGCATTGGGCACGCTGAGCTTGGGATCGAACTTGTCGTCCAGCGAAATCAGCTCGATCTTCTGCCCGGCCACACCGCCCTGGGCATTGACCGCATCCAGGTACAGACGCGCGCCCTCGGTGATCTCCTTGACACCGACGGCTGCCTGTCCGGTGATGCCGGCCGTCTGGCCGATCTTGATCTGGGCCCAGGCGGGCAGGCTCAGGGCCAGCGCGGCCGCCAGCAGGGTCTGCTTGATGATGGTTTGCATCGTGGTATCACCTCCGGCGCGGATTGTGGCCGCGCGCCAGCATGGCAGCCTTGACGCAGCCCGGCAAGTTGTGAGCAATTGTCCGTTCTACGCCCGGCTCAGGCAGCGGGGCTCAGCGCCAGAACTTGCCGTCGGGTCCGATGATGGCCATGTCGGCGTAGTCCAGGCCCGTGTGGTCGGCCGGACTGTAGCCCAGCTCCAGGCCACCCAAGTCCAGCTTGCCCAGGCTGTCCAGCGCACGGACCAAGCCGGCGCGGTCCAGGGCCTTGTCCTTGGCCGCCTTCTTCAGCCCCTCCACCAGCACCTTGGCGGCGGTGAAGCCTTCGAGCATACCGGGCGAGAGCTCCTGCTTGCGCGCCTTGGCCAGGGCTTGAGCCTCGCGCACCAGGGCCAGGTTGATGGAGCGCTCAGCCGGGAAGGCCTGGCTCACGATCACGCCGCGAGCCTGAGCGCCCATCAGACGAACGAAGCCAGCCGTCGCATTGTTGGACAAGGTCAGCAGCTGGGCCGTGGAGCCCGCGGCGCGCAAGGCCTTGGCGCCTTCGGCCACCTGCTCGGCCGCGCCGATGAAGATCAGGGCCTGGGCATCGGCCTGGGCCACCTGCTTCATCAACGGAGCCAGCTGGGGCTGGGTGCGGGGGTACTTCAGGTGCACGCTGGGCTTGAGCTTGGCGACCTGCAGGCCGTGCAGCACACCGGCGGCACCATCGTCGCCAAAGCTGTCATCCACCTGCACCAGAGCCACGCGCTGCACGCCGCGGCCCACCAGGTGCTGCACCGCCTGCTCCGCCTCGCGCTGGTAGGTGGCACGCACATTGAATACATAAGGGTTCACCGGCTTGTGCAGCAGCATGGCGCCGCTGGAGGGCGCCACCAGGGCCAGCTTGTGCTGGGCCAGCAGGGGAAACAGGGCCTCGGTCTGGGGCGTACCGCGGCTCAGAAAAAGCGCCAGCACGCCGCGCTGCTCGATCAGCTGCTTGGCGTTGGCCGCGCTGAGCTTGGGATCGAACTTGTCGTCCAGGGTGATCAGCTCGATCTTCTGGCCGCCCACGCCGCCCTGGGCGTTGACGGCGTCCAGGTAGAGGCGCGCGCCCTCGGTCGTTTCCTTGACCCCGGCAGCCACCGGGCCGCTGAAGCCGGCCGTCTGGCCGATCTTGATCTGGGCCTGGGCCGGCAGGGTCCAGGCGCTCAGCGCCAGCACGGCGCCCAGCAGCTTGATGGGCAAAGAGGGCATGGGTCTTGGGCTCATGAAAGGTCTGTCCTGGCCAGGGATTGTGGCAAAGCCCGGCCCGCGGGCACTGTACGCCCCGGGCCCGGCCGTGAGCAAATGCCAGGTGCCGGCCCGGGCTCGGGCAGGCGGAGCACACCAGGCCGGCCGTGGCGGCCGAGCAACGCCACGGGTGTGGTACGCCGAGCTTAGCCCCTGCGCCCAAGGCTCTGCAAGACGGCCGCCGCCGCGGCCAGGCCGGCCGCGGC
>NZ_JBKCLH010000139.1:0-15605 GCF_046300915.1 Roseateles sp. | reverse complement strand
CCGTCCATGCGCAGGCGCGGCTGGTCGGCCAGCGCGCCGTCCTTGCCGGCCTCGTAGCGCTCCACGCTCACATCACCCATGAGCTGCAACTCGCTGCCATCGCCGTTGCCCACCGCGCGCTTGGCGGTCGCCAGGGTCAGGCTGCCATCCGGCCCGGTGGCGCGCAGGCGCACCTGGTCGATCTCGATGGTGTCGGTATCGGGATAGGGGCGCATCTCGGCACCCTCGATGCGAAAGCGCAGCTGGCCCTGGGCATCGAAGCGCTGCAGCTCAAAGCCCTCCATGCGGTAGTCGGGCACATGGCGGGGCGGCACCGGCTCCATGGGCCCGTCCGGCGCGGGCGTGTTCTTGACCAGCCACCAGGTGCCTGCGGCCAGCAGGGCCATCAGCAGCAGGGGCAGGTAGTTGGACAAGAGCAGCTGCAGGCGCCACAGCCAGGACTGGCCCACACGGGGCCGGGCAGCTTGCGGACCGCTGGGGGGCGGCGCCAAGGTGGCCATCAGGGCTGGCCCCCATCCAGGGTGGACAGATGGCCGTTGAGCAGATCGCCGTAGCGGCCGGCCGCCATCAGCAGCAGATCGCAGCATTCGCGCGCGGCACCATGGCCGCCGGGGGCGGCGGTCACATGGTGGGCCACGGCCCGGACCTCGGCATGGGCCTGGGCCGGGGCGCAGGCAAAGCCGGCGCGCAGCATGAGCGGCAGGTCGGGCCAGTCGTCGCCCATGGCCGCCACCTGCTCCCAGGCCAGGCCCAGGCTGTCCAGCAGGGGCTGGGCCACGGCCAGCTTGTCCTTGGCGCCGTAGACGGCGTGCTTGAGGCCCAGATCGGCCACGCGGCGGCGCACGGCCGGCGAGTCGCGGCCCGTGATCACGATGGGCGTGATGCCGCCCTGGTCCAGCAGCTTGAGGCCGTGACCGTCCAGGGTGGAGAAGGCCTTGAAGCCCTCGCCCTGCTCGCCGATGTAGATGCGGCCATCGGTCAGCACGCCGTCCACATCGAAGATGGCGGCCTTGAGCCCCAGGCCGGGGCCCTGGGCCTTGAGCAGGAGTTCGGGAGAAAAGCGCAGGGCGGGTGTCAGGCTGTGCATCAGATGACCTTGGCTTGCATCAGATCGTTGATGCTGATCGCGCCGATCAGGCGCTGCGCCTCATCGGTCACCAGCACCAGGGTGATGCGGGCGGATTCCATCAGGTCGGCCGCATCCACGGCCAGGGCCTCGGCGGCGACGGTGCGCGGCTTCTTGGAGGCCACATCGGCGGCGGTGAGTGCGCGCAGATCGCTGCCACGCTCCACCAGGCGGCGCAGATCGCCGTCGGTGAAGATGCCCAGCACGCGCTGCTGGGCGTCCACCACCACGGCCGCGCCCAGGCCCTTGGCGGACATCACGCGCATCATGTCGGTAAAGGGCGTCTCGGGCGCCACGGTGGGCAGGGCCTCGCCGCTGCGCATCAGGTCGCGCACATGGGTGAGCAGCTTGCGACCCAGAGCGCCACCGGGGTGGGAGCGGGCAAAGTCCTCGGGCTTGAAGCCGCGTGCATCCAGCAGGGCCACGGCCAGGGCGTCGCCCAGGGCCATCTGCGCGGTGGTGCTGGCCGTGGGCGCCAAGTTCAGAGGGCAGGCCTCCTGGGCCACCTGGCTGTCCAGCACGATGTCGGCATGGCGGGCCAGGCTGGACTCGGCGCGGCCGGTCATGGCGATGATGCTCACGCCCAGGCGCTTGAGCACGGGCAGGACGGCATTGAGCTCGTCGCTCTCGCCGGAATTGGAAAGGGCCAGCACCACGTCCTTGACCGTCACCATGCCCAGATCGCCGTGGCTGGCCTCGGCCGGGTGCACGAAGAGGGCGGGCGTGCCAGTGGAGGCCAGGGTGGCGGCAATCTTGCGACCCACATGGCCGCTCTTGCCCATGCCCATCACGGCCACACGGCCCTGGCAGGCCAGCACGGTCTGCACCGCACGCACAAAGGACTCACCCAGGCGCGGCGCCATGGCACTGATGCCAGCGGCCTCGATTTCCAGGGTCTGGCGCCCCATGCGCAGGGCGAGGGCGGCGTCAAAGGCGGGAACTGCGCTCATAGGCCGGCAGTGTAGCGGCGTCGTACCCGGCTGTTACCCGGCCGGAGCTGCACTTGGCGCGGCGTCGACCTGGCGGCACGCCAGCCGCCAAGCCTTCGGTCCCATCTCAGCCCAGCCGCTTGCAGGCGGCCGGGCTGAGGCAGGGGTCGGCGGGTCCGCGGGGACCCACCTCGCTCCTGCTTCAGGGATACAGACCGCGTTCTTCGCGGGCTTCCAGCACGCGGGTGCAGGCCACGGTGAAGGCGGCCGTGCGCAGGGAGATGCGGTGCTTCTCGTGGGTTTCCCAGATGCCCTTGAAGGCGCCGATCAGGATCTGGTCCAGACGCACATTGATCTCGTCCTCGGTCCAGAAGAAGCTGGAGAAGTCCTGCACCCATTCGAAGTAGGACACGGTCACGCCGCCGGCATTGGCAATCACGTCCGGCACCACGACGATGCCGCGGTCGGCCAGCACGGCGTCGCCGTCCGGGGTGGTCGGGCCGTTGGCGCCTTCCAGCACCAGGCGGGTCTGCAGGCGCTGGGCGCGCTCGGCCGTGATCTGACCTTCCAGGGCCGCCGGGATCAGCACATCGCTCTTCACATCCCAGAAGTTCTCGCTGGACGCATGGTCGGCCCCCTTGAAGCCGGCCACACCACCGGCCTGGGCCACATGGGCCAGCAGATCGGCCATGTCCATGCCCTTGTCATTGACGATGGTGCCGCTGTGGTCCTGCACGGCCACGATCTTGGCGCCGTTGGCGGCAAACATCTTGGCCGCCACCGAACCCACATTGCCAAAGCCCTGGACCGCGATGCGCGCACCTTCCATGGGCACGTTCAGGCGGCGCATGGCCTCACGCCCCACCACGAAGACGCCGCGACCCGTGGCCGCCACACGGCCCAGCGAGCCGCCCAGCGGGATGGGCTTGCCCGTGACCACGCCGGTGGCGGTGGCGCCCACGTTCATGGAGTAGGTGTCCATCATCCAGGCCATGATCTGGCCGTTGGTGTTCACGTCCGGCGCGGGGATGTCCTGCTGCGGGCCGATGATGATGCCGATCTCGCTGGTGTAGCGGCGCGTGACCTTCTCCAGCTCCTTCAGGGACAGGGTCTTGGGGTCCAGACGGATGCCGCCCTTGGCGCCGCCATAAGGCAGATTGACCGCCGCATTCTTGACCGTCATCCAGGCCGACAGGGCCATCACCTCTTCCAGCGTGACATCGGGGTGGTAGCGCACGCCGCCCTTGCCCGGGCCGCGGGTCAGGCTGTGCTGCACACGGTAGCCCTCGAAGTGCGCGATGGTGCCGTTGTCCATCTCGATGGGAATGTCCACGATCAGGGCACGCTTGGGACGGCGCAGGGTCTCCACCCAGCGCGCCAGCTTGCCCAGATAGGGCTCGACCGCGTCGATCTGGGAGAGGTAGGTGCCCCAGGGACTGTTGCGCGTGGGAGAGACGAAAGACAGGTTGGGCATGAATGAAATGCTCCGTAACTTTTGAGTGGCGCGAACGGTATCGCGAAGCCGGCAGCCCGAGGAGCCCGTCTCGAAGCCGAGTGCACATGCGGCCATGCGGCCCGTGCATAGAGATGCAAACTATTCTCTTGATCGCGGTTCAGCGCAATTTTCTTGCGTCAGAAATAAGAGGGCTTACCCTGATGGTCTGCAGCCAGGGCAAGCACATGCAGGCTGTGCATGAGCAGCCCGGACCAGCCCCGGGGCAATGCTGGCCGCCCGGGCGCTGGCCAGCCCTTAACATGCCCCGATGATCACCTCGCTGGACCTTGCCCTGCTGTATCTCGTTGCCGCCGTTCTCGGGGTTGTGGTCTGCCGCTCGCTCAAGCTGCCGCCCATGCTGGGTTATCTGGTCGTGGGGGTGCTGATCGGGCCCAATGCCCTGGCCCTGGCGGGCGACAACGCGGCCATCCGCTACCTGGCCGAGTTCGGCGTGGTCTTCCTGATGTTCGTGATTGGCCTGGAGTTCAATCTGGCCAAGTTGCGCAGCATGCGCCACCTGGTCTTCGGCCTGGGCCTGCTGCAGGTGCTGCTCACCATCGCGGGCACCCTTCTGGGCCATGTCATGTTGCAGCACGGTCTGGCACTTTTGGGTGTGCAGTGGGAGCTGTCCTGGCAAGGTGCCCTGGTGCTGGGCGCGGCCATGGCCATGAGCTCCACCGCCATCGTGGTCAAGCTCATGGCCGAGCGCCTTGAGCTGGAGAGCGAGCATGGACGCCGCGTGATGGGCGTGCTGCTGTTCCAGGATCTTGCCGTCGTGCCCCTGCTGGTGATGATTCCCGCCCTGGGCAGCGCGGGCGGCAGCATGCTGCAGTCCCTGGGCTGGGCGGCCATCAAGGCCGCGGCCGTGCTGGGCGTGCTGCTGCTGGGGGGGCAGAAGGTGATGCGCTGGTGGCTGACCCTGGTGGCGCGACGCAAGAGTGACGAGCTCTTCATGCTCAATCTGCTGCTGGTCACCCTGGGCCTGGCCTGGGTGACCGAGCATGCCGGCCTGTCTTTGGCCCTGGGCGCCTTTGTGGCCGGCATGCTGATTGCCGAGACCGAGTACAAGCATCAGGTGGAAACCGATATCCGCCCCTTCCACGATGTGCTGCTGGGCCTGTTCTTCATCACCATCGGCATGATGCTGGACTGGCGCCCGGTGTGGGAGCAGTGGCCCCTGGTGCTGGCCCTGACCCTGGCGCCTACCTTCGCCAAGTTCGTGCTGATCACGGGGCTGACCCGCCTGATGCGCGCCCCCACCGGCGTGTCCCTGCGCACCGGCCTGTACCTGGCCCAGGCCGGCGAGTTCGGTTTCGTGCTGCTGACCCTGGGCGCCCAGCATCAGCTGATCGCTCCGCAATGGGTGAGCCCCGTGCTGGCCAGCATGGTGCTGTCCATGCTGGCCACGCCCGTGCTATTCATGTACAGCAACCGCATGGTGATGAAGCTCTCGGCCAATGACTGGCTGATGCAGTCGGTGCAGCTGACCACCATTGCCAAGAAATCCATCAAGGCCGATGCCCACGTCATCATCTGCGGCTACGGCCGCAGCGGCCAGAACCTGGCCCGCCTGCTGGATGCCGAACACATCCCCTATATGGCCCTGGACCTGGACCCGGACCGCGTCCGCCAGGCCGCAGCCGCCGGCCAGAGCGTGGTCTTTGGCGACGCGGCGCGGCTGCAAAGCCTGATGGCCGCCGGCCTGGCCCGCGCCAGCGCCGTGGTGGTGAGCTATCACGACACGCCCTCGGCGCTGAAGATCCTGCAGCTGGTGCGCTCGCACGCGCCCCAGGTGCCGGTGGTGGTGCGCACCATCGATGACACCGATCTGGAGCGGCTGCGCGCCGCCGGCGCCACCGAGGTGGTGCCCGAGGCCATCGAGGGCTCCCTGATGCTGGCCAGCCATGCGCTGGCCCTGGTGGGCGTGCCCATGCGGCGCGTGCTGCGCCTGACCCGCGACGCGCGCGACGCCCGCTACGGCCTGCTGCGCGGCTACTTCCACGGTGCGGATGACGACACGGCGGACGAGCGCGAGCAGGCCCGCCTGCGCTCCGTCACCCTGCCCCCGGCCAGCCCCTATGCCGGGCAGCCCCTGGGGCATCTGGCCCTGCACGCCACCGGTGTGTCCGTGGTGTCCATACGCCGCACCGGCGGCGCCGTGGTGACGGCCACGGACGAGCTGCTGCTGGACAGCGGCGACACCCTGGTGCTCTCGGGCCGCCCTGAGGCCCTGGCCCTGGCGGAAGAGAAGCTGCTGCGGACCTGAGGAGGGCACGCAGCAATACCGCTACGACAACATCACAAGGGTATACACCCATCGCTTGTTGCCAATTGGAGACAATTCATTGATTACAGTCCGCGGCAATCAGCCGTGGCACAACGGCCTGCAGGGAGGTGAGTACATGCACACCATGGATTGCGCGCGCGCAGCTATCGGTGCGTTAGTGCTTTCCGCGAGTGGGTTGGCAGCGGTTGATGTACCCCTGGACTAACCATTCTTCAATTTCATGCAGAAATTCAATATCGCGGCGCTGATGGCCGTCGCCGTGCTTTCCACTGGCTGCGCATCCATCCTCAACGAGCAGACCCAAGCGGTCAACGTCACCTCGTCGAATGGCAAGCCCATGAGCGGCTCGGTGGATGGCAAGGCCTTCAGCGCACCGGCTGTGGTGCAGTTCACCCGCGCCAAGGGCGACAAGGTTGTGACCGTCGATACCCCGGGCTGCGCAAAGTCCACGGCCGTTCCTAGCTCGGTCGACACCAAGTTCTTCATCAACATTCTGAGCGGCGGCGCGCTGGGTTCGACCACGGACTACGCGACCGAGCGCATGTGGAAGTACGCCGACTCTGTGGTCGTCAGCTGCCAGTGATCGAACGCCTGCGCTTGCGCATGCAAAGCGGCCTACGGGCCGCTTTTGCATTGCTATGTGTCGTGGCGGTTCCAGCTGCGGCAACCAGTCTCGAAGCGATAGCCAAGGATCCCGCTTGGGCTGCATTACTGCATGTGCGTCATGGCAAGCCCATGGTGATCGATCCATCCTTCATGCTGTCCCTGCCACGGTTTTCGTTGGAAGCCGAGCTCAAAGCTACGGTCGTGCTGATCGAGGGCCCCGATCCTCTCAGCGTATGTCGTTTTCCAGCCCGCTACCTTTGGCTTCGAAGCCAAGGGGCCGTCGCTGAACGCTCGCTGGAACACTGCGCCGATCTCAAAGAATTCGACTCGCGCGCGCCGATGGATCAGGTCTCGCTGGTGTTTGCCTCCGAGACACTGAGCCAGCCATCGAGCATGATGGGCCACGTGTTTCTCAAGCTCAGCGGCACAGACAAGAGCGGAGTGGAGCGTGAGCACGCAATCTCCTTCTTCACAGAGCCCGTCACCTGGAATCTGCCGCGCCTGTTCTGGCGCAGCCTCGTTGCTGGTATGCCCGGCTTCTTCACATTGGGTCCGTACGAGGAACAGGTTCAGAGCTACATCGGCCGAGAAGAGCGCAATCTCTGGGAGTTCCCCCTGCAACTGGACGCTGACCAGCGCCAATTGCTGCAAGCCCACTTGATTGAGCTGCGGCCGGTGCAATTCACGTACTACTTCCAGAGCTACAACTGTGCGACCCTGGTCAAGCAACTCTTGGCTGCAGTCCAACCCACTGTTGCGGCCGAAGCAGACCTCTGGACTACACCCAAAGATGTGGTGCGCTCAGCACACCGTGCCGGCCTGCTTTCGCCGGCCAAGGCCGTTAGCGCTCCACGCTGGACGCTTCACCTTCTGGACCAAGCGCTGACAGCAGACGATGTCGCGGCAGTGCAGCAGGCAGTGACCACAAGCAACCTTCCTCCGGCTCAGGCTGACGAGGTGCGTGGGTTTCTGCGCCAACAGGCTGCGCAAGCCCTGAACCAGCAGTGGGTGAACTCGGGTCAGCGTTCGCCAGATGCCGGGCTGAACTACTTGCAGAAGCTGCGGACCCTGCCTCCAAACGAGCGGACCCTGAGCAGCGATCCCCGCTTGAGCCCCATCGCAGCACCACCCGATTCGCAACTCAGTATCGGTCTTCGAAGACACGATGGTGATGACTCGCTGCTCGTCGAGTTTCTGCCCGCATCGCACCGACTGGAAGATCGCAACGACATGTACTTCAGCGAGAGTGCATTGAGGCTGTTTGAGCTCGCACTCACGCAGTCCTTGCGCGGCCGAGGTGCCCGTGTGGACAGAGCGACTGTGTACGCGGTGGAGTCCTTCCTTCCACGTGATCGGTTCACCGGTGGTCTATCCGGCCGCTTCAAGATCAGCCACGAACAACAGGCTGGAGACAAGATGCTCGGCCGCAGCAGCCTGCTGGTTGAGGCCGGTCTCGGTTTGACGAAGCGTTTCGGTCGCGACGTTGATGTGTTTGCCATGGCCAATCTGGGGGTCGGCGCACGCGGCGGTGCCTACCTATATGCGCAACCCAGCATCGGTTTCATCCTGCGTCAGGTTTTCGACATGAAGGCCGTGGTCACCCTCAATGTGCTGCACAACGGACTGGGCGATCGTCAAACCCACCGTGAACTCCAGTGGACCCAGGCGAAGTACCTTGGACCCAACTGGACGGTGGTAGGCGTCTATGCCCTGCGTCAGCAAGCTGATCGATCCCAGCGTCACGCGGAGGTGCGGCTCAAGCGCGTGTTCTGAACGGGATCAGGGGCTCGAGACGGTTTGACACATGGGCGACAAGCCCCAGCGGCGCCTTGAGCCACACTCGCGGGAAGCCATCGGGAGCCCGCCATGCACTTCGACTACAGCCCCAAGGTCCAGCAACTGCGCGAGCGTCTGCTGGCCTTCTTCGAGCAGCACATCTACCCGAATGAGCGCCGCTTCCATGAAGAGGTGGAGGCCAATCGCCGCGGCGGCAATGCCTGGGTGCCCACGCGCCTGATCGAGGAGCTCAAGCCCCTGGCGCGCGAGGCCGGCCTGTGGAATCTGTTCCTGCCCCGCTCGGCGCGTGCACCGGAGGGCCTGTCGAATCTGGAATACGCGCCGCTGTGCGAAATCATGGGCCGCGTGGCCTGGGCGCCCGAGGTCTTCAACTGCTCGGCCCCCGACACCGGCAATATGGAGACGCTGGAACGCTACGGCAGCGAGGCGATCAAGGACCGCTGGCTGGAGCCCCTGCTGCGCGGCGAGATCCGCTCGGCCTTTCTGATGACCGAGCCCGATGTGGCCTCCAGCGATGCCACCAATATCGAATGCTCCATCGTGCGCGAGGGCGACGAGTACCTGATCAATGGCCGCAAGTGGTGGTCCAGCGGCGCGGGCGATCCGCGCTGCAAGCTCTTCATCGTGATGGGAAAGACCGACCCCCAGGCGGGCCGGCATGAGCAGCAGTCCATGATCCTGGTGCCCGCCGATGCGCCGGGTGTGCGCGTGATCCGGCCGCTGAGCGTGTTCGGCTACGACGATGCGCCGCACGGCCATATGGAAATCGAGCTGAAGAATGTGCGCGTGCCCGCCAGCAACATCCTGCTGGGCGAGGGCCGCGGCTTCGAGATCGCCCAGGGCCGCCTGGGCCCCGGGCGCATCCACCACTGCATGCGCTCCATAGGCGCGGCCGAGCGCGCCCTGGAGCTGATGTGCCAGCGCGCCATTGCACGCCATGCCTTTGGCAAGACCATCGCCCAGCAGACGGTGACGCAGGAACGCATCGCCGAGGCACGCTGCAGCATCGAGCAGGCCCGCCTGCTCACGCTCAAGGCCGCCTACATGATGGACACCGTGGGCAACAAGGTGGCCAAGGCCGAGATCGCCATGATCAAGATCGTGGCGCCCAATATGGCGCTCAAGGTCATCGACTGGGCCATCCAGGTGCATGGCGGCATGGGCGTCTCGGACGACACGCCCCTGGCCTATATGTGGGCCTTGCAGCGCACCCTGCGCCTGGCGGATGGCCCCGACGAGGTGCACCGCAATATGCTGGCCAAACTGGAGCTCTCCACCCACATGAAGCTGTCCGCCGACAGCGTGCAGCCTCCCATCACCCGCGGGGCCTGACAGGCGGCGGCCAGGGCCGCAATCCCCCCATGGGAGGGCCCTGGCGCCATGGCGCTCGGGGGGCTAGCATCGCCGGCTTCACCGGTCAGCACACGCCCCGCCCATGTCCCGACCCCTGCCGCCGCGTACCTGGCTTCCCCTGGCCCTGGGCCTGGGCTTGCTGCTGCAGTTGCTGGTCTGGCTGGGCAGTCTCGGCGCGCCCAGCCTGGCAGCACATCTGCATGGGCTGGCCGGGCTGAGCCTGGCCCTGGGCCTGGCCGTGGCGGCACTGGCCCTGTTTGCCCTGGCCTATGAGCGGGCGCGTGCCGAGCGGGCACGCACCACGCTGGAAGAAGCCATAGACGCCCTGCCGGCCAGCGTGGAGATCTTCGATGCGCGCGACCGCCTGGTCGCCTTCAACAAGCGCCTGGTGGAGCTCTACCCCCACAAGCTGCGCGAATTCCAGCGCGGCGCCAGCTTCGAGCAGCTGGTGCGCGCCTCGCTGGAGAACGGCGGCGTGCCCGAGGCCCTGGGCCGCGAACAGGAGTGGCTGGCCGAACGCAAGCGCCAACGCGGCACCCAGACCGCCCCCCTGCTGCAGCGCGTGCACGACGATATCTGGCTGCACATCTTCGAGCGCCGCACCCCCTCGGGTGGCATTGTGGGTGTGCGCCTGGAGGTGAGCGAGCTGGTGCGCGAGCAGCAGCGCCTGGCCGCCAGCCAGGCCCATCTGCAGGCCCTGATCCACGCGGCCGGCAATGGCATCGTCTCCCTGGACACCGAGGGCCATATGCTGGACGTCAACCCGGCTTGCGAGCGCCTGTTCGGCTTCCCGGCCGGCGAGCTGCGCGGCAGCCACCTCAGCATGCTGGTCAACAATCTCCCTGCCGGCCCGCAAGACCTGGCACGGGCTCGTGACGGCCAGGAATTCAGCGCCCGCCACCGCGACGGCCACGAGCTCTGCGTGCACCTGGTGGTGGCCGAGGTGCACACCGCCACCACCCATATCTTCGTGGGCATGCTCACCGATCTGAGCGAGCGCAAGCGCCAGGAGCTGCGCCTGCGTCAGGCCAATGAGCTGCTGGCCCGCCAGTCCACCACCGATGGTCTCACCGGCGTGGGCAACCGCCGGCTCTTCGACCAGGCCCTGCAGATCGAGTGGCAGCGCAGCGCGCGCGCCGGCACACCGCTGGCCATGCTGCTGATCGACATCGACCACTTCAAGCAATACAACGACCACTACGGCCATGTGGCCGGCGACGACTGCCTGCGCCGTGTGGCCTCCCTGCTGCGCTCCTGCGTGGGCCGCGGTGGCGAGCCGGTGTGCCGCTACGGCGGCGAAGAGTTCGCGGTGCTGCTGGTGGACACCGATCTGGCCGGCGCCCAGGTCGTGGCCCAGCGCTGCCTGGACAGCGTGCGCCTGGCGGCCATTGAACATGCGGCCTCGCCACTGCGGCCGGCGGTCAGCCTGTCCATCGGCGTGGCGGCCTGCGTGGCCCAGTCGGATCACCCCGCCCAGCGCCTGATCGAGGCGGCCGATGCCGCGCTCTACCAGTCCAAGCAGAGCGGGCGCGCACGCATGAGCAGCCACGCGCAAAAAGTCTGCTGATCGGCCCAGCGGCGCCACAGGCGCGACAATCGGGCCATGCAAGACGCCCTCGCCTTTTTGAAACAGCAGATCCGCACCGTGCCGGACTGGCCCGAGCCGGGCGTGCAGTTCCGCGACATCACGCCCCTGCTGTCCAATCCGCGCGCCTTCCGCGTGCTGATCGACCAGTTCGTGCACCGCTACTTCGACCAGCAGCCCACGGCCGTGGCCGGGCTGGACGCGCGCGGCTTCATCATCGGCTCGGTGCTGGCCTACGAGCTCAACATCGGCTTCGTGCCCATCCGCAAGAAGGGCAAGCTGCCCTTCACCACGGTGGAAGAGACCTATGAGCTGGAGTACGGCAATGCCACGGTGGAGATGCATACCGATGCCGTGAAGCCCGGTGACCGCGTGATGCTGATCGACGACCTGATCGCCACCGGCGGCACCATGATGGCCGGCAAGCGCCTGCTGGAACGCCTGGGCGCCACCGTGATCGAAGGCGCCGCCATCGTGGACCTGCCCGAGCTGGGCGGCTCCAAGCGCCTGCGCGACAGCGGCCTGCCGCTGTTCACCCTGGTCGATTTCGAAGGGCACTGACAAACGCCATGGCCAAGCCCATTCCCCGCCTCAGCCCCGAGCAGATCCAGGCCGTCGTGAAAACCGCCTGGGAAGACAGCCCGCCCTACAACAAGGTGCTGATGGAGCACGGCGTAGGCGCCGGCGCCCTGGTGCAGCTGATGAAGCGCGAGCTCACCAGCAGCGCCTTCAAGCTCTGGCAGGCCCGTGCCAAGGCCGCCAAGGCGCCCACCGTGAAAGCCCGCTGGCCCTATGGACGCTGAACGCGAAGGCGCGGCGCAGGAACCTATCCTGCCCCTGGGCGCCCTCAATGTGATGGGCACACCCCTGGTGCCCTGCTCCTACGACCCGCTCACCGGCTTCTTCCGCGACGGCTGCTGCAACACCGACGCGCAGGATCTGGGCAGCCACCTGATCTGCGCCCGCGTCACGGCCGAGTTCCTGCGCTTCTCGCAGGCCGCAGGCAATGACCTGAGCACCCCTCGGCCCGAGTACCGTTTTGCCGGCCTCAAGCCCGGCGACCGCTGGTGCCTGTGCGCCCTGCGCTGGCTGCAAGCCTGGGAGGCCGGCGTGGCCCCGCCCGTGGTGCTGGAGAGCACCCACATCCAGGCGCTGAAGTTCGTGACGCTGGAGCAGTTGAGGGCGGCAGGCTGAGGGGCCGCCGCCTGCACTCACTTGCCAATACAGAAGCTGCTGAAGATCACCCCCAGCAGCTCGTCCGCCGTGAAGGCGCCGGTGATCTCGCCCAGGGCGTCGTGGGCCAGGCGCAGTTCCTCGGCCAAGAGGTCCAGGGCCGGGGGCCGCTGGGTGGAGACGCCGTGGGCCAGCTCCAGGTGCTCGCGGGTGCGGCGCAAGGCCTGCACATGGCGCTCGCGGGCGATGAACTGGCCCTCGGGCACGGCGTGCCAGCCCACCTGCTCCAGCAGGCGCTTGCGCAGCGCTTCCAGGCCTGAGCCGGTCTTGGCCGAGAGGGTGAGTGCGCCAGCGGGCAGGGCCTCGGCCGCCACGGCATCGGCCTTGTTGTAGAGCTGCAGGATGCGGGCCGGGTCCACCGCGGCCAGGCGGGCGCGGATCTCGGCGTCCTCGGCCTCGTAGACGGGCTCGCCCACCCGGGTGAGGTCGTGCAGGAAGAGCACGACATCGGCGTCCTCGATGGCCTCCCAGCTGCGGGCCACGCCGATGCGCTCCACCACGTCCTCGGTCTCGCGCAGGCCGGCGGTGTCGCTGATGTGCAGGGGCACGCCCTCGATCTGTATGGTCTGGCTGACCTTGTCGCGCGTGGTGCCGGGAATGGGCGTGACGATGGCCAGCTCGGCGCCGGCCAGGGCATTGAGCAGGGAGCTCTTGCCCACATTGGGCTGGCCGGCCAGCACCACCTTGATGCCCTCGCGCAGCAGGGCGCCCTGGCGGGTGCGGTCCAGCACGCCGTCCAGGCGCTCGGTCAGGCGCGCCAGGCGGCCCAGGGCGTCGGCCTGCTGCAGAAAGTCGATCTCTTCCTCGGGGAAGTCCAGCGTGGCCTCGACCAGCATGCGCAGCTGGATCAGGGCGTCGCGCAGGGCGCCCACCTCGCTGGACAGGGCGCCGGACAAAGCGCGGCTGGCGCTGCGGGCCGCGGTCTCGGTGCTGGCGTCGATCAGGTCGGCCACGGCCTCGGCCTGGGCCAGGTCCAGCTTGCCGTTGAGGAAGGCACGCTGGGTGAATTCACCGGGTTCGGCCAGACGGATGTGCTTGAGCGCGGGCGCGGCCGCGCCGGCCTCCAGGCAGCGGGCCAGCAGCAGCTGCAGCACCACAGGCCCGCCATGAGCCTGCAGCTCCAGCACATGCTCGCCGGTGTAGCTGTGGGGTGCCGGAAAGAGCAGGGCCAGGCCCTGGTCTATGGCCTCGCCGGTGGCGGCGCGAAAAGGCAGATAGCTGGCCTCGCGGGGCTTGAGGCTGCGGCCGCACAGGGCCTGCACCAGCGGGGCCAGGTCTTGCGGTGAGGAGACACGCACGATGCCCACGGCGCCTCGTCCGGGGGCGGTGGCAATGGCGGCGATGGGGTCCTGGTGGCGCGAGAGCATGCCGCGATTGTCTGACGATTGTCAGCAGGGCGCCGTCCTGGACAGAGCGCCAGCGCGAAAGCGCGGCGGCAGGACTGGAGGGGAAGGTGGCGCGGGGGAGGCTGCGCCGGAAACTCTCGTGAGCGTCCGGTGCCAGCCCAGCCCGCCGCACCAGGGCTCAGACATCGAACCGGTCGGCGGGTCACTGCCCCGCATAAGCCCATTAAAGCCCCTGGGGCCCCATGAAAAAAGCCCCCAGACGGGGGAGCGTCCGGGGGCTTTCGTGATGGAGTGGCGTTGGGGCCGGCTTCAGTGCTGTACGCCCATCTGCTTGTTGATCATCCACTGCTGGGCGATGGACAGGATGTTGTTCACCAGCCAGTAGAGCACCAGGCCCGAGGGGAAGAAGAAGAACATCACGCCAAAGGCCAGGGGCATGATCCACATCATCTTGGCCTGCACCGGATCCGGCGGGGCCGGGTTCAGCCAGACCTGGAACAGGCTGGTGACCGTCATCAGCACGGGCAGGATGTAGTAGGGGTCCTTGGCCGAGAGGTCGGTGATCCACAGAATCCAGGGCGCGTGGCGCATTTCCACGCTGGACAGCAGCACCCAGTACAGGGCGATGAAGAAGGGCATCTGCAGGAAGATGGGCAGGCAGGACCCGATGGGGTTGACCTTCTCCTCGCGGTAGATGCGCATCATCTCCTGCTGCATCTGCTGCGGCTTGTCCTTCAGGCGCTCGCGCAGTTCCATGATGCGCGGGTTCACCGCCTTCATCTTGGCCATGCTGCGGTAGGCGCTGGCATTGAGCCAGTAGAAGGCGATCTTGAGCAGCACCACCAGGGCGATGATGGCCCAGCCCCAGTTGCCCAGCAGCTTGTGCAGCTGGTCCAGCAGCCAGAACAGGGGCTTGGACAGGATGGTGAACCAGCCATAGTCCTTCACCAGCTCCAGACCGGGGGCCAGCACGGCCAGCTTCTTCTCTTCCTGGGGACCCACGAAGAGCAGGTCTTCGGCGCTCACGCTGGCGCCCGGCGCGGCCTGGCCCATGGGGAAGACCATGCCCACGGTGTAGAGGTTGTTGTCCACCTTGCGCGCGAAAAACTCGCGCGGGCTCTGCGCATTGCGCAGCCAGGCGCTGGCGAAGTAATGCTGCACCATGGCCACCCAGCCATCGCTGGCGCTCTTTTCGAACTCGGCCTTGCTCTTCTCGATGTCCTTGAAGTCCAGCTTCTGGAACTTGGCCTTGTCCGTGTAGACGGCCGGGCCGGTGAAGGTGGCGTAGAAGCTCGACTCACCGGGGCCGGCGCTGCCGTCACGCATCAGCTGCACATAGAGCTGGGGCGACAGGGGGGCCGCCGAGACGTTCTGCACCTCGTGCTTGACCGAGACGGCATAGTCGCCGCGCTTGAAGCTGTAGGTCTTGATCAGCTTGACGCCGCCCATCTCGGGCGACTCGAAGCGCACCACCAGCTCCTGCGCACCCTCGGCAAGCTCGCGGGCGCCGGGCTGCACGGTCATGGTGTTGAGGTGGTTGGGCGCACCGGCAATACCCACCAGACCGGTCTGGGCCACATAGGTGTGGCCGGCGCTGCGCTTGAGCAGCACCACATTGCCGCTGGGATCGCTCTCGTCCTTGTGCTTGAGCAACTCGACACGCACCAGGCTGCCGCCCTGGCTGTCCAGCGTGGCCTTGATCACGTCGGTGCGGATCTCCACGGTCTCGCTGGCCGGTGCCTGCACCGACGTGATCAAGGCCACGCTGGACAGCCAGGGCGGCAGCCTGGTGCGTGTCGAGTTGCTCAAGCACAAGGACGAGAGCGATCCCAGCGGCAATGTGGTGCT
>NZ_JBKCLH010000138.1:0-34039 GCF_046300915.1 Roseateles sp. | reverse complement strand
GGCCGGCGGCGGCAGCACGGCCAGGATCTTGGACAGCGCGCCTTCCGCCGGGGCCGCCAGGCCGGCGTCCAGGGCCGGGCGGGCCAGGCGCACCACGGCGACCAGGGCCTGGGCTTCTTCCTTGGTGAACATCAGGGGCGGCAGATCAAAGCCCGCCTTCATGCGATAGCCCACCCCGGCCTCGCCGTCGATGGGCACGCCCTGCTGCTGCAGGGCCGCCACATCGCGGTAGACGGTGCGCACCGAGACCTCCAGGCGCTCGGCCAGGAACTCGGCGGTGGAAAGGCGGCGTCCGCGTATCAGCTGGACGATCTGGAACAGGCGGTCGGCTCGGCGCATGCCGCCATTGTGGCGCGAGAGTGCGGGGCGACCGGCATCGCGCTGGTGCGAGGGCTGCGCGCTATGCGCGCAAGACGATCTGGGGCGCTGCGGGGCGATCAGGGGGCGCAAAGCCCCTGTCTGCGGACTTGCGGGCTGCTGGCGGTGTGCTGGTGGCATGCGGGTTGTGGCGCGCAGGTGTCGGCCCTAGTCCGATCGGCTCATGCAAGGTCGCAAGGCCTTCAAACGGCACTCCTAGATTGGCCCCGTTTCGCCAACCAAGACGGGACCTTGCAAGGTCCCCAGGAGTCCTCCCATGAGTTCCCAACAAGACCGCCGCGGCTTTCTGCGCAGCCTGGCCGCCGGTGCCGGCGCCTCCGCCGCCCTGGCCAGCTTCCCGCCCGCCATCCAGCGCGCCCTGGCCATTCCGGCCAACTACCGCACCGGCACCCTGCAGGACGTCGAGCACATCGTCATCCTGACCCAGGAGAACCGCAGCTTCGACCATTACTTCGGCACCCTGGCCGGTGTGCGCGGCTTCAGCGACCCCTTCCCCATCCCGGTGCTGGACCGCCCCGGCACCTTCACGCGCAAGAGCGTGTTCGTGCAGCCCATCGGCAATGGCGCGCCCGTGCCGGGCCGCCCGGAGTGGGGCAGCGGCCGCAAGGCGATCGCGCCCTTCCATCTGAACACCCAGCAGGACTTCGGCGTGATGCGCGTGTCCGGCACGCCGCACAGCTGGACCGACTCCCAGGCCGCCTGGGACCACGGCCGCATGAACAACTGGCCCAAGGCCAAGCAGAACCACTCCCTGGGCTACTTCAAGCGCACGGACCTGCCCTTCCAGTTCGCCCTGGCCGAGGCCTTCACGCTCTGCGACCACTACCACTGCGCCACCCAGACCGGCACCAACACCAACCGCCTGTTCCTGTGGACCGGCCATAACGACCCGCTGGGCGTGGCCGGCGGCCCCTCCACCGACAACAGCCGCGACAACTTCAACACCAACCCCGCCACCGACTACACCTGGGTCACCTATGTGGAGCGTCTGCAGGACGCCGGCATCAGCTGGCAGGTCTACCAGAACATGGCGGACAACTTCACCGACAACCCGCTGGCGGGCTTTCGCCCCTTCCGCAATGCCTGGTACCAGCGCCCCGGCTATTCCCAGGTGCTGCGCGAGCGCGGCGTGAGCACGCGCGATCTGGACAAGCTCAAGGAAGACGTGCTGGCCGACAAGCTGCCCCAGGTCAGCTGGATCGTGGCCACGGCCGAAGGCTCCGAGCATCCCGGCCCCTCCAGCCCGGCCCAGGGCGCGGACTACACCTCGCGCGTGCTGGACGCCCTGACCGCCAACCCCGAGGTCTGGAGCAAGACCGTGCTGCTCATCAACTTCGATGAGAACGACGGCTTCTTCGACCATATGCCGCCCCCGGCCGTGCCGGCCTACGAGGTCTATGACGACGAGCCCAGCCGCGCCCGCCTGGCCGGCGCCTCCACCGTGGACACCGTGGGCGAGTACCACCACAAGCTCAATGGCTCGGACCCGCAGTACCACCGCCGTCCCTACGGCCTGGGCCCGCGCGTGCCCATGTACGTGGTCTCGCCCTGGAGCAAGGGCGGCTGGGTCAACTCCCAGGTCTCGGACCACAGCTCGGTGATCCGCTTCATCGAGGCGCGCTTTGGCGTGCAGGAGCCGCTGATCAGCCCCTGGCGCCGTGCCGTCAGCGGTGATCTGCTGAGCTGCTTCGACTTCCGCAAGCCCGAAGACCAGCCCTTCTTCAAGGACCTGCCGGCCACTGCCGCCCTGCGTGCCCGCGCCAAGGCCCTGACCCAGACCAAGACCCCGGCCACGCCCAGCAGCCTGGTGGCCCCGGTGCAGGAAGAGGGCCTGCGCCCGGCCCGCGCCCTGCCGTACGAGCTGCAGGTGCAGGCCCGCCAGGAGGCCAGCACCGTGGTGCTGCGCTTCGAGAATGCCGGCGAGGCCGGCGCGGTCTTCCATGTCTACAACCGCGCCGCCCTGGGCGAGCTGCCGCGCCGCTACACCGTGGAGGCCGGCAAGCAGCTGGAAGGTCGCTGGACCCCGGCCACGGGCAATTACGACCTGTGGGTGCTGGGCCCCAATGGCTTCCACCGCCACTTCACCGGCTCGGTGGCCGTGAGCGCCACCAAGCCGCAGCCCGAGATCGAGGTGCGTGCCGATCGCGTCTACGGCGAGCTGCAGCTGCGCCTGATCAACCGCGGCCAGGTGGCCGCCAGCTTCGAGCTGCAGGCCCTGAAGTACAGCGAGGAGCCGGCCCAGCTGCACCGCGTGGCCGCGGGCGCCGCCCTGGACCTGCGCCTGCCCCTGGCCGCCAGCCAGCACTGGTACGACTACGGCCTCAAGGTGCGCGAGCTGGCCGGCTTCAGCCGCCGTCTGGCCGGCCATATCGAGACCGGGGAGCCCTCGGTCAGCGATCCGGCCCTGGGCGGTGCGGCCCTGCTGGACCAGTACCGGCCCTGAGCCTGAACCGGCCCCCGGCGCGCCCGGGGGCCGCTCGCCGAATCTTCCTCAATCCCATCTGCATCGCATCATGAAACTCAATGCCTTTCTCACGGCCGCCCTGCTGGGCCTGGCCGTCAGCGCCAGCCATGCCGGCATCTACGGTCAGAACCTCATCGTCAACGGCGATGCCGAACAGGGCACCACCGGCTGGAGCGTCTTCGACGACTACAGCTTCATCCAGTCCGTCAGCTACGGCAACAACTGGGTCAAGCCCAGCGAGCCGGGCCCCGTGGACCGCGGCGCCAAGATGTTCACCGGCCTGGGCGAAAAAGCCGTGGCCTGGCAATCCCTGGACCTGGGCCAGTACTCGCAGGCCGGTGACCGCTTCAGCCTGAGCGGCTGGCTGGGCGGCTGGCAGGCCCAGGGCGACAACGCCAAGCTCTTCGTGAGCTTCCTGAGCGATACGGGCAATTTGCTCGGCTCCACCGAGATCGGCCCGGTGCGCCCGGCCGACCGCGGCAACAAGACCGGCCTGTTCTACCGCGAGGCCAGCGGCCTGCTGCCCGAGCAGACCTACACCCTGCAGTTCTGGCTGAGCATGGAGCGCCTGGGCGGTGGTGACAACGACGGCTACGCCGACAACCTCAAGTTCACGCTGACCGCGGCCCCGGTGCCCGAGCCCGCCACCTACGGCCTGATGGCCCTGGGCCTGCTGGCCGTGGGTGTGGCCGCCCGTCGCCGCCGCGCCTGAGTCCGGCCGGGGCGCAGCCGCCCCGGACCTTGCCGCCCAGGGGCTTGCCCTATGCTTGCGGCCATGCTGCCCGCGTACCGCCCCAGCCGTCGTTCCCTGCTCGCCTGGTCGGCGGGGGCAGGTCTTGCCTGGGCCTGGCCGGCGGCGGCGCTGGCGCCCTTGCCGGTGCCCGAGTTGCAGCCGCGCCAGCGCCGTCTGGCCAACGGCCTGCAGCTGCTGAGTCTGCCCATGCAGGACACCGCCACCGTGGCGGTGCAGCTCTTCTACCGCGTGGGCGGCAAGGACGACCCGCCGGGCCGTTCGGGCTTGGCCCATCTCTTTGAACACCTGATGTTCAAGGGCACACGCCATATGGCGGCCGAGCAGTTCGACCGGCTCACCGAGGACGTGGGCGGCAGCAACAATGCCTTCACCGCCGAGGACATGACGGTCTATCACAGCCAGGTGCCGGCCCAGCATCTGGAGGCCCTGCTCTGGGCCGAGGCCGAGCGCATGGCCCATCTGCAGGTGGACCAGGCGGGCCTGGACCGCGAGCGCGCCGTGGTGCGCGAGGAGTACCAGCAGCGTGTGCTGGCCGATCCCTATGGCCGGCTCTTCCAGGCCATACCCGTCTACGGCTTTGAGCACCCAGGCTATCGGCGGCCGGTGATCGGCAGTGTCGAGGAGCTGGAGGCCGCGACGCTGGCCGATGTGCAGGCCTTCCATGCCGAGCATTACCGCCCCGACAAGGCCTTGCTGGTGGTGGTGGGCGCCTTTGATGCCGCGAGTCTGGACCGCTGGGTGGATCGCTATTTCGGCCCCATTGCCGCCCCCGAACGCCCCGCCGCGCCACCAGCCCTGCCACAGCCGCGGCGCACGCGCGAGGCCCTGCACCGCCTGGCCGTGCCCGGCCTGCCGCAGCCGGCGGTGCTGGCCCTGTGGCAGGGGCCGCGCGCCGACAGCGCGGAGCTGCCGGCCCTGCAGCTGGCCCAGGCCCTGCTGGCCGAGGGCGAGGCCTCGCGTCTGAACCAGAGCCTGGTGCATGAGCAGCGCCTGGCCCAGAGCTGCGGCTTCGAGCTCATGCTCAATGCCGAGGCCGGCCTCCTGGCTGCCCATGCCATCTCCACCGGGCGCAGCCGGCCCGAGCTCCTGCTGGAGCGGCTCAGCCGCGAGGTGCAGCGCCTGGCGGAAGAGCCGATACCGCCGGCCCAGCTGGAGCGTGCCCGGGCTCTGCTGCTGACCCAGGCCCTGCTGGAGCGCGAAACGCCCGAGGGCCGCGGCCTGGCCCTGGGCCAGGCCCTGCTGCTGCGGGGCGAGGCGGCCGCGGCCACCGGCGATCTGGAGCAGCTGCAGCGCATCGGCGCCGAGGCGGTGCAGCGCGTGCTGCGCCGCCATGTGCTGCAGGGGGCTCGCGTCGCCCTGCTCCATATCGAGGCCGCGGGCGGCCCCGCGCGATGAGCAGCCCGGGGCCGATGCGGGCGCGGCGCCGCCTCTTGCTGGGCGCGGCCTCGGCCTGTCTGTGGCCCCATGCCGGAGCCCAGCCGCTGCCCGAGCTGGCGCCCGCGCCGGGGCCCTTGCTGCCGGCCATGCCCTGGACCGTGCAGGGCTGGCGCCTGTCCAACGGCCTGCGCGTGCTGCTGGCGCCGCGACCGGGCTGGCCCCTGGTCAGCCTGCAGCTGCAGCTGGGCCTGGGCAGCCTGCTGGACCCGCCCACCAAGGCGGGGCGTAGTCAGCTGCTTCTGGATGTGCTCAGCCGTGGCCGGGCCGCGGGTGGCGAGCTGGCCTGGGCGGCCGAGAGCCTGGGCGCCAGCCTGGAGGCGCAGACCCAGTCCCTGGGGGCCAGCCTGAGTCTGAGCCTGGCCGCGTCGCGCCTGCATGAGGGGCTGGCCCTGCTGGCCGGGATGGTGCTGCGGCCCCAGCTGCCGGCGGCCGGGCTGGAGGCGGCACGCCAGCAGATGCTGGAGCGGCTGCGCGAGGCCCAGGCCGATCCCGCGGCCCTGGCCCAGGCCTTGGGTCGCCGCCTGTTCTGGGGCGATAGCGCGGCGGGGCGTCTGCCCACGCCGGCCTCCCTGGGGCGCCTGCGCCGCGAGGACTTGCTGGCCCTGCAACGCAGCCAGCTCAGCCCCCTGCTCAGCAGCCTGATCATCTGCGGCGACTTCGAGCCGGGGCCGCTGCGAGCCCTGCTGGAACGCCAGTGGGGAGGCTGGCAGCCGGGGCCGCAGCCGGGTCAGCTGCCCACGCCGGTGCAGGCGCGTCCCCTGGGCACCCGCAGCCTGTGGGTGCATCTGCCCGAGGCCGGCCAGAGCGTGGTGCAGCTGCTGGCGCCCCACGCCGGGCTGGAGGCGGCGGCCGAGCTGCCGGCGGCCCAGCTGGCCCAGGCGGTGCTGGGGCAGGGCTATTCCTCGCGTCTGGGGCTGGAGGTTCGCATCAAGCGCGGTCTCAGCTACGGCGCCAGCAGCCAGGTGGAGAGCCTGCCCGGCGGCGGCTGGCTCAGCGCCCAGGCCCAGACCCGCCACGAGGGCGCGGCCGAGGTGGCCGGCCTGATGGCGGCGCAGATCCAGGACCTGGTCGAGCGCCCGGTCTCGGCCGAGGAGCTGGCCGCGCGCCGCGCCAGCTGGCTGGGGGAGCAGCAGCGCCGCATGGAGAGCCGCGTCGGCCTGGCCGCGGCCCTGGGTGAACAGATCCAGCAGGGGCTGGCGCCCGAATCGCCCCAGCGCCTGGCGGCCCGTCTGCAGGCGGTGGACGCCCAGGCCCTGCAGGCCTATGCGGCCCGCTACTGGCAGCCCGAGGGCCTGCGCCGTGTCGTCGTGGGCGACCTGAACCTGGCCGGTGCCGGCCTGCGGGCCCTGGACCCCGGCGCCTGGGTGCTGGCGGCCCGCGATCTGGACCTGGAGAGCCCGCTGCTGCGACATCGTTCACGCCGCGGCGCGGGGGGCATGCCCGGCCCGGGGGGCTCGGGGTAGAATCCCTGCTGTCATTGGGGAGTAGCCGCTGCGGCCGCCCGATTCCGAACACCGGTGATCGCGCCCTGCAGGCTCGTGTCAACAGACTTGGTTCGCAAGAGCCATGGCACGGGCAGTGTCCACACCTGGCAAGACCTTTGACCATGCAGCTCGGCATCCCCTCACACGGCCGGAGCGGCATGGTCAATCGTCCGTGCTTCAGGCCGTGTGGGTGTTCTCATGGAAGCCTTCCTCGTCTCCACCGGCCTCGTGGCCCTGGCCGAAATCGGCGACAAGACCCAGCTGCTGGCCTTTTTGCTGGCCGCGCGGTTCCGCCGCCCCTTGCCCATCTGCCTGGGCATCCTGATCGCCACCGTGGTCAACCACGCCTGCGCCGGTGCGCTGGGCGCCTGGATCACCACCCAGCTCAGCCCGCAAGTGCTGCGCTGGGGCCTGGGCCTGGGCTTTGTGGCCATGGCCATCTGGACCCTGATCCCCGACAAGCTCGACGAAGAGGAAGAGGGCGGCGGCCGGCTCAAGCTGGGCGTGCTGGGCACCACCATCGTGGCCTTCTTCCTGGCCGAGATGGGCGACAAGACCCAGATCGCCACCGTGGCCATGGCCGCGCAGTTCAAGGCCTTCTGGGCCGTGGTGGCCGGCACCACCCTGGGCATGATGATCGCCAATGTGCCCGCCGTGCTGCTGGGGGACCGCATCGCCCACAAGATCCCGGTGCGCCTGGTGCATGGCGTGGCGGCCCTGATCTTCCTGCTGCTGGGCCTGGCCGTGCTCTTCGGCGTGGGTGAGAGCCTGGGCTTCTGAGGCCGGGCCGCCATCGGCGGGATTGCCGGGGCCCCAGGCCCTGGCTATAAGCGGCGAGTCCTCAAGACTCTCAGGAGCGCGCCATGCCGCAGGCCCCGTTCTATCCCATCATCTATGTGCGTGGCTATGCCATGACCGAGAGCGAGCGCGACGAGACGGCGGCCGACCCTTTCTGCGGCTTCAATCTCGGCTCCACGGTCTATCGCGCCAGCACCGACAAGCGTGATCCGGCCAAGAAGTTCGTCTTCGAGTCGCCCCTGCTGCGCCTGGGGGCCGAGTTCGGCTATGGCGATGTCTACGAGAACGGCCTGGACATCATGGATGCGGACTGGCAGCCGCGCAGCGGCAATCGCGGCATCCCCTCGCGCTCGGTGATCGTCTATCGCTACTACGACGGCGGCTCGGCCCTGCTGGGCTCGGGCCGGCCGCAGGAGATCGAGGACTATGCCCGCGGGCTCTCGGACCTGGTGCTGCGGGTGCGCGATCTGGTGGTGGCGCAGGAGCAGATCCGGCCCGAGGACTTCCGCTGCTATCTGGTGGCCCATTCCATGGGCGGCCTGGTGGTGCGGGCCCTGCTGCAGAACCCGGCCCTGGGTGATGCGGCCGCGCGCGGGGCGGTGGACAAGGTCTTCACCTACGCCACGCCGCACAACGGCATCGAGGCCGCGGGCCTCAAGCTGCCGGCCTGGCTGAGCGTGGCCGAGATCGACAACTTCAGCCATGCGCGCATGGCCCGCTACCTCGATCTGGAGGCGGTCTACCGCCGGCACGGGCGCGTGGACTTCCTGCCCGAGCAGGCCTTTCCCATCGACCGCTTCTTCTGCATGGTGGGCACCAACCGCGCGGACTACGGCGCGGCCATGGGCCTGTCGCGGGCCTTTGCCGGCCATGGCAGCGATGGTCTGGTCAAGGTGGACAACGCCTCGGTCTGGGCGGTGGACCGCCAGCTGCGCATCAGCAAGACCAGCCCCACGGCCTATTGCTACCGCTCGCACTCGGGCTTCTTCGGCATCGTCAACAGCGAGGAGGCCTATCAGAACCTGGTGCGCTTCCTGTTTGGTGATGTGCGGGTGGACATCTGGATGCAGGTGGATGCGGTGCGTCTGCCCGAGGCCCTGCAAGCCCAGGCCGAGGAGGTGGAGGCGCTCTACCAGTTCGAGCTGCTGGCCCGGCCGCGCGGCAAGCGCTGGTACCTGAGCCGGCGCACGGCCGAGGAGGATTCGCCCGCCTGCCGCACCCATGCCCAGCTCACCCGTCAGCAGGCCAGCGGCGGCAATCTGGTCTATCTCTCCACGGCCTTTCTGGCCAATCGCGCCAAGGTCAGCCAGCAGGACCGCAGCCTGGCCTATGCCATGGATCTGGCGGTGCGGGTGCCCGACTACCAGTTGCGCAAGCGCTTCTGGCCCGACCAGCATTTCGAGGGCAGCCATCTGCTGCGCGACGGGCTGCTCATCTCCCTGGAGCCGCCGCTGCAGCCGGGTGGCGAGTGGCGCATCCTGCACAGCTGGGAGAGCCAGCATGTGGGCCAGGCCACCCGGGCCCTGAGCTACCAGGCCCTGGCCGATGGCGGCCTGCGCCTGGAGCTGCCCCTGCCTCGTTCCGGGCTGACGCCCGGCCTGGACGGCAAGGTGGTGCTCATTGTCTCGGCCTGGCGCTGAGACGCAGGGCCCTGCGGCCCTGCCCGAGCGCCGCGCCGGACTCAGTCCGCGCAGGCCTGGCGCACCGCCTTCTCCCAGCCGGCCATCAGCTCCATGGCGCGTTCCCGTGCCATGGTGGGCATGAAGCGGCGCTCGGCGCGCCAATGCTCGCCCAGCTCCTCCAGGCCGCTGTAGACCCCGGTGCTCAGGCCGGCCAGATAGGCTGCGCCCAGGGCCGTGGTCTCGATCACCTGCGGCCGCACCACGGGAATGCCCAGCAGATCGGCCTGGAACTGCATCAGCAGATTGTTGACGCAGGCGCCGCCGTCCACCCGCAGCTCGCTCACCGGCGCGCCGCCCGCGGCCACCGCGTCGCGGCTCATGGCCTGCAAGAGGGCGGCGCTCTGGAAGGCGATGCTTTCCAGCGCGGCGCGCGCGATATGCGCGACCGTGGAGCCGCGCGTTAGGCCCACGATGGCGCCACGGGCCTCGGCCTTCCAGTAGGGCGCACCCAGGCCGGTGAAGGCGGGCACGAACATCACGCCGCCCGCGTCGGGCACGCTCTCGGCCAGGCTCTGCACCTCGGAGCTGCCCTTGATGGCGTGCAGGCCATCGCGCAGCCACTGCACCACGGCGCCGCCGATGAAGACGCTGCCCTCCAGGGCGAACTCCGGCGTGCTCGTGGATTGCGCGGCGCTGGTGGTGATCAGGCCATTGGCCGAGGTCTGGAAGCGGGGGCCGGTGTGCATCAGCATGAAGCAGCCGGTGCCATAGGTGTTCTTGGCCATGCCGGCCTTGAAGCAGGCCTGGCCGAAGAGGGCGCTCTGCTGGTCGCCCGCGATGCCGCCAATGGTGATGGCGCCGCCCAGATGCTCGGCGGCCACGCGGCCGTATTCATGGGCCGAGGGATGGACGGCGGGGAGCACGGAGGCGGGAATGTCCAGGAGCTTCAACAGCTCCTCGTCCCAGCGGTTCTCATGCACATTGAAGAGCATGGTGCGCGCGGCATTGCTCACATCCGTGGCATGCACCTCGCCATTGCTCAGGCGCCAGACCAGCCAGCTGTCCACGGTGCCGAAGGCCAGCTCGCCGCGCTCGGCCTGCTCGCGGGCCTGGGGCACATGGTCCAGGATCCACTTGAGCTTGGTGCCGGAGAAGTAGGCGTCGATCACCAGGCCGGTCTTGCCCTGCACCAGGGGGCCATGGCCCTGCTCGCGCAGCCGGGCGCAGGTGGGCTCGGCGCGGCGGTCCTGCCAGACGATGGCGTGATAGATCGGTTGGCCGGTCTTGCGGTTCCAGACCACCGTGGTCTCGCGCTGGTTGGTGATGCCCAGGGCCTTGATGTCCGCGGCCTTGAGATTGGCCTTGGCCAGGGCCTCGCGCGCGGTGGCGAGCTGGCTGTCCCAGATCTCCAGGGCGTCGTGCTCCACCCAGCCGGGCTGGGGGTAGATCTGGCGGAACTCGCGCTGCGCCATCGCAACGATATGGCCGCGCGCATCGAAGACGATGGCGCGGGAGCTGGACGTGCCCTGGTCCAGGGCGAGCAGGTAGGTCATGGCTTGTCTCTTTGTCTTACAGAATTCATCGCGGACTCGGCCCGCTGGCTGTCGGAACTGACTCGAAGTAGAAGAAGCCGCTAAGGCCCACGTAGTACACCGTCTTGAAGACGGAGCGCAGCTTGAGCAGCTCGCCCTTCAGATAGTCTTGGTCCTCTTCGGTCGGACGCAGCATGAAGTCGTCAAACGCCACCAAGAGGCTGATGCCTGAGTGGTATTTCCCTGATCCTGATTTACGGCTCACCGCGTAACGGATCATTTCAAAGCAAATGTGCGTGAGCTCTTGCGCATCAAGACTGACCAGCTCTGGCTCCGCAATTTGACGATTCGTTTTGGTTCCTGTTGCTGCAATCTCCGAATACAGAGGTACAAAGCCGTGCTCGACTAGGCACTCGGTCGAGAGTGCATCCTGTTGCCCATTGCATGCAAGCGTGATCTCAATGATTTCGGCGACTCGGTCGGTTGACTCGATGAGTTCAGCATCAAACGACTGCTTGCTGCCGGGGAGGAAGCGGAGCTTGGCGCCGGAGAAGCGTGGGCTCAGCCGCTGAGCGAGTCTTCCTAGCGGAATCAGCTCGTCCTGCAGCTGTTTAGCTTGGCCTTTTTTCAGGCGAAAGTAGTTCAGCCAGTGAGTGTCGGTGTGGTAGCGGGCGCATAGGGCATGTACCCAGGCTTGATAGCTCTCGATCTCGACAAGCGAGCCGAGTTCTTCAAGTTGAACTGGCTCAGGATGCTCTGTCATCGCCTTGTAAAGCGTTCAGTCCGCCACGACCAGCTCGACGCCGGCGTCGCTCAGCAGGGCGGGGAAGGGCTCGGGTGGGGCGGCGTCGGTGCACAGCAGATCGATCTGCGGCAGGCGCGCCACCTCGGCCATGGCGGGGCGGTTGAACTTGCTGTGGTCGGCCGCCAGCCAGACCTCGCGCGAGTGTTCGATGATGGTGCGGGCCACCATGACCTCGCGGTAGTCGAAGTCGCGCAGGCTGCCGTCGCTCTCGATGCCCGAGATGCCGATCAGGCCGATGTCCACCTTGAACTGGCGGATGAAGTCCACCGCGGCCTCGCCCACCACGCCGCGGTCGCGGTGGCGCACTGTGCCGCCCACCATGACCAGCTCGCAGTCCGGGTTGTCGCTGAGGATGCTGGCCACCTTGAGGTTGGTGGTGATGATGCGCAGGCCCTTGTGCTGCAGCAGCTCGCGCGCCACCGCCTCGGTGGTGGTGCCCAGGTTCAGGATCAGGGAGCAGCCGCTCGGGATGCGCTGGGCGATGGCGCGCGCGATGCGTGCCTTGCCCTCGGCCTGCAGGGCCTGGCGCTGGCGGTAGGCAATGTTCTCGGTGGTGCTGGCGGGCACGCGCACGCCGCCGTGGAAGCGCGCCACCAGGCCGGCCTCGGCCAGGCGCTGCACATCGCGGCGCACGGTCTGCAGGGTCACGCCGAACTTCTCGGCCAGGGTCTCGACGCTGACCGAGCCCCGCGCGCGCACCTCTTGCAGCAATTCATTCAGACGGGGATGGCTGGGAATCATGGCGGGCAAGTGTAGAGGCCGCGTTCGGGCGCGTTTTCGCGCGGTGACTCAGCCTAAAGCGAAGCAAAACGAACAAGAAGCCGGGTTAACCCTGGCAGAAATCGCACCGAAACGCGTTAAAAAGAAAAAAGAAGAACAAAATAGCGAACTTCAGATTCGCTAACCCGGAGACCCCTCGTGAACGCACAGCCCGCCGCTGCCCCCGCCTCTGCCACCCCGAACGCCTACGACGTGCTGGTCGTGGGTGGCGGCATCAATGGCGCCGGCATTGCGCGCGACCTGGCCGGTCGCGGCTGGAAGGTGCTGCTGGCCGAGCGCGACGACTTCGCCGCGCACACCTCCTCCTCGTCCACCAAGCTGATCCACGGCGGCCTGCGCTATCTGGAGTACTACGAGTTCTCCCTGGTGCGCAAGGCCCTGCAGGAGCGCGAGGTGCTGCTCAAGAGCGCGCCGCACATCATGTGGCCGCTGCGCTTCGTGATGCCGCACGACCCCGCCATGCGTCCGGCCTGGATGATCCGCGCCGGCCTCTTCCTCTACGACCACCTGGCGCGCCGCGAGGTGCTGCCGGGCTCCACCGGCGTGAACCTGCGCAGCTCGCCGGTGGGCAAGCCGCTCAAGCCCAACTACACCCGCGGCTTTGTCTATTCCGATGGTTGGGTGGATGACGCCCGCCTGGTGTTGCTGAACGCGCTGGATGCCCAGGAGAAGGGTGCCGAGCTGCTGACGCGCAGCCCCGTGACCGCCGTGCAGCGCGAGGCCGATGGCTGGCTGGCCACGATCAGCACCCCGCAGGGTGAGCGCCGCGTGCGCGCCCGCGCCCTGGTCAATGCCGCCGGCCCCTGGGCCGAGAGCTTTTTGCGCGAGGTGGCACGCCCGGCCCGCGGCGAGGCTCTGGCCACCAAGAGCCTGCGCTTGGTCAAGGGCAGCCACATCATCGTCAAGCGCTGCTTCGAGCACGACCACGCCTACATCTTCCAGAACCCCGACAAGCGCATCATCTTCGCCATCCCCTACGAGCAGGACTACACCCTGATCGGGACCACGGATGTGGAGCTGCCGCCCGAGGCCCTGGCCGGTCTGTCCAAGGCCCAGATCGATGCCCAGGAGGTGGACTACCTCTGCGAGCAGGCCAGCCGCTACTTCGCCAAGCCGGTGAGCCGCGAGGACGTGGTCTGGAGCTATGCCGGCGTGCGCCCCCTGCTGGACGACGCCTCGGGCGACCCCTCCGCCGTCACCCGCGACTACCTGCTGGAAAGCAATACCCAGGGCGCGCCCCTGCTGAGCGTGTGGGGCGGCAAGATCACCACCTTCCGCAAGCTGGCCGAGGACGCCGCCGATCTGGTGGGCGAAATGCTGGGCGACAAGCGCGAGCCCTGGACCGAGAAGGCCTATCTGCCAGGCGGCGATCTGCAGACCTGGATCGGTTCGCCGCGCCGGCCCGACACCGACTTCGAGCGCCTGGTCACCGCCGTGCGCCAGCGCCATATCTGGCTGCCCGAGAGCCTGGCGCGCCGCCTGTGCCGGGCCTATGGCGCACGCGTGGGTCGTGTGCTGGGTGGCGCGGGCAGCCTGGCCGAGCTGGGCGCCGAGGTGGCACCGGGCCTGTACGAGATCGAACTGCGCTATCTGCAGCGCGAGGAATGGGCGCGTAGCGCCGAGGACGTGCTGTGGCGCCGCTCCAAGCTGGGGCTGCACTACAGCGAGGCGCAACGCGCGGCGGTGGCGGACTGGTTCCAGTCCCATCCCCACGCCGCGGACTGAAGCCCCGTCCTCGTCGCTGCGCACAGAGATGCAAGAAGAGGGAGACAAGCGACGATGCAATTGAGTCTGCAAGGCCTCAGCCACCGGGTCGGTGCCGCCGAGCACCTGTACCCGATGGACTTGACGCTGCAAGCCGGTGCGGTCACCGTGCTGCTGGGCGCGACCCAGGCCGGCAAGACCACGCTGATGCGCCTGATGGCGGGCCTGGACCGGCCCACAGCGGGCCGGGTGCTGGTGGACGGCCAGGACGTGACCGGCGTGCCGGTGCGCGATCGCAATGTCGCGATGGTGTATCAGCAGTTCATCAACTACCCCTCGATGACGGTGCGAGACAACATCGCCTCGCCGCTGAAGCTTCGTGGTGGCCTGGACCGCGCGGCCATCGACCAGCAGGTGGACGCCCTGGCCCAGAAGCTGCACATCGAGATGCATCTGGACAAGCTGCCCGCCCAGCTCTCCGGCGGCCAGCAGCAGCGCGTGGCCCTGGCCCGCGCCCTGGCCAAGAACGCGCCCCTGATGCTGCTGGACGAGCCCCTGGTCAATCTGGACTACAAGCTGCGCGAGGAGTTGCGCGAGGAGCTGAGCCAGCTCTTCGCCAGCGGCGATTCCACCGTGGTCTATGCCACCACCGAGCCGGGCGAGGCCCTGCTGCTGGGCGGCTACACCGCGGTGATGGACGCCGGCGAGCTGCTGCAGTACGGCCCCACGGCCGAGGTCTTCCACAAGCCGGCCTCGCTGCGTGTGGCGCGCGCCTTCAGCGATCCGCCCATGAATCTGCTGCCGGCCACGGGCCGCGGCGCCAGCGTGGAGCTCAAGCCCGGCCTGAGCCTGGCCCTGGCGGCGCAAGGTCCGGTGACCGTGGGCCTGCGCGCCAATGCCCTGCGCCTGAACGCGCAGCCCGGCGATCTTGAACTGCGTGGCCGCGTGGAGCTGGCCGAGATCTCGGGCTCGGACACCTTCGTCCACGTGCACAGCGAGGTGGGCGAGCTGGTAGCCCAGCTCAGCGGCGTGCACTACTTCGAGCTGGGTGCCTCGCTCAGTCTCTTCCTCAACGCCGGTCAGGCCTATGTCTTCGACGCCGCGGGCGCCCTGGCCATTGCGCCGGAAAGGCTGGGCCGCTGAGATGGCACGCATTGATCTGGACCTGGCTCACGCCTACCGTCCCAACCCGCAGAGCGAGGCCGACTACGCCCTGCTGCCCCTGAAGATGAGTTTTGAAGATGGTGGCGCCTATGCGCTGCTGGGCCCCTCGGGCTGCGGCAAGACCACCATGCTCAACATCATCTCGGGCCTGCTGCAGCCCTCGCATGGCACGGTGAGCTATGACGGCCGTGACGTCACCGCACTGTCACCCCAGGCGCGCAATATCGCCCAGGTCTTCCAGTTTCCGGTGATCTACGACACGATGACCGTGGCCGAGAACCTGGCCTTTCCGCTGAAGAATCGCGGCGTGGCGCCCGAGCGCATCAAGGCCCGCGTGGGTCAGATCGCCGAGATGTTGGAGATGAGCGGCCAGCTCAACCAGCGCGCCGCCGGCCTCACGGCCGATGCCAAGCAGAAGATCTCGCTGGGCCGCGGCCTGGTGCGCGAGGACGTGTCGGCCGTGCTCTTCGACGAGCCGCTCACCGTGATCGACCCGCACCTCAAGTGGCAGCTGCGGCGCAAGCTCAAGCAGATCCACCACGAGCTCAAGCTCACCCTGATCTATGTGACCCACGACCAGGTGGAGGCCCTGACCTTTGCCGACCAGATCGTGGTGATGTCGCGCGGCCGCGCGGTGCAGGTGGGTTCGGCCGACGCGCTGTTCGAGAAGCCCCAGCATATGTTCGTGGGCAACTTCATCGGCTCGCCGGGCATGAACTTCCTGCCGGCGCGCTTCAAGAGCACGGGCGTGATCGAGGTGGCGGGGCAAGACCTGCCCCTGGGCTTCGGCGTGCTCTACCAGCAGCTGGAGGCGGCGCGCGAGTTCACCCTGGGTGTGCGGCCCGAGTATGTGGCGCTGGCCGAGGCCGGCAGCCCCGGGGCGCTGCGCGCCGAGCTCCAGCAGGTGCAGGACATCGGCACCTACTGGCTGCTGACGGCCCGCGTGGGCGGGCAGTCGCTCAAGCTGCGCCTGAATGCGCAGAGCCGGCCGCCCGTGCCTGGCGGCGAGGTCTGGCTGCAGGTGCTGGGCACCCACACCTGCTTCTACGGCCGGGATGAACAGCTGATCAACGTCAAGGAGGGGCTGGCCGCATGAGCGCAACGACAAAGCCCATCAATCAGAAGGCCTGGTTCCTGGTGCTCCCGGTCTTCATCTGCGTGGCCTTCTCGGCCATCCTGCCCCTGATGACCGTGGTGAACTACTCGGTGCAGGACATCATCTCGCCCGAGCGCCGCGTCTTCGTGGGCACCGAATGGTTTGCCGCCGTGATGCGCGACGAGGAGCTGCACAGCGCCTTGTGGCGCCAGCTGGGCTTCTCGGCCGCAGTGCTGGCGGTGGAGATTCCGCTGGGCATTGCCCTGGCCCTGTCCATGCCCGCCCAGGGCTGGAAGGCCTCGGCCGTGCTGGTGATCGTGGCCCTGTCCCTGCTGATTCCCTGGAATGTGGTGGGCACCATCTGGCAGATCTACGGCCGCGCCGACATCGGCCTCTTGGGCGCCGCCCTGCAGTGGCTGGGTGTGGACTACAACTACACCGGCAATGCCACCGATGCCTGGCTCACGGTGCTGGTGATGGATGTGTGGCACTGGACGCCCCTGGTGGCCTTGCTGTGCTTCGCCGGTCTGCGTTCCATCCCGGATGCGTATTACCAGGCCGCGCGCATTGACGGGGCCAGCAAGCTGGCGGTGTTCCGCTACATCCAGCTGCCCAAGCTGCGCGGCGTGCTGATGATCGCGGTGCTGCTGCGCTTCATGGACAGCTTCATGATCTACACCGAGCCCTTTGTGCTCACCGGCGGCGGCCCCGGCAATGCCACCACCTTCCTCAGCCAGTACCTGACGCAGAAGGCCGTGGGCCAGTTTGACCTGGGCCCCGCTGCCGCCTTCTCGCTGATCTACTTCCTCATCATCCTGCTGCTGTGCTTCATCCTTTACAACTGGATGCAGGCGCTCGGCAATGCGGAAAAATCGGAGGCCGCCCATGGATGAGCGCCGTTTCAAGAAGCGGACGATCTTCCTGATCGCCTACCTGGTCTTTGCCCTGCTGCCCATCTACTGGATGGTCAATATGAGCTTCAAGACCAATGAGGAGATCCTGTCCAGCTTCAGCTTCTTCCCCGAGCATTTCACCTGGGCCAACTACAAGACGATCTTCACCGACCCGTCCTGGTACTCGGGCTATATCAACAGCCTGATCTATGTGGGCATCAACACGCTGATCTCGATCACCGTGGCCCTGCCGGCGGCCTATGCCTTCAGCCGCTACCGCTTCCTGGGCGACAAGCATGTGTTCTTCTGGCTGCTGACCAACCGCATGACGCCGCCCGCGGTCTTTCTGCTGCCCTTCTTCCAGCTCTACACCACGATGGGGCTGATGGACACGCATATCGCCGTGGCCATGGCGCATCTGCTCTTCAATGTGCCGCTGGCGGTGTGGATTCTGGAAGGCTTTATGAGCGGCATCCCGCGCGAGATTGACGAGACCGCCTATATCGACGGCTACAGCTTCCCGCGCTTCTTCCTCACCATCTTCCTGCCCCTGATCAAGGCGGGCGTGGGCGTGGCGGCCTTCTTCTGCTTCATGTTCAGCTGGGTGGAGCTGCTGCTGGCCCGCACCCTGACCAGCGTGAATGCCAAGCCCATCGTGGCCACCATGACCCGCACGGTCAGCGCCTCGGGCATGGACTGGGCGACCCTGGCCGCGGCCGGCACCCTGACCATCGTGCCGGGCGCCATCGTGATCTGGTTCGTGCGCCACTACATCGCCAAGGGCTTCGCCATGGGTCGTGTCTGAGGAGAAACCGAGATGTTTGATTGGATGTATTGGACGACGCCCGTCGCCATCTTCTTCAGCTGCATCGTGCTGATGCTGATCGGCATGACGATCTGGGAGATCAAGTCGCCCACCACCCTGCGCAAGGGCTTTCTGCCGCTCAAGACCACGCGGGGCGACCGGCTCTTCATCGGCCTGCTGACGGCGGCCTATATCAATCTGGCCTTTGTGGGCCTGGCCGGCCGCATGGCCGAGTGGCTCGCGCTGGAGAGCGAGCCCAGCATCTGGATCAGCTTCATCGCGTCCATGGCCGTGCTGGCCTTGATCATGCGGCGCGGCTGAGGCGGTGTTTTTCAAGGATTCGGCCCTTCACACCCCCGGGGCCGCATCGCGCTGATCGGGGGCACTTTTTTCAACAGAGGAGACAAGCGTGCAATTCAAGAAGACGAGCAAGTACACCGCGCTGACCCTGGCCGCCCTGCTGGCCATGGGCGCTCACAACGCCTTCGCCGGCGAGGCCGAGGCCAAGAAGTGGATCGATGCCGAGTTCCAGCCCAGCACCCTGAGCAAGGAACAGCAGATGGCCGAGATGAAGTGGTTCATCGAAGCCGCCAAGAAGCTGCAGGCCAAGGGCGTGAAGGAGATCTCGGTGGTGTCCGAGACCATCACCACGCATGAGTACGAGGCCAAGACCCTGGCCAAGGCCTTCGAGGAGATCACCGGCATCAAGGTCAAGCACGACCTGATCCAGGAAGGCGATGTGGTCGAGAAGCTGCAGACCTCCATGCAGTCCGGCAAGAGCATCTACGACGGCTGGATCTCCGACTCCGACCTGATCGGCACCCACTACCGCTACGGCAAGATCATGAACCTCACCGACTACATGGCCGGTGCGGGCAAGGAGTTCACCAACCCGGGTCTGGACCTCAAGGACTTCATCGGCACCAGCTTCACCACCGCGCCCGATGGCAAGCTCTACCAGCTGCCTGACCAGCAGTTCGCCAACCTCTACTGGTTCCGTGCCGACCTCTTCGAGCGCAAGGACCTGAAGGACAAGTTCAAGGCCAAGTACGGCTACGACTTGGGCGTGCCCCTGAACTGGAGCGCCTACGAGGACATCGCCGAGTTCTTCACCAATGATGTGAAGCAGATCGACGGCAAGCCCATCTACGGCCATATGGACTACGGCAAGAAGGACCCCTCGCTGGGCTGGCGCTTCACCGATGCCTGGCTGTCCATGGCCGGCACCGCCGACAAGGGCATCCCCAACGGCCTGCCGGTTGATGAGTGGGGCATCCGTGTGGCGGCCGACAAGTGCACCCCGGTGGGCGCCTCGGTGGCCCGCGGCGGCGCCACCAACTCGCCGGCCGCCGTCTACGCGCTCAGCAAGTACGTGGACTGGATGAAGAAGTACGCGCCCAAGGAAGCCACCGGCATGACCTTCGGCGAAGCCGGCCCCGTGCCCGCCCAGGGCCAGATCGCCCAGCAGATCTTCTGGTACACCGCCTTTACCGCCGACATGACCAAGCCCGGCCTGCCGGTGGTCAATGCCGACGGCACGCCAAAATGGAGAATGGCGCCTGGCCCGAACGGCCCCTACTGGAAGCAGGGCATGCAAAACGGCTACCAGGACGTGGGCAGCTGGACCTTCTTTGCCAACCACGACGCCAACAAGACGGCCGCCGCCTGGTTGTACGCGCAGTTCGTGACCGCCAAGACCACCTCGCTCAAGAAGACCATCGTCGGCCTGACCCCGATCCGCGAAAGCGATATCCGCTCCAAGGCCATGACGGATATGGCGCCCAAGCTGGGCGGCCTGGTCGAGTTCTACCGCAGCCCGGCGCGCGTGGCCTGGACGCCCACCGGCACCAATGTGCCCGACTACCCCAAGCTGGCCCAGCTCTGGTGGAAGAACGTGGCCCAGGCCGTGACCGGCGAGAAGAGCCCGCAGGCCGCCATGGACAATCTGGCCGAGGAGATGGACCAGGTGCTGGCCCGTCTGGAGCGTGCCGGCATGGCCAAGTGCACGCCCAAGCTCAACAAGAAGGAAACCAACGCCAAGTGGCTGAGCGACAAGGGCGCCCCCTGGGCCAAGCTGGCCAATGAGAAGCCCAAGGGCGAGACCATCGCCTACGACAAGCTGCTCAACGCCTGGAAGGAAGGGCGGGTCCGCTGAGCTGAGCTGAGCCCCAAAGCAAACGCCGCCCTCGGGCGGCGTTTTTCATGCGGCGGCCGCTGCGGCCGCTTGGCGCGCTGAGGGCTTCAGAAGCAGGCGCGCTTGATGTCCTCGACCTGGCGCGGCAGGTCCTTGAACAGATCCTGGGACAGCTTGGCCGCGCTTTCCATGCCCGGCTCCACGGGCTCGCTGCGGCCGCTGCGAATCTTGGCGGCATCGGCCTCCAGCTTCTGCATCTCGGCCGCCGTGGGGCAGGGCTTGCCCTTGAAACTGTTCCCGCCAGCGCCGGCCGTGGCCGTGCCGCTGCCGCTGGCCTGCTGGGTGCCGCTGCTGCGGTTGGGCGTGGCCGCGGGCACGGCCACATTGGTGGGGCGCACCTCCAGGGTCTGGCTGCGCTCCTCATTGCTGCAGGGCAGCTGCTGGAAGCTCACCGCACCGCGCTTGTCCACGCATTTGTACTGGGCCTGGACAGCGCCGCACAGGCCGCCGGCCAGCAGCAAGAAGGTCAGGGGACGGCGGCAAGCCGCAAGACTCAAGCGGGTCATGGATTCGGAGTCGGCCGCCGCCACGGGGCGACGGTGCTGCAGAAAGTGAGACCGCCAGTGTGCGCCGTGCCGGACAATTCTGCTCAGCGCTCGGCGGGCGTGGCGTGCGTATTTCACGGACGCACACTCACGGCCGCGTATTCACAGCCGCAGCAAGGCCAGCATGTCCTCGCCGTCGGGGTCCAGACCCTGCTCCACAAAGCCGTGGCGTGCATATAGCCGGCGTGAGCCCTCATTGTCTGGGGCATAGCAGATCTCGATCTCCCGCACGCCCGGCTGCTGGGCAATCTCGGCCATGGCCAAGCGCAGGGCCTGGCTGCCCAGGCCGCGGCCCTGATCGTCTTTGCCGATCATGAAGCGCCAGATCGAGACCCGGGCCTCGCTCTCGGGCACCCACATGATGAAGCCCACGGGGCGCTCGCCGAGATAGATGGCGCGGGGCTGGTAGCCGGGCTCGTATGCGGCCTGCACCAGGGAACAGCTGTTGCTGGCCAGCATGGCTTGCTGCTCCGGTGGCAGGGGCAGATCGCAAATGGCTTCGTAGTTCTCGCGCGTCACGGCGCGCAGGCTCAGGGTTTCTGGCATGGGGCTGCTGGGCTTTGGGAAGCCCATTGTCGGTCCTGGCCTCGGCCCCCCTGCGCCAGCGCTGCGGAGCGCCCAAGGTAAGCCAGCGATTGCAGCGGTAAGCGCTTGTTGCTGCAGGGGCTTGGTGGCGCCACAAGGCGCTGGCCGGGCTTCAGAATCCGACCCTTGTCAGCCCTCAAGCCGTACCGTCATGCACTTGCTCCGCCCCGCCTTTGCCTCGCTTGTTCCGGCCCGCCTGGGCAGCCTCTTGCTGCTGCTGAGCCTGGCGGCCTGCGGTGGCGGAGGAGGTGGAGGGGACGAAGAGAAGAGCAGCACCGCGGCTCCCGCCACACCGGCCGGGCCCGCCGCGCCCGCCACGCCTGCGGCGCCAACCGCGCCCACACCGTCCACCCCGCCCATCAGCCCCGTGCCCGGACCGGCCGCGGACTCCGGCCTCAGCAGCGCCCAGCAATGCGAGCTGGCCGACTTCCAGGCCGAGCTGCTGCGTCTGGTCAATGAGCGGCGCGCTCGCGGCGCGGTCTGCGGCACGCAAAGCCTGCCCGCGGCGCCGGCTCTCGGCTGGAAAGCCAGCCTGGCCCAGGGGGCAGCCCGCCATTCGCAGGACATGGTGGACAAGAGCTTCTTCAGCCACACCGGCTCGGACGGCAGCAGCGCCGGCCAGCGCATCAGCGCCGCGGGCTACAGCTGGAGCCGCTGGGGCGAGAACATTGCCTACGGCTACACCAGCAGCGCCGCCGTGGTGGAGGGCTGGATGAAGAGCGAGGGCCATTGCCGCAACATCATGAACGCCGCCTTCACCGAGATGGGGCTGGCCTGTGTGCGGCAGAGCCAGAGCAATAGCGCCAGCAGCGTGCGCTGGGCCTGGACCCAGGTGCTGGCCACGCCGCGCTGAGCCGGGCGAGCGGGCCGGACTTCAGTCGCAGGACAGTACGCAGCGATCGCGGCCGGCGGCCTTGGCTTGGTAGAGCGCCACATCGGCACGCTGGCACACACTGCGTGCGCTGTCCCCGGCGCGGGCCACGGCCAGGCCAGCCGAGCAGGTGTAGCGGAACAGGGGCTGCTCGGCCAGGGGTCGCGACTGGCGCAGCTGCTCCAGCAGACGCTCCACGATGGCGCGGGCCTGCTCGGCCTCCACATCGGCCAGCATGAGCAGAAACTCCTCGCCGCCCATGCGGCCGCAGGCATCGCCTCGCCTTGTGCTGCGCTGCAGCTGGCGCGCGAAGTCGCAGAGCACGCGGTCGCCCGCCTCATGCCCCAGGCCGTCATTGATCTGCTTGAAGCGGTCCAGGTCCAGCAGGATCACGGCCAGCCGGCGTCCCGGCTCCGCCAGGCCGGCCAGCTGTTGCTCCAGCTGCTGCAGCACATGGGCGCGGTTGCTGATGCCGGTGAGGGCATCGGTCTGCGCGGCGCGCAGAGCCTGGTCGCGCTGCAGGCGCAGGGCCCGGCCATCGGTCTTGAGCGAGCTGATATCGCTGGCGCAGCAGAACATCCAGCCATTGGGCAGCAGGGTCTCGCACATCCAGATCCAGCGGCCGTCCATCAGATCGGCCTCGAAGGCGCGAAAGGCCGGCGTGCCGCGCCGTGAGGCCACGGCGGCCAGCCAGCTCTCCAGTTCCGCGGGCGGCGCCGACACCACGCTGCCGCGGCCCGCGTGGGCATTGGCGCGCATCATGTCCAGCCAGCGCGGCTGCGCATCGGGCGCCAGGTTGAAGGCCACGCGAAAAGCCGGGTTGGCAAAGCGCAGCACATCGTGCTGGTCGAAGACCCCGATCAGCTGCGGGCTGGCCTCCTGCAGGGCCAGCATCTGCGCCAGCAGCTCGGGGTCGGTCGGGGGCGGGTTGTGCATGGTGGCTGGCTGATGGCTGGCTGATGGCTGGCGCGCGGCGCTGGGGCTCAGGCGGCCTGCACCGCATGGCGCGGCTGCCCTTGCAGCTCGAAGCTGCTCAGATTCTCCACCGTGGTGGCGGCAATGGCGCTCAGGGCCTCGGCCGTGAAAAAGCCCTGGTGCCCCGTGATCAGCACATTGGGGAAGGTCAGCAGGCGGGCCAGCACATCGTCCTGCAGGGCTTCGCCGGAGAGGTCGCGGAAGAAGCAGTCGCCTTCCTCCTCATACACATCCAGGGCCAGGCCGCCCAGGTGGCCGCTCTTGAGCGCGGCAATGGCCGCCCGTGCGTCCAGCACCGCGCCGCGGCTGGTGTTGAGCAGCACCGCACCGGGCTTCATGCGCGCCAGGGCTGCCGCGTCGATGAGGTGGCGGGTCTGAGGTGTGAGCGGGCAATGCAGGCTGACGATATCGCTGCGGGCCAGCAGCTCCTCCAGCGCCACATAGCGCAGGCCCAGGGCCTCGCATTCGGGGCTGGGCTGCGGATCGCTGCCCAGCAGGGTGCAGCCGAAGCCCGGCCCCATGATGCGTGCAAAGCAGCGGGCGATCTTGCCCGTGCCCACCAGGCCCACGGTGCGGCCATGCAGATCAAAACCTAGCAGCCCGTCCAGGGCGAAGTTGCCCTCGCGCACCCGGGCATGGGCGCGGTGGATCTTGCGGTTCAGGCTCAGCAGCAAGGCCGCCGTGTGTTCGGCCACCGCATGCGGCGAGTATTCCGGCACCCGCGCCACCGCCAGGCCCAGGCGGGCGGCCGCGTCGAGATCCACCTGGTTGTAGCCGGCGCAGCGCAGCAGGACCAGGCGCAGGCCCTGGGCCGCCAGGGCCTCCAGCACCGGCGCGTCCAGGCGGTCGTTGACGAAGCCGCAGACCGCCTGTGCGCCGGCCGCCGCGCTCACCGTGGCCAGCTCCAGCCGGGCTTCCAGATAGTCGAAGCGCCAGCGTTGTTCCTGAGGGTCGGCGGCCAGGCGGGCGCGCTCCAGGAACTCGCGGTCATAGGGGCGGGCGCTGTAGACCAGCACCCGGTTCGGGGCGGAAGCTTGTAAGGAACTCATGCCCTAGCCTAGCGCAGGGCGCAGCGCTTGTGATCAGAGAAGGCGCCCCTGGAACAGCAGGCGCTCGGCCAGCTCGCGCTGGGCCACGGGCAGGGTGGCGCTGGCATCGATCAGCCGCAGGGCCTGCTCGCAGCTGCTACCGTTGCCGGCGCCAGGGCGCCACAGCCCGGCCAGCAGGCCGGGTGCCTGGCCGCCCAGGCTGCGCCGTACCACCTCCAGCTCCACGGCGCTGGGCGGGCGCGGCAGCCAGCGCGGCGGCTCGGCCTGGGCGGCGCTGGCCAGCCAGCTGCTTTCGCGCGCCTGCAGGGTTTCGGGCAGGAGGCGATGCAGGCTCAGATCGCCGGCCAGTCGGGCGCGACAGCGCTCGCTGCCTTGCTGCTCCAGGCTGGCGCGCAGCTGGGCGCGCAGCAGCTGCAGATAGCGGCGGCGCGGCTCGGGCGGCAGGCCCGTGATCAGCTCGGGCAGACGGGGGGCTAGGCTGCGCAGGGCGGCCTGCTGAGCGGCCTCCTCGGCCAGCTCGGGGCTGGCGGCCGGGGTCTGGCGGGCCGCCAGCATGGCGGCGCCGGCCTCGTCCAGCAGGCCGGGGAAGCGCTGCTCCAGCTGGTGCCAGCTGGGGTGGCTGCGCAGGGCTTCGGCATGCGCGCGGGCCAGGGTCGCTTCGGCACCCTGGGGCAGGCTCACGCTCAGCGTCTGGGGCGGGGCCTGGATCAGGGACTCGCGCAGCAGTTCCTCATGCCGCGGATACCACATGCTGTGCGCCGGGGTGCGCAGGGTGCGCTCGATAAAGCCCTCGGGCAGGCCCATGCGGCGGTAGGTGGCGGCCAGCTCGCGGTTGGCCATCTCGTCGAATACCGGGTTGAAGGTGTTGCTGGAGGCGCGGTGGAAGCCCAGCTGCGCACCCGGCATGAGCTGGCGTTTGTCGCCGGCCAGGAAGACCAGGGTGCAGGCGCTCTCGCAGCCGCCCACGACCCGGGTGTCGGCGCCGGCCTGGCGCACCAGCTGCACCATGCGCTCGGCTTCATGCACGCGACCGCCAGGCGACTGGAGTTCCACCAGGCGCAGGGGCTCGCGGCGTCCGGCCAGCAAGGTCTGCACCCGCGTGGCGTCGCCCATGCCGATGGGGCCGTTCAGGCGCAGGGTGCGGCCATCGTCCGACAGGCTGATCTGCGCCTGGCCGATGGGATCACGGCCGCGCGCCAGCTGCCAGTACTCATCCATCTGCGGGCCGAAGCCTGCCAGGGCCGAGACCAGGATCTGGGCGGCCGAAATCAGCAGGACCAGGCGGGTGAGCCAGGTCCACAGCGCATGCCCTCCCTCGCGCAGATAGCGGCTGGCGGCGCGCCAGGCGCCCACGATGCACCACACTTGCACCACGATCAGCACCGGCCAGGCCAGCAGCACCGCGATGCTGCCTGCCTGCAGGGCCTCGCCCTTGAGGCTGATCCAGCTCATCAGCGCGCCGAGCGCGGCCCCCAGGGGCAGGGCCAGCAGGATGTTGTTGATCCAGAAGGCCTGCACCAGGCTGAGCTGGCCGCGCCAGTGGCGGATCAGATAGCCGTCCGCGTCGCGGGCGCTGCTGCCGTCGCGGCGCTGACGCCTGAGCACCCGGGTGCCCGAGAGACGATCGTGCCAGGCACGGCCTTCGGGATCCCACAGCGCCCAGAGAAAGCCCAGACCCAGGGGCAGGGCCGAGAGCCAGTAGCCCAGCCAGCGCAGCAGGGCCTGCACCAGGCTGGGCCGCTGGCCGCTGAGGGCATCCACCACGCGCACGCCCATGAACAGCTTGCCCGGCGTGGCCCCCTGCCAGGTCCACAGGGCCACGGCCAGCAGTCCCGGTAGCAGCCAGTTGATGGCCAGGCTCAGTGGCCTGAGGTCATCCAGGCGTGCGATGGGCTGGCCATAGACCATCCACATCAGGGGCATGCTCAGGGCCAGCATCAGCACCGCGTCCAGCAGCAGGGCCTGAAGCCGGGTGCCGAAGCCGGCCGGCGGTGGCAGGCGGCGCGGCGCGCGGGGCGGCGGCGGGCGCAGATCCGGCAGCCGCGGCTGGGGCGGCTGGGGCGGCGGGACGGGATGCTGCGTGGGCTCCAGGCCCAGCACGATGATCTCGTCCGGCTTGTTCGGTTCCTGCATGGTGGGGCTGCGCTCTGGTGGCCGTGAATTCTTGTGCGCGCACTCTAGCCCGGCCTCGCGGTGCTCCGCCGAGCGCAAACGGCAGATTTCTCACGCTATCGGTGAGCGCAGCGGGGACGCTTCAGCGCTCCAGCCAGGGAAAGCGCTCCGGGTCCACCATGCTCTGGCTGCTGCGCAGCACCCGGCCGTCCTTGAAGTGCACATTGAAGCGCAGCAGATAGCCGCCCTGGTCGGGCGGCACATTCCAGTCCCAGACCTCCTCGCCGCTGTTCGAGAAGAACACCCGGCTGCGCTCTTGGCCCAGGCGCCGACTCACCTGCTCGGGCGTCATGCCGGGGCGTATGCTGCCGAAGCGGCTGGCCTCGTTGAGCGTTTCTTCCACACCCTGCAGCCGACCTGCGCGGTCCAGGGTGAGCAGATAGCAGGTGCGGCCAAAGGGCTGGGAGGAATACTCCAGGGTCTCGCCGCCGTCTGCGTTCGCCCAGCGGCGCACCGGCTCGCCATACAAGGCCCGGATCTGCGCCATGTCGCTCTGGCCGGGTGTCAGGCCATCGCCACGATCCATGCTGGCGCAGCCGCTGCACAGCAGCACCAGGCTCAGCAGGCCGGCCCAGCAACGCCGAGGCGGTAAGAAGTTGGGTGAGGGCATGCAGGCGATTATTTCGCGGCTAGCAGCAGGCCGGTGGTACAGGGATGCATTCGATAATGAGAGTCAATCGCAATTAGAATTGGCATTCATCACCATCCTGCTCCGGGCCTCTGCGTCCCGGGCGTGCTCCTCATGCATACAGCCCCCATCCTGAGTCTTGATCATGCCGAGATCGGGCGGTCGCATCGGGTGGCCGCCCTGGTGCCGCCCGCCCATGCCCCCGAGTGGGGCCCCTGGCTGGAGCAGATCGGCTTTGTGGCGGGTGAGCCCGTGCGCGTGCTCAGCCGAGCCTTGCTGGGCGGCGAGCCCCTGGTGGTGCGCATCGGGCAATCGACATTCGCCCTGCGCCGGGCCGAGGCCGCCTGCATCCTGCTGAAGAGCGAAGCGGCATGAGCGGCGCCGGCAAGGAGTCCGTGATCCACCTCCATCCGGCCGGCCCCCTGCTGGCCCTGGTGGGCAATCCGAACTGCGGCAAGACCGCGCTCTTCAACCGCCTGACCGGCAGCCGCCAGAAGGTGGCCAACTACGCCGGGGTCACGGTGGAGCGCAAGGAGGGCCGGCTCAAGACGGCCGCGGGCAAGGTGCTGCGCCTGCTGGACCTGCCCGGCACCTACAGCCTCTACCCGCGCTCGCCCGATGAACGCGTGACCTGCGATGTGCTGGCCGGCCGCGCCCGCGGCGAGAAGCGGCCGGACCTGGTGGTCTGCGTGCTGGACGCCACCAATCTGCGCCGCAATCTGCGCCTGGTGCTGGCGGTGCAGCGCCTGGGCCTGCCCATGGTGGTGGCGCTGAACATGGCCGATCTGGCCGCGCGCCGCGGCCTGCTGATCGATACCGAGGCTCTGGGCCGCGCCCTGGGCGTGCCGGTGCTGCGCACCGTGGCCACCCAGGGCGAGGGGCTGGAGGCCCTGCGCGCCGAGCTGGACCGCGCCGAGCTCTGGAACACGCCGCCCGCTGCGGCGCCTGCCGCCGACAGCGGCCAGGACCAGGCGCGGGTGAACGCCATCCTGCAGCAGCTGGGCCTGGACCGCGATACGCCCGAGCTGCCCAGCGATCGGCTGGATCGCGTCTTGCTCCATCCCTTGCTGGGTCCCTTGCTGCTGGCCCTGCTGCTCTTCGGCCTGTTCCAGGCCGTCTACAGCTGGGCCGAGGCGCCCATGGGCTGGATCGAGGCCGGCAGCGCCTGGCTGGGCGAGCGGGCCGGGGCGGCCCTGCAGGGCACGGCCCTGGACGGCTGGCCGCTCAGCCTGCTGGTGGACGGACTGATTGCCGGCGTGGGCGGGGTGCTGGTCTTTCTGCCCCAGATTCTGATTCTGTTCTTCTTCATCCTGCTGCTGGAGGAGTCGGGCTATCTGCCGCGCGCGGCCTATCTGCTGGACCGGCTGATGGGCGGCGTGGGCCTGTCGGGGCGCAGCTTCATTCCCCTGCTGTCCAGCTTTGCCTGCGCCATTCCCGGCATCATGGCCACGCGCTCCATCGCCAACCCGCGCGACCGTCTGGTCACCATCCTGATCTCGCCCCTGATGACCTGCTCGGCCCGCTTGCCGGTCTATGCCCTGCTGATCGGCGCCTTCGTGCCCCAGCGCGAGCTGCTGGGCGGCTGGGTGGCGCTGCAGGGCTTGGTGCTCTTCGTGCTGTACGGCGCCGGCATCCTGGGCGCCATGGCCGTGGCCTGGCTGCTCAAGCGCTTCACGCACAGCGGGCGCCAGGTGCGGCCCCTGATGATGGAGCTGCCCGCCTACCACTGGCCCAGCCTGCGCGCTGTGGCCCTGGGCCTGTGGCAGCGCACCCAGATCTTTCTGCGCCGCGTGGGCGGCGTGATCCTGACCCTGACCCTGCTGCTGTGGCTGCTCTCCAGTTTTCCCGGTGCGCCGGCCGGCGCCACCCAGCCGCCCATCTACTACAGCGTGGCTGGCTGGATCGGTCGCGGCCTGGCCGTGCTCTTCGAGCCGATCGGCTTCAACTGGCAGATCAGCCTGGCCCTGGTGCCCGGCATGGCGGCGCGCGAGGTGGTGGTCAGCGCCCTGGGCACGGTCTATGCCCTGGCGGCCACCGGTGGTGAAGAAGCCGCCCAGGCCCTGAGCGGCCTGATCGCCGCCCAGTGGGGCCTGCCCACGGCCTTTTCCCTGCTGGCCTGGTTTGTGTTCGCGCCGCAATGCCTGTCCACTCTGGCGGCGGTGCGGCGCGAGACCGGGGGCTACAAGATTCCGGCCCTGATGCTGCTCTACCTCTTCGCCCTGGCCTACGCGGCCGCCTTCCTGACGTACCGGATCAGCGGCTGGCTGCTGGGCTGAGCGCAGCGCCCAGCGACCGATCAGGTACCGCTCAGCTGCCGATCACCCCGCCATCGGCCTTGCGGATGACCAGGGTGGCCGAGCGCGGCCGGCCATCGGGGCGGAAGTCGGGCCAGTTGGAGTTCTTGCTGGGGGCGGCCGGATCGCTGCGCTCGCTGGGGCTCTCGCCCGGATGCTGGACATTGATGAAGAAGGTGCGGCCATCCGGCGTGCTGGTGGCGCCGGTGATCTCGCAGCCCGCCGGGCCCACCAGGAAGCGCCGCACCTCGCCCGTCAGCGGGTCGGCGGCCAGCATGGCGTTGTTGCCCAGGTTCTTCAGATCGCCCTTGCCCATGGCCGAGGTGCTCATATCGGTCTGGATCCACAGGATGCCGCGGCCGTCCACCCACAGGCCATCGGGGCAGCCCAGGGCGTCGCCCTTGACATTGCCCTTGGCCTCGGCGCGCTCATTGCTCGGGTCGCCGGCCAGCAGGAAGTGGTTCCAGGCGAAGCGCTCGCCGTCAAAGTCGCCGTCTTCCTTCCAGCGGATGATGTGGCCCATGGTGTTGTTGGCGCGCGGGTTGGCCGCGTCCACGCCTGGATGATTGGCGCCGCCGCGGTTGCTGTTATTGGTCAGGGTGCAGTACACAAAGCCCTGCTGGTCCACGGCGATCCACTCCGGGCGGTCCATCTTGGTGGCGCCCAGCGCGTCGCTGGCCTGGCGGCTCTTGACCAGCACTTCGCCCTGATCGGCAAAGCCCTGGGCCGCGGTGAGCGGGCCCTGGCCATGGCGCAGGGGCAGCCAGCGGCCGCGGCCATCGGCCTCGAAGCGCGCCACATAGAGCGTGCCATGGTCCAGCAGCTCGGCATTGGCCTTGGCGCCGCCGGGGCGGATCTTGTCGCGGCTGACGAATTTGTAGATGTACTCGAAGCGCGCGTCCTCGCCCATATAGACCACGGCGCGGCCGTCGCGGGTCTGGGCCACGGTGGCGCCCTCGTGCGCGGCGCGGCCCAGGGCGGTGCGCTTGACGGGGGTGGCGCTGAAGTCATACGGGTCCAGCTCCACCACCCAGCCGTGGCGGTTGGCCTCGTTGGGGTGCTTGGCGGCGTCGAAGCGCTCGTCGAACTCGGCCCAGCGGGCGCCGCCATCGCCCTTCTTCATGCCCCAGCGGGCCTGGTGGGCGTCGGGCTGCTCCGGACCCTTGAAGTAGTTGATGAAGTTCTCTTCGCAGGTCAGGTAGGTGCCCCAGGGCGTGATGCCGCTGGCGCAGTTGTTGAAGGTGCCCAGCACGCGGCGACCGCTGGCATCCGCCGCCGTCTTCATCAGGGCATGGCCGGCGGCCGGGCCGCTGATCTGCATGGGCGTGTTGGCCGTGATGCGGCGCGCCCAGGGCGAGGGACGCACCAGCTCCCAGCGGCCGTCGGCCTGCTGGGCCACTTCCACCACCGAGACACCATGCGCGGCCTGGGCCTTGCGCACCTTGGCGGCGTTCCAGGTCTTCATGCCGTCGGGGTGCAGCAGTCCGTCGTCGGTGTACTCATGGTTCATCACCAGCAGGCCGCTCTTGGAGCCGTCCTGGCTGAAGAAGTGGATGCCGTCGTGGTGCATGCCCAGCTGCACCTCCTGCTCGGCCGCGCTATTGCTGGCGTCGAACTTGAAAGCCGGGCTGTCGCCCGACACGCCCACCGGATCGCCCCAGGGCGCGATCACCTGCACGGTGTAGCCCTCGGGCACCAGCACGCGGTCGGCCGTGGACACCGGCACGCTCTTGAAGCCGATACGGGGGCCGCTGCTGCCGTTGGCGGTGGTCGAGCAGCCCGCCAGCGGCGCCAGCAGGCCGCCCAGGCCCAGGCTCACCCCCAGACCCAGGCCGCCGCCCAGCAGGCGGCGTCGCGCGGGGTCCGAGACCTCGTGGATGCTCGCATTCGCCGAGCGGTTGCTGTCTTCCATCTGCTCGAAATCCTTGGCCATGGTGGCTCACTCCTGGGCTGCCGACAAAGCCTGCAAGGATTGCGGGGTGGTGTGACAGATGTGTGACAGAGGCCGGGCGCGCCCGGCTTGGGCTCAGGTCTCGTCGTTGATGACCTGTGGATCGGCACTGGCGTAGAGCTGAGTGGGCACGCTGGTGCTGGTAAAGAGCAGCACGATACCCTCGGTGATCTGCGTGGCAGTTGGCATGGCGACGGTCACCGTATTGTTGGCAGCGGGGGTCATCGTGGGGTCGATGGCCGGTGTGTCGACCCTATCGGCAACGGCGCCCACCAGCTGCCAGCCATTGCCGTTTGCCACCATCTGGAAGGTCACGCCACCAGCGTTCCTCCTGATGCGCAGCGGAGACTCGACCTCGTTTTTGCACTCGGGGTCGGAGTAATAGGTGCACAGCGCGAAACGGTTGCTCGGGTCGGCGCTGGCTTTGACGTAGAAGGTTGTGGCCATGATTCTGAGAGGTTCCTTGCGGTGGATTTCAAGAGGTTGATACCGCTTTGGACGGTACCGGCGTAGGCTGGTTGGGCACCCCGCGACGTTGGGCCTCCAACCATTGCTGCAGGGCTCGGGCATCTTCATCCCGACCCAGACAGGTTTGGGTTTGTGCTGCCAGGCGCGTGAGACCTGCGTGCACCCGAAGTAGCGCGCCCAGCGGTGGGCTCTCCAACTCGGCGCTCAGCGCTTGGCAGCGCTTCCGACGTTCGGCCGGGCTGTCGCTCAGCGTCTCGGCTTGAAACAGGGCGAGCTCCAGCACTGCCTGCGCGAGGTTCAAGTCGTCCTTCGACTTCGCCTGATCGCCCCGCAGTTGCTCCAGGGTGCTGTCCACAATCGCTTGTGCGAACCTCGTATGGTGCCCGTTGTGTAGCTGCGCGAGCGTCCGCAGCCTGGCCAGCTCGGCTCGCAGCGGGTGCCATCTGGCCGAAGGTCGGCGGCCGGATTCCAGGGTGTTCAGCCGATCCTGCAGAGCCTCGGCTTCCTTGAGGCGTGCAGGCCTGTCGCGCAGCGAGCGTACGTCGGCCCGCAGCAGTCCAAAGGCGTAGGCCCGGTTCTGTGGATCTAGCTTGCTGAGTGTGCGGAATGCTTCGGCCGCCAGCAAATGCTTGTCAGCCGCGGCTTGTGTTTGACCGTCACGCGATAGTGCATCGGCGAGCGCAAGGGCGGCGTTTCCAACTTCTCGCAGCCGCCCCTGGTCTGCCGGATGCTTGGCCTGCAGGAGTTGAGCCTGCTCGAGTGCCAGGCGCAGCACGTCCTGGCTGTCGCCATAGCGGCCCATCTGAGTCAATGCAGAGCCCAGCCAGCTCAGACTGTCCGACCACGCAGCTTGCAGCATGGCATCGTGAGGGCGCTCGATCAGAACTCGCCGCTTCAACTCGACTGAACGGCGAAAGGCGTGTTCGGCGGCCGGCAATTGCCCTCTGTCCACCAGCAAGGAACCCAGGCTGTTCTCGGCATAGGACAGTTCCACCTGCGCATCCAGGTCGTTCGGCAAGGCCGAGAGCCATTGCTCACTGACCCTACGGTAGTGCTCCCAGGCCTCTTGGGCGGGAGCGAACTTCCGCTGCGTGTAAAACACATGCCCCAACCAGAACGCCGCTGCCCCCTGTGCCTTGCGCCAGGCGGGGACCAGTTCCGGCGTTGGCGGCTCCGCCTGCAGCAAGGTGCTGGCCTGCTGCAGCGGTTCAATGGCCGCCTCCAGCTCGCGCTTGGACACTCGTACCTCGCCGATCACGGTCAGGGCTTTGGCTCGGTGCAGGCGCTCCTGTGGCGTGGTCTGGTCTGCGGCGACCAGGTGGCTGAGCGCTTTCTCGCCGACGTTGTCCAGCAACTCCAGCCGGCCCATGGGGCGCAGCTTGTCGGCGAAGTCGCCCAACATATAGGCCAGCAGATCGTCGGCCTGCTGGCGCCGCGCCTGGGCCTGGCGTTCAGCCTCGCTGGCGCGCTGAGCCTGCAGCACGCTCAGGCCGGTCAGGCCCAGCAAGGCCACCGTGGTCAGGGCACCCGCACCCACCGCCAGGCGGTGGCGGCGCAGGAAGCGCCCCAGCACATAGAGCCGGCTGTCCGGCCGCGCCGCGAGGGGCTCGTGCTGCAGCCAGCGGCGCAGGTCATCGGCCAGGGCGGCGGCGTTCTCATAGCGCTCGCTGGGGCGTTTCTTCAGGGCCTTGGCGCAGATGGTGTCCAGGTCGCCGCGCAGCTCGCGGGCGCGGCGGGCCTCGCCCTGGCTGCGCAGCTGATCGGACAGGCGCTTGGGCTCTTCTTCCACCACGGCGCGCAGGCGGTCCAGGGCCTGGGCCTCGGCGCGGGTGGCGCCGGCCGTGGGGTGCTTGCCACCGCTGAGCAGCAGGTAGAGCAGCACGCCCAGGGCATAGACATCGGTGGCCGTGCTCACCTCGCCGCCCTGCACCTGCTCGGGCGCGGCGAACTGGGGCGTGAAGGCGCGGCCGGCCTGGCGGGTGAGTTCGGTGGCCTCGGCACCGCCCAGGGCCTGGGTCGGGTCGCCCAGCAGCTTGGCAATGCCGAAGTCCAGCAGCTTCACCTGACCCTGGCGGTCCACCAGGATGTTGCCGGGCTTGAGGTCGCGGTGCAGGATCAGGCGGTTGTGCGCATGGGCCACGGCGGCCAGCACGTCCAGGAAGAGGGTGATGCGCTGCGCGGTGTCCAGCTGCCGGCTCTCGCAGAAGCGGTCGATGGGCAGGCCGTCTTCTACATACTCCAGCACCAGATAGGGCTGCAGCCCGTCCTGGGCCACGCCGGCATCGATCAGGCGCGCGATATGCGGGTGGGTGAGGCGGGCCAGGATCTGGCCTTCGCGGGCGAAGCGGGCGGCGTCCCCCTGGCCCAGCAGGCCGGTGGTGAGGAACTTGATGGCCACCAGGCCCTCGAAGCGACCGTCGGTGCGCCGGGCCAGCCAGACCGAGCCCATGCCGCCGTGGCCGATCTGCCCGCCCAGGGCGAGGGCCAGGTCTTGCGCGTGCACGAGGCTCTGGAGGAGCTGGCCGCCCTGGACGAGCGCCTGGCCCAGGTGGTGGAGATGCGCTATTTCGGCGGCCTGCTGGAAGCCGAGA
>NZ_JBKCLH010000137.1:0-6865 GCF_046300915.1 Roseateles sp. | reverse complement strand
GGGCGGGGGCGCGGCGGGCGCCAGGTGTTGCGGTACATCCATGCAGGGCGCAGTATCCTGTGGGCTCATGCCGAACAGATGCGCAGTTTCGCGTATCCGAGGCTGCGATTCCCGCGCCACACTGCAGGCTTTCGCACGGCTCCCTACAATCCCTGACCCGCTTTCGCGGTGCTCAGACATCGAATACGCCTATGCCCACGTCCGAAGAAAAACGCGCCCAGCTGCGCCAAGCCGCGCTGGAGTACCACGAGTTCCCGACCCCGGGCAAGGTGGCCATCGCGCCGACCAAGCAGCTGGTGAACCAGCGCGACCTGGCCCTGGCCTACTCGCCCGGCGTGGCGGCGGCCTGCGAAGAGATCGTGGCCGATCCGGCCAATGCCTTCCGCTACACCTCGCGCGGCAATCTGGTGGCCGTGATCACCAACGGCACCGCCGTGCTGGGCCTGGGCGATATCGGCCCGCTGGCTTCCAAGCCGGTGATGGAAGGCAAGGGCGTGCTGTTCAAGAAGTTCGCCGGCATCGATGTCTTCGACCTCGAGATCGACGAGAAGCACGACCTGGACAAGCTGGTCGATGTGATCGCCGCGCTGGAGCCCACCTTCGGCGGCATCAATCTGGAAGACATCAAGGCCCCGGACTGCTTCTATGTGGAGCGCGAGCTGCGCAAGCGCATGAAGATCCCGGTCTTCCACGATGACCAGCACGGCACGGCCATCGTCGTGGGCGCAGCCCTGCTCAACGGCCTGAAGGTGCAGGGCAAGGACATCAAGTCGGTCAAGCTGGTGACCTCGGGCGCGGGCGCCGCGGCCCTGGCCTGCCTGAACCTGCTGCTCAAGCTGGGCCTGCCGCGCGAGAACATCTGGGTGACGGACCTGGCCGGCGTGGTCTACGAGGGCCGCACCGAGCTGATGGATGCCGACAAGGCCCAGTTCATGCAGAAGACCGAGGCCCGCAGCCTGCGCGAGGTGATCGCGGGCGCGGACGTGTTCCTGGGCCTGTCGGCCGGCGGCGTGCTCAAGGCCGATATGGTGGCCAGCATGGCCGCCAAGCCCCTGATCTTCGCCCTGGCCAACCCCACGCCCGAGATCCTGCCCGAGGAAGTCAAGGCGGTGCGCGACGACGCCATCATGGCCACCGGTCGCACCGACTACCCCAACCAGGTCAACAACGTCCTGTGCTTCCCCTACATCTTCCGCGGCGCCCTGGACTGCGGCGCCACGACCATCAATGACGAGATGGAAATCGCGGCGGTGCACGCCATCGCCGAGCTGGCCCAGGCCGAGCAGAGCGAGGTGGTGGCCGCAGCCTATGCCGGCGCCAACCTGAGCTTCGGCCCCGAGTACCTGATTCCCAAGCCCTTCGATCCGCGGCTGATGATGAAGATCGCCCCGGCCGTGGCCCAGGCGGCCGAGGCCTCGGGCGTGGCCAGCCGCCCGATCCAGGACAAGGAGGCCTATCTGGAGAAGCTGCAGAGCTTCGTCTACGCCTCGGGCACGACCATGAAGCCCATCTTCAACCTGGCCAAGCGCGCGCAGCACAAGCGTGTGGCCTACGCCGAGGGTGAAGAGGAGCGCGTGCTGCGCGCGGTGCAGGTGGTGGTGGACGAGGGCCTGGCCCGACCCACCCTGATCGGCCGCCCGGCCGTGATCGCCCAGCGCTGCGAGCGCTTCGGCCTGCGCCTGCAGGAGGGCCGCGACTACGATGTGGTCGACACCGAGTACGACGAGCGCTACCGCGACTACTGGCAGACCTATCACCAGATGGCCGAGCGCAAGGGCGTGACCCAGCAGCTGGCCAAGATCGAGATGCGCCGCCGCCTGACCCTGATCGGCTGCATGATGCTGCACAAGGGCGAGGTGGACGGCATGCTCTGCGGCACCTGGAGCACGACCTCCATGCACCTGCAGTACATCGACCAGGTCATCGGCAAGCGCGCCGGCGTCAAAAACTTCGCCTGCATGAACGGCCTGCTGCTGCCGGGACGCCAGGTCTTCCTGGTGGACACCCACGTCAACTACGACCCCACGGCCGATCAGATCGCCGAGATCACCGTCATGGCGGCCGAGGAGCTGATGCGCTTTGGCATCCGCCCCAAGGCAGCCCTGCTCTCGCACAGCAATTTCGGCTCCAGCAACAGCCCCTCGGCCCTGAAGATGCGCGAGGCCCTGGGCCTGATCCAGGCCCAGGCGCCCTGGCTGGAGGTGGACGGCGAGATGCATGGCGACACCGCCCTGGACGCCAACTACCGCGCCCAGCTGATGCCGCGCTCCACCCTCAGCGGCGAGGCCAATCTGCTGGTGCTGCCCAATATCGACGCCGCCAACATCAGCTACAACCTGCTGAAGACGGCGGCCGGCGGCGGCATCGCCATCGGCCCGGTGCTGCTGGGTGCGGCCAAGCCCGTGCATGTGCTGACACCATCAGCCACCGTGCGCCGCATCGTCAATATGACGGCCCTGACCGTGGCGGACGCCAACGCCGCACGCTGATCGAACCGCGGGGCCCCGGCGGCCCCGCCTCGGTGCATCGCCCCGCCGTGCCGCTGGCCTGAAGCGGCACGCCGGGGCGCGCTTTTTCCACCCTCACTAGGCCCCGCGTGGCTGGCCGCTGCCGCAAAACTGCGCACCACGGCGGTGCATACCCCCCGGGCCAAGCACGGGCCTTTACAAAAGTTTGTAAGAGCTCACCGGAGGGTTTTACGGCGCCGCAGCGCCATGAATTCGGCCTCCCGGCCGAGTGTGTGCGCACGCTAACAAAACCCTTGATTGCGCTCTAAGTGCCGGTCCCGGCTTGAGCTTTTCGGGCTCATTCGGTACCATCTTGCTTTCAAAGTTCAGGGTAAACCCGTGTTTTTGCTCGATCGGTCACCGATGTGGCCATCTTGGCGCAGGCTAGGACTGGCCGCCACCTTGGTGGCGACGCTGGTCTCCGGCGCCCCGGTGCAGGCCAAGCCGCCGACCGATGCGACGCAGGACACGGTGGCTTTGGCAGATCTGCCTCGCGAAGCCCGGCACACGCACCGTTTGATTCTGGCCGGGGGTCCTTTCCCCTACGAGAAAGACGGCAGCGTGTTCGGCAACCGCGAACGCTTGCTGCCCGCCAAGGCCAGGGGTTACTACCGCGAATATACCGTCAAGACGCCCGGCTCCCGTGATCGGGGAGCGCGTCGACTGGTCTGCGGCGGCATACCTCCCACCACACCCGACGCTTGCTATTACACCGACGATCACTACAACAGTTTCAGGCGTGTGATTCCCACACCCTGAAGCCAGCGCAGTGAGCGGCGGCCAGAGTTCTTGTGACTATCTAGGAGGATCGCGACCATGCTTTTGCAGAACGTCCGTCCCAATATCGTGCAGGCCATACGGGCCTACCGCGTGGAGGACTTGATGCGCGCCGCCCAGGAGGCTGGCCATCACTTCCTCTACGCCAATCTGAGCGAGGCTCAGTCGAAGCAGGATGTGCTGGAGCTCATCGCCCAGTCCTTCCTCTTCCCGGCACATTTCGGCAAGAACCTGGACGCCCTGCATGACTGCATGACCGATCTGGTCCACAAGTCCGGCGCGCAGCCGGGCTTCGTGGTGGTGCTGGAGCAGCTGCCCGACAACATCCGCTTCGACCGCGAGGCCCGCGAGCAGCTGCTCGATGTGTTCCGCGACACGGCCGATTACTGGGCCGACCGCAAGGTCCAGTTCCGGTGTTTCTATTCTTTTCAGTAGCCCGCTCCCAAGAAAACGGGTCATGGGAGCGGGCTACTGAGGTGGCCCCGGTTGCTGAGAAGCCCGCTGCAAAGAGCAGCAAGACAGCGGCGAACGCCAACTTCGGCATGAACATGCCGATGATGAGCAGTGCCTTTGATACCTCCATGTGGCTCAGCGCCGCATGAGCGAGCGGGGCCCGCGCCCCGCTGCCGCAGCAAGCACAAGGCCTCCGCAACGCGGAGGCCTTTTTCTTTGGTAATCCCGGGTGGCGCGCCTGGCCGCCACTCCTACACTGCCCCACGTCACAACAAGAGCAAAACCCATGAGCAACAACGCCCTGTTCCGCTGGCGCGAAGTCAGCCCCGCCCCCGACGCCGTCGTCGCCCCCGATGAGCGCCTGCCCTGGCCCCAGACCCTGGCCATGGGCGTGCAGCATGTGATCGCCATGTTCGGCGCCACCGTGCTGGCCCCCATCCTGATGGGCTTCAATCCCAATGTCGCCATCCTCATGAGCGGCATCGGCACCCTGATCTTCTTCCTGCTGGTGGGCGGGCGCGTGCCCAGCTATCTGGGCTCCAGCTTCGCCTTCATCGGCGTGGTGATCGCGGCCACGGGCTATGCAGGCTCGGGCGCCAACGCCAATCTGGGCCTGGCCCTGGGCGGCATCATCGCCTGCGGCCTGCTCTACACCTTGATTGGCTTCGTGGTCATGGCCACGGGCACCCGCTGGATCGAGTCCCTGATGCCGCCGGTGGTGACCGGCGCCGTGGTCGCCGTCATCGGCCTGAACCTGGCGGGCATTCCCATCAAGAACATGGCGCCCACACCTTTTGACGCCTGGATGCAGGGCCTGACCTTTATCAGCGTGGCGGCCGTGGCGGTGTTCACCCGCGGCATGGTGCAGCGTCTCTTGATCCTGGTCGGCCTGATCATTGCCGCCCTGATCTATGCGCTGCTGACCAATGGCCTGGGCCTGGGCAAGCCCATCGACCTCAGCGGTGTCGCCAACGCCGCCTGGTTCGGCATGCCCAGCTTCACCGCCCCGGTCTTCGACGGCAATGCCATCCTGCTGATCGCACCGGTGGCCCTGATCCTGGTGGCCGAGAACCTGGGCCATGTGAAGGCGGTCGGCGCGATGACGGGCCGCAATATGGATCCGCTGATCGGTCGCGCCTTCGTGGGTGACGGCATTGCCACCATGGTCTCGGGCTCGGCCGGCGGCACCGGCGTCACCACCTATGCCGAGAACATCGGTGTGATGGCCGCCACCAAGATCTACTCCACCGCGGTCTTCGTGGTGGCGGCCCTGATTGCCGTGCTGCTGGGCTTCAGCCCCAAGTTCGGCGCCCTGATCCAGGCCATTCCGCTGGCCGTGATGGGCGGGGTGTCCATCGTCGTCTTCGGCCTGATCGCCGTGGCCGGCGCCAAGATCTGGGTGGACAACAAGGTGGACTTCTCCGACAACCGCAATCTGATCGTCGCGGCCATCACCCTGGTGCTGGGCACGGGCGACTACACGCTGAAGTTCGGCGGCTTCACCCTGGGTGGCATCGGAACCGCCACCTTCGGCGCGCTGATCCTGTGGGCCCTGCTGGGCCGGGGCCGACGCGCTTGATTCGGAGCTCGGCGCCGTTCAGGCGCCGACGGCCTGCGCCAGCGCCACGTACTCGGCCACCGGGACCTCCTCGGCGCGGCGCTGCAGGTCGAAGTGGCCGCCATAGCCGCGGGCTTCGAGCCAGCGACCCAGGCTGTGACGCAGCAGCTTGCGGCGCTGCGAGAAGGCGCTGGCCACCAGTTCTTCGAGCAGGGCCGGATCCAGCGTGGCGGGCTGCTCATAGGGCAGCATGCGCACGATGGCCGAGTCCACCCGCGGCGGCGGATCGAAAGCCTCGGGCGGGACGTCCATGATGGACTCCACCTGATAGCGCCACTGCAGCATCACCGACAGGCGGCCATAGTCCTTGCCGCCGGGGCCGGCGGCCATGCGGTCCACCACTTCCTTCTGCAGCATGAAGTGCTGGTCGACCACACGGTCGACAAAGGTCAGCAGGTGGAACAGGATGGGCGTCGAGATGTTGTAGGGCAGATTGCCCACCACGCGCAGCTTGCGCCCGCGGGCCTCGGCCAGCGCGCCGAAGTCCACCTTCAGCACGTCCGACTCGACCACCTCGATATGCTCGCGCTTCCTCATGCGCGCGGCCAGATCACGGTCCAGCTCGACCACCGTCAGCGGCCGGCTGCTGGCCGGCATGCGCTCCAGCAGGGGCAGGGTCAGCGCGCCGAGCCCGGGGCCGATCTCGACCAGGGCATCGCCCTCGGCCGGGGCGATGGCATCGACGATGCCATCAATGATGACGCGGTCGGTCAGAAAGTGCTGACCGAAGCGCTTGCGCGGGATATGGGCCATTGAGTGCTTCTTACTGCCACTCGCGCAGCTCGACGAAGGCCCGGGCGCGCAGGTCGCGCACCCATTCCTTGTAGGCGTCTTCGTACTTCTGCTCGCGCAGGGCATTGCGGGCCTGCTCGCGCAGCTGCTTGGGGTCCACCTCGACTTCGCGGCGCTCCTCCACCTTGATCAGGTGCAGGCCGAAGCGCGAGACCACGGGGTCGGACAGCCCGCCCACGGGCAGGGCGTTCATGGCCTCCTCGAACTCGGGCACGAAGGCGCCCGGCGCGACCCAGCCCAGATCACCGCCCTGAGGCGCACTGCCGTCCTCGGAGTTGTCGCGGGCCACGGCCTCGAAGCTGACACGGCCCGCCTCGATGGCGCGCTTGAATTCCTGCAGGCGCTGCGCGGCCAGCTCGGCCGGCAGCTGGGGCGAGGGGCGCAGCAGCACATGGCGGGCGCGGGTCTGGGTCACCAGATTGCCGGCCTCGCTGCCGTCGCGGCGCTGCACCAGCTTGAGCACATGGAAGCCGGCGCCCGAGCGCAGCAGCTGGGGCGCCAGCTCGCCACTCTTGAGGTCACGCACAAAGTCCACAAAAGCATCGGGCAGTCGGTCGGCCTGGCGCAGACCGATCTCGCCACCGCGGGCCTTGTTGCCGTCTTCCGAGACCTCGCGAGCCACGGCGGCGAAGTCCTCACCGGCCTTGACGCGCTGCAAGGCCGCCTCGGCCGTGGCGCGGCGCTCGGCCACCACGCCCTCGGCCGCGCCCTCGGGCAC
>NZ_JBKCLH010000136.1:0-8717 GCF_046300915.1 Roseateles sp. | reverse complement strand
GCACAACCGGGTCAACGAGCTGGGCGTGGCCGAGCCGGTGATCCAGAAGCAGGGCGTGGACCGCGTGGTCGTGCAACTGCCCGGCGTGCAGGACACGGCCAAGGCCAAGGACATCATCGGCCGCACCGCCACGCTGGAGCTGCGCATGGTGGACGACAGCGCCGAGGCCCAGGCGGCGCTCAGCGGCTCCGGCCCCGTGCCCTTCGGTACCGAGCGCTACATGGACCGCGGCTTCGGCCCCATCATCGTCAAGCGCCAGGTGGTGCTGACCGGTGACAACCTGAACGACGCCCAGGCCGGCTTCGACGAGAACCAGAATCCTTCGGTCAATCTGACCGTGGACGCCAAGGGCGCCCGCATCATGAAGGAGGTCTCGCGCGAGAACATCGGCAAGCGCATGGCCATCATCCTGTTCGAAAAGGGCAAGGGTGAGGTCGTCACGGCGCCGCGCATCAATTCCGAGCTGGGCAACCGCTTCCAGATCACCGGCGCCATGAGCACGCAGGAGGCCAATGACACGGCCCTGCTGCTGCGCGCCGGCTCCCTGGCTGCGCCCATGGAGATCATCGAGGAGCGCACCATCGGCCCCAGCCTGGGTGCCGAGAACATTGCCAAGGGCATCAACAGCGTGACCTGGGGCTTTGTGGCGGTTGCCGTGTTCATGTGTGTGTATTACGCACTCTTCGGCCTGTTCTCCTCCCTGGCCCTGGGCTTCAACCTGCTGTTGCTGATGGCCCTGCTGTCCATGCTGCAGGCCACCATGAGCCTGCCCGGCATTGCCGCCATGGCCCTGGCCCTGGGCATGGCCATCGACTCCAATGTGCTGATCAACGAGCGCATCCGAGAGGAGCTGCGCAACGGCGCCAGTCCGCAGGCGGCCATCCACGCCGGCTATGAGCGGGCTTTCGCCACCATTCTGGATTCCAACGTCACCACCCTGATTGCGGGCGTGGCGCTGCTGGCCTTCGGTTCGGGCCCCATCAAGGGCTTTGCCGTGGTGCACTGCCTGGGCATCCTGACCTCGCTGCTGTCCTCGGTGGTGTTCTCCCGTGCCTTGGTGAACCTGTGGTACGGCCGCAAGAAGAAGCTCAAGTCCCTGGCCATCGGTCAGGTGTGGAAGCCGGCGCCCGAGGCGCCTGAGGCCCCCAAGGTCTGAGCAAGGGATACACAGACATGGAACTGTTCCGCATCAAACGGGATTTCCCGTTCATGAAGCACGCGTTGCTGTTCAACGCGATTTCCTTCATCACCTTTGCCGTCGCGGTGTTCTTCCTGGTCACCCGCGGCCTGCACTTCTCCATCGAGTTCACCGGTGGTACCTTGCTTGAGGTCGAGACGCACCAGGCGGCCGATACCGAGAAGGTTCGCAAGACCATCGAAAAGATGGGCTATGGCGAGATCCAGGTTCAGAACTTCGGCAGCTCGCGCGATGTGATGATCCGCCTGCCGGTGCGTGAAGGCGAGAAGCAGACCGAGGTGGTGGACAAGGTCTTCACCGAGCTCTGCAAGGCCGAGGACGGCACCGTGAGCGTGCGCCAGCAGATCAGCGACAAGGGCGAGGCCATCAGCAAGCCCGTCTGCACCAATGCCAGCCAGGTCGAGCCGATCAAGCTCTCGCGCTCCGAGGTGGTGGGCCCGGCCGTCGGTGCCGAGCTGGCCTGGGACGCGGCCAAGGCCCTGGGCTTCACGGTGCTGGGCATCGTGATCTACCTGGCCATGCGCTTCGAGTGGAAGTTCGGCGTGGCCGGCATCATTGCCAACCTGCACGACATCGTCATCATCCTGGGCTTCTTCGCCTTCTTCCAGTGGGAGTTCTCGCTGGCGGTGCTGGCGGCGGTGCTGGCGGTGCTGGGCTATTCGGTGAACGAGTCGGTGGTGATTTTCGACCGGGTGCGCGAGGCCTTCCGCAAATACCGCAAGCTGGACACCGCGCAGGTGATCGACCACGCCATCACCTCCACCATGAGCCGCACCATCATCACGCACGGCTCGACCCAGCTGGTGGTGCTGTCCATGCTGATCTTTGGCGGCCCGACCTTGCACCACTTTGCGATGGCCCTGACCATCGGCATCTGCTTCGGCATCTACTCCTCGGTGTTCGTGGCCGCGGCGATCGCCATGTGGCTGGGCGTCAAGCGCGAGGATCTGATCAAGGGTCCGGTCAACAAGGAGGATCCTGACGATCCCAACGCCGGAGCGGTGGTGTAGAGTCATTCGCAAACCCTGATGCGCCGCTATTCGCCTACATGACCGCCACCCGCCAACAAGCCCTGGCTTCCCAAGCGCGGCGTGTCTATCTGGATGCCCTGGTGCGCGGGATCGTGCAGGTCGGCAGCGTCCTGGGCGAGGCTGCCCAGCAACTACTGCTGCTGCCTGCCGAGTACAACGTTGCCCAGGCGCGGCGTGATGGCGTGGCGGCCTGGAACCAGCATGGGCCGGGCTGGCAGCTCGGTTTCGCCGCCGGGCTGCGGCAGGCCGCCTCGCCCGGCGGTGTCAGTGACGCCCGCGCCGCCGCACAAGGCCCCAGCAGCCTGACAGCGGCGCTGTCCCTGGTGGACGACGACACCATCGAGCGCGAGATCATCGCCTCGCGCCTGGCCCTGGCCATGATGGACAAGGCGTCCTGGGAGTTCACCGATCTGCGCACCCGCATCCAGCAACTCGAAGGGCGCGACGAGCTGGGGACCGATGATCTGCTGCGTGCCCATGTGGTGGCCAGTGTGGCCTTGGATGCCTGGTATCGCAGCGGCCTTGGCTCCTCCGAGTGGCAGTTGCTCAAGACGCCCTTGCATCTTGAGTTGGCCCAGCTCCTCGGTGGCGCCTATCACGAGACCAATCACTGGCTGATCGACCAGGGGGTGATGCCCGAGGTCGATCTGCGCCCCTTTATCCGGCGCACGGCGGAGTCGGGGGGCGGCGCCGCAGGGCGCGGGCCCTCGGATGCGGCCGGCGAGACCCCCTTCATGGCGCGCCAGGTGGCGCCGACCGAGATACAGCGCAGCCAGGCCAGTGCAGCCGCCGGCGAAGTCATGGCCTTGCTGCAGCGCGTGGTCAGCCGCCAGGTGCCAGGCTTTGCCGCCGCCACGCCCACCTCCCACGCGCCCACGGTGCTGATGTCGCAGCCGCCCAGTCTGGAACAGGCACGTCCCTCGCGTCTGGCGGCGGCCATGCACCATGCGCAGGAGGCCTTGCAGCGGCGCAGCCAGGTGACCGCCGTGCCCGATATCGAGCTGCCTGCCGCCCAGCAGCTGGAGGAGCTGAACGCGCGCAGCCAGGCGTTCAAGCAGGTGCTCAAGCAAGCGGCCGGCACGCCGGCCGAGCGCGCCACCATCGAGATCGTGGCCCTGCTGTTTCAGAGCATCCTGCAGGAGGAGCGCATTCCGGCCTCGGTGCGGGTCTGGTTTGCCCGCCTGCAGATGCCGGTGCTGCGGGTGGCGGTCAGCGAGCCCGATTTCTTTGCCGCGGCCGACCATCCGGCCCGTGCCCTGATCGACCGCATGGGCGCCTGCGTCATGGGCTTCAACACCCAGTCCGGCAGCGGCGTGGGCGAGGCCCTGGAGCGGGAGATCAAGCGCATCGTGCAGGTGGTCGAGGCCTATCCCGACACCGGCCGGCGTGTGTTCCAGACCGTGCTCACCGAATTCGAGAAGTTTCTGGACCACTACTTCGAGAACGAGAACCAGGCCTCCATGAAGGGCGTGTCCCTGGCCCAGCAGGTGGAGCAGCGCGAGACCTTGGCCATCCAGTACACCATCGAGCTGCGCAAGATGCTCAATGAGGTGCCGGTGCAGGACGGGGTGCGCGAATTCCTGTTCCAGGTGTGGGCCGATGTGCTGGCGGTCACGGCCGTGCGCACCGCCGCGCACTCCGAGGAGACCAAGGCCATGAAGCGCGCGGCGGCCGACCTCATCTGGTCCGCCAGCGCCAAGGTCTCGCGTGAGGAGCGGGCCGAGGTGATCCGCCGGCTGCCGCCCCTGCTCAAGACCCTGCGTGATGGCATGGGCCAGGCCGGCTTGGCTGCCAGCAAGCAGGACGAGCAGATTCGCGCCCTCAACAACTCCCTGGCGGCGGCCTTCACGGCCAAGGCCGCCACCATCCCGCGCGAGCGCCTGGAGGAGCTGATGGATCAGCTCCAGGCCCTGGAGGCCCTGCTGCCCGAGGGAGGCTTGGAGATCAACGAGTCTCTGGTGCGCGACCTCTCGGGCCATGAAAGCGAGGATCTGGAGGTGGTGGCCGAGGGGGGCTCCACCCCCACGCCGGCCATGCTGGCCTGGGCCCGGGAGCTGCAAGTGGGCAGCTGGTACATGCTGGACTATCGGGGGCGCAACGAGGCCGTGCAACTGGCCTGGCGCGGTATGCGCCACCAGCTCACGCTCTTTGTCTCGCCTCAGGGGCGCGGCGTGCTCTTCCAGCTCAGCCGTTTGGCGGCCTTCCTGCAGGCCGGCCTGCTGCTGCCGGCTCAGGACGAAGCCCTGACCGTCAAGGCCACGCGCAATGCCCTGGCCAAGCTGGATGCGGACCCCAGCCGCTTGCTGAACTAGCGGGTCGGGCGGGCGGCAACAGCCGCCAGCTCATTCTCAGTGGATCAAGCGCTCTTCCGGTGCGACGAAGAGCTCGTCCAGGATCAGAGCGTCGGGCTCCTCGCCCAGGCTCCAGAAGACCATCAGCACGATGATCTTCAGATCCTCCAGATCCAGGGGGGCGCCGGGAATGGCCATGGCACGATCGACCACGATCTCGCGCATGGGCGGCGGCAGCACGCCGGCCGACTCCAGAAAGCTGATGAAGCCCACCGAGGCCTCGCCCAGGTGTTCCAGCTCGTCCTTGGAGTAGACGCGCAGGCTGAGCCGGCCCTGCTCGCCCTGATGGCTGCCGGCCGTCGCGGCCAGCCCGTCCAGCCAGGACAGAGCCTCCTGAATTTCATCGCGTTCGAAGCCGACGGCAGACAGCTTGCGGGTCAGCTGGGCGTGGTCCGGGCAGGCGTCCGGGCGCCAATAGGTTTCGTAGAGATAGACCAGCACGTCGAACATGCGAGCACTATAACCCACCCCCCAAAAGCCCCGGGACCCCAACAGCCGCGCGAAAACAGCGCAGTTTGGCCGTCGCCGAGCGGCGGATCGTCCCGGCTTCAGCCCTGGGCGCGGCGCTGAAACAGGGAGCCTGGCAGTCGGGCGACCGCACCGGCCAGCTCCAGCTCCAACAACAGGGCATTCAGCTCACCGGTGGGCCAGCCCCCGCGAGCCTGCAGGGCATCCAGGCTGACCGGGTCATGGCCCATGGCCGCCAGCACCGCCTCCAGGGTCGGCGGGAGTTGGGGGGCGGGGCTGGCGAGGTCGACGACGGCTGTGGCACGAGGTGCCGGGCCGCGAGGCGGGCGCGGCCGGCTCGGATGCAGCTCTTCCAGCACATCCAGGGCGGTTTCCACCAGTTTGGCGCCCTCTCGCAGCAGGGCGTGGCAGCCACGGCTCTGCGCGGCATGGATGGACCCCGGCACGGCAAAGACCTCTCGGCCCGCCTCGGCCGCCAGGCGGGCCGTGATCAGGGATCCCGACTGCAGGGCCGCTTCGACCACCAGGCAGCCCTGGCTCAGGCCGGCAATGATGCGGTTGCGTCGCGGGAAATGGGCGGGCAGCGGCGGCGTGCCCGGGGGGTACTCGCTGAGCAGCAGACCCTGCTCGGCGATACGCAGGCCGAGGGAGCGGTGCGTGGGGGGATAAAGCCGATCCAGCCCGGTGCCCAGCACGGCGATGGTGCCGCCACCGCCTTGAAGTGCTCCCTCATGCGCGGCGCCGTCTATGCCCAGTGCCAGGCCGGAGACGATGCACAGGCCAGCCTCGGCCAGGTCGTGAGCCAGTTCGCGCGCCGTATCCCGCCCCTGGGCGGTGGGGCGCCGGCTGCCAACAATGGCCAGCGCCGGCACATGCAGCCAATCCAGCTGGCCCTCAGCGTAGAGCAGGGGAGGTGGGTCGGCCGTTTGGAGTAGCGAGGCGGGATAGCGGGCATCACCCAGACTGAGCAGCTGGCGGCGGGGCGCGGCCTGCAACCAGTTCCAGCTGCGGTCCAGCAGTTCCGCCAGACCCTGCGGCTCCTGCGCCAGAGCGGCGGCCACGGCCGGCGTCAACACGCTGCGATAGGCCGCAGGCGAGGCGGCCAGGATCTGCTCGGGCGTGCCCAGCGCGGCCAGCAGGCGGCGCTGAGCGGCAGATCCGAGGCCCGGCGTGAGCTGCAAGCGCAGCCAAGCGGCAAGTTCGCGGCGCTCCATGATGGCGCCGCCTGGTTCAGGGCTGGGTGAAGCGGTCGCCCGCGCCCACGGGTTCCTGGACGGAGATGATCAGGGCGTAGGACACGCGCGAATAGGTCTGGAACACGAAGAGCACGCCGTGCCGCTCGTCCGGCAGCTTGATCTCCTCGCGCTTTTCCGCGGTGCGATCGGTCACTCGCCGTCCGTCGCGCCACAGAGCCAGCACATGGCCGCGTTCCAGCCCGTCGCGAGTGCCCCGATTCAAGGCCACGATCTGGTTCTGGCCCGCACTCAGGGCATCGCCATAGACGGAAACGATCTGGCCGGAGATGGGCTGGGCCGGCGCATGCGGGACATAGCGCGAGAAGTTGCGCTGTGGCACCGGCGAGAGTCGATCACCCACGCCGATTTCCTGCTTGTTGGACATGATGCGCAGGGTGGCCGGGACGATTTCGGTCTTGCCGCCGGCCTGCTCGCGGTTCTCGCCGGCGCGCGTGAGCTCGGCCGTGCCCAGGTAGGGCGCCTCGTAGCCCAGGATCTCGCGGGTGCTGGGGTCGCGCAGGGGGCGTGCGCTGCGGAAAACCCGGTAGTCCTTGGCCTGACTCAGCTCGCCGCGGGCATAGGCCGTGTCGCCCTTGGACAGCATGACACGACCCTCCTGAGCCGCCACGATGCGCGGCGCCGTCGCCAGCTCATCGCTGTCGAAAACGATGGCTTCGTTCAGGAAGGGCTCGATCAGATGCTGAGGGATGGCCGTGATGGGGTTGGCATCCTGCGGGCTGGACCGGATCTGCGGGCTCAGCTTGACCGTGCCATCGGGCGTGCTGCCGCCACGGGCCTGGGCGAGCTGGAGCTGGGCCCGTCCGTCGCGCTTGACCAGCATCAGCACCTGTCCCGGGTAGATCAGATGGGGGTTGTTGATCTGCTCGCGGTTCATGCCCCAGAGCTCGGGCCAGCGCCAGGGGCTGGTGAGAAAGAGCTTGGAGATGTCCCACAGCGTGTCACCGGGTTTGACGGTGTGGGCGTCGGGCGCATTGGGCGCGAGCTCCGACAAGGGTACGCCGGCCTGGGCGACCTGCTCGGCGGTCTGGCGTTGGGCGTTGGTGATGGGGTAGTTGGCCGCCAGGGCGGGCGTTGTCAGCAGGGCCGCCGCCAGGGGCAGCAGGGGCATGAACTGGCTGTAGTGCCGCCTCTGGGTCATCAAGCTCGCTCCCGCGCCGCGAGGCCCGCGGCTTCCGGGCTGGCGCTGTCTCATTGAAAAGGGGTGATAGAGCCTCATCCTGGAGGCTCATTCCAAGATCGGCGAAAATCCGCCCTGGCTTGAGGGGATTCTGCCCAGATTCACAGGTGGTCGCAATGAATGCGCCCCACCCGATGGGCCTCTTGCAAGCGCTTACAAACGCGGCGTTGTGTGCAATCCACAGCGCCGGTCCAACCCTGAAGATCCTGTCCATGGCGATCCTGAATATCCTGCGTTATCCCGATGCCCGTCTGCACACCGTGGCCAAGCCGGTGGCGGCGGTCGATGCGCGCATCCAGCAACTCGCCGACGACATGCTGGAAACCATGTACGCCGCCGAGGGCGTTGGCTTGGCCGCCACCCAGGTGGATGTGCACGAGCGCGTGCTGGTGATGGACACCTCGGAAGGCCGCAACGAGCCCCGCGTGCTGATCAACCCCGAGATCGTCGAGGCCAGCACCCAGATGACCGAGGGTGAGGAGGGCTGCCTCTCCGTGCCGACCATCTACGACAAGGTGCCCCGCCACACCAAGGTCAAGGTGCGCGCGCTCGACCGCGAGGGTCAGCCCTACGAGTTCGACGCCGAGGGCCTGCTGGCTGTCTGCGTGCAGCATGAGATGGACCATCTGATGGGCAAGGTCTTCGTGGAGTACCTGAGCCCGCTCAAGCGCGAGCGCATCAAGACCAAGCTGGTCAAGAAGGGCCGCGAAGAGCAGCAGGCCGCTCAGGCCCGCCGCCGCTGAGGCCGCCGCGATGCGCGTCGTCTTTGCCGGTACGCCCGAGTTCGCTCGGGTGGCGCTGGAGCGCCTGCAGGCCGCGGGTTTTGACATCCCCCTGGTGCTGACCCAGCCCGACCGGCCCGCCGGCCGTGGCATGAAGCTGCAGGCCTCGCCGGTCAAGCAGTTCGCGCTGGAGCAGGGCATGGCTGTGGTCCAGCCGCGCAGCCTGCGACTCGATGGCAAGTTCCCCGAGGAGGCCGAGGCCGGCCGCCGGGCCCTGCTCGACGCCCGCCCCGATGTGATGGTGGTGGCCGCCTACGGCCTGATCCTGCCGCAATGGGTGCTGGACCTGCCGCGTCTGGGCTGCCTGAACATCCACGCCTCCCTGCTGCCGCGCTGGCGCGGCGCCGCGCCCATCCACCGCGCCATCGAGGCGGGTGTTTCCGAGACCCGCCTCACCCACATGCCGATGGATTCGGGCCTGGGCACCGGCCACATGCTGCGGCACGAGCGCGCG
>NZ_JBKCLH010000135.1:0-11915 GCF_046300915.1 Roseateles sp. | reverse complement strand
TGCATGGCCGAGATTGCGCGCCGCCTGCGCCCCGAGGAGATCAACGCCCTCTCCCAGTGGCTGGCCGCCCAACCCCTGCCCGCCTCGCCCAAGCCTGAGGCCCGGATGCCGCAGCCGCTGCCGCTCAAGTGCGGGGGCCTGTCTTGAGGAGCCTGAGACGCCAGTCCTGGCGCCTGCCAGCCCTGCTGGTCGGCCTGAGCCTGGTGATCCTGCCACTGGCCCTGCTGAGCCTGGGGGGCTGGTTCGGGCTCACCGGCCCGGCGTCCAATGCCGCAGCGGCGCGTCCGACGCCAACGCCGGACCAGCTCGCTCGCGGCGCCTACCTGGCTCGGGCCGGCAACTGCATGGGCTGCCACACGGCTCGCGGTGACACGCCCTATGCGGGCGGACGGGCAATCCCCACGCCCTTCGGCACGGTCTTTTCACCCAATCTCACACCCGACCCCGCCACCGGCCTGGGCCATTGGTCCGCCGAGGACTTCTGGCGTGCCCTGCACCAAGGCCGCAGTCGCGATGGCCGCCTGCTCAACCCCGCCTTCCCTTATGACAACTACACCCTCATACGTCGCGAGGACAGCGACGCGCTCTATGACTATCTGCGCAGCCTGGCACCCGTGGCACGTCCCAAGCCGCCCGATGAGCTGCGCTTTCCCTACAACACCCAGGCGGCCCTGGCGGTCTGGCGGGCACTCTTCTTCCGCCCCGGCGTCTATGCGCCGGACCCGGACCGCGACGCGGCCTGGAATCGCGGCGCCTACCTGGTTCAGGGACTGGGACATTGCAGCGCCTGTCACGGCAGCCGCAATGCCTTGGGCGGCCATGGTGGACCGACGGACTTGCGTGGCGATCTGCTCCAGGGCCTGGGCTGGTATGCGCCCTCGCTGCACGACCCGGCCGAGGCGGGCGTAGCCCATTGGTCGACGCGCGAGCTCAAGACTTGGTTGCGCGACGGGCGCAATGCACATGCCAGCGCCCTCGGCCCCATGGCCGAGGTCGTGCTGGGCAGTACGCAGCATTTGAGTGAGCCCGATCTGGAAGCCATGGCCCGCTATCTGCGCGAGCTGCCTCAGCGGGAGCGCCCCCAGCCCGCCCGACCGACGCCCGAAGTCGGGCTGCGGGAGCAAGGCACCAAACTCTACGAACAGCACTGCGCGGCCTGCCATGGTCAGCGGGGCGAGGGCGTCCCAGGCATCTATCCGGCACTGGCCGGCAACCGCAGCGTCACCCAGGGCGAGGGCGTGAACCTGCTGCGTGTCATCCTGCGTGGCGCCTTTGCACCCTCCACCGCAGGCAACCCACGCCCCTTCGGCATGCCGCCCTTCGCTGGCGTGCTAAGCGATCAGGAGCTCGCTGCAGTCGCCAGCCATGTGCGCAACAGCTGGGGCAACGAGGCGGGTGAGCTGCGCGCGGTCGATGTGATCCGGCTCAAGTAGCCGGTCCCGTAGGCCGAAGTAGCAAGACCTGACCCCCTCTCGATAATGGGCTCCCGAGCCCCCTCGGACTTACCCTAGGTCACCCCCGCCGTCCGCGATCTTTTTCACGCGCTTTCACCGAGCTTACGGCGCCCCCCTCAATCGCGGTGTTTTCGGACCGATAGTGCGGACACGTTCCGTAACGCGGAACCCAGACATCACCGAACCGATCAAACCGAGGGATCCCCGATGAAGCTCTTGTCGCAGATGCGCATCAGCCACCGCCTGACCATCAGCTATGTGCTGCTGGCCGTGCTGCTGATCGTGGTCGGCGCTTTTGGCGCGCAGAATGCCAGCCGCCTGGCCCAGGACCTGGACAGCACCGCCAACACCAGCCTGGTGAAGATTGCCGCCGCCAATGCGCTGGAAGGCAATGTGAACGTGATCGCCCGTGCGGCTCGCGACCTGATCCTGCTGGACGAGGCCCGCCAGATCAAGCGCCAGAACGCTGCCATGGATGAGGCCATTGCCGATACCGAGAAACAACTGGCCAGCCTGGGCGCCGGCGCCGACGGCAAGGAAAAGGAACTGATCGCCCAGGTTCGCGAGACCGAAGGCAAGTTCCTCGCGGCAGTGGCCAAGTTCCGCAAGATCGCCGAGGCCGGCAATCCCGACGAGTCGCGCGAAAGCCTGATCACCGATGTGCGCCCGGCCCAGCAAGCCTACCAGGCCAGCCTCAAGGGTCTGGTGGATCTGCAGTTCAGCAATGCCCGCGATCTGGCCGTGTCCGGCGGCGAACTGGCCCGTAATGCGATCGTGATCACGGCCCTGCTGGTGGTCGTGGCCGTGGTGATCGGCGTGGGCGGCGGCTTCACCATCGCCCGCTCCATCGTGCTGCCTGCCCGCAAGGCACAAGCGGCTGCCCAAGCGATTGCTGCCGGCGATCTGACGCAGCGCATCGAGGTCGAAGGCAAGTGCGAGCTGTCGCAGATGCTGACCGCCATGCGCGATATGCAGGTGGCCCTGTCGGGCGTGGTGCAGAGCGTGAGCTCGGCTGCCGGCGAAGTGGCGCACAACTCCGGCCTGATCGCCGGCAGCAACCAGGACCTGTCGGACCGCACCGCGCGTTCGGCCGCCAGCCTGCAGAACACCGCCTCCTCGGTGGAGCAGATCGCCTCCAACCTGACCGGCGCCAGCCAGCTCACCCGCAAGGCTGCCGGCATCGCCAGCAAGGCCCGCCAGTCGGCCTCCGCCGGTGGTGCGGTGGTGACCGAGGTGGTCAACACCATGGAAGCCATCAGCCAGAGCTCCAGGAAGATCGGCGACATCATCGGTGTGATCGACGGCATCGCCTTCCAGACCAATATCCTGGCACTGAATGCCGCGGTGGAAGCTGCCCGTGCCGGCGAGCATGGCAAGGGCTTCGCGGTCGTGGCCTCCGAGGTGCGCGCCCTGGCATCGCGCAGTGCCCAGGCCGCCAAGGAGATCAAGGTGCTGATCCAGGAGTCCTCGGTCAAGGTCGAGGCCGGCACCGCCCTGGTCAACAACGCAGGTGCCACCATCCGTTCGGTGGTGGACGAGGTCAACAATATGGGTCAGCTGATCGAGGAAATCTCGCACTCGGCCCAGGAACAAGCTGCCGGCGTGGGCGTGGTCAACACCGCCATGAACGAGCTCGATCGAACCACGCAGCAGAACACCACCCTGGTGGACGAGCTCAGCCGCTCCACCGACGAGCTCAAGGAAAGCTCCACCCGCCTGCTGGATGCAATCGGATTCTTCCGCGCGGCCCCGCAGCGGGCCTGAAACCCACTCCCCCATACAAAGACATCAAGACGAGGTCCCCATGAAGCCGTCCCTCCGCCCCCTGTTCCAGATCCTGGCCGCCAGCGCCCTGATGCTGAGCTTTGCCGCCCAGGCCGCCGCACCCAAGGTCATCAAGAAGGTGCCGCCGGAGTTTCCGCGTGAGGCTGCCCAGCAGTCCATCAGCTCCGGCGTGGTCAAGGCCAAGCTGAGTATCGATGCCGACGGCAAGGTCACCGATGTCGCCATCGTGGAGGCCGAGCCGCGCCGCGTCTTCGACAGGGCCGTGACTCGCGCCCTGATGGACTGGCGCTTCGAAGCCAGCGGCGAGAAGCAGACGCACGAGGTCAAGCTGGTCTTCCGCAACGAGGACTGAGCAGCGGCCGGACAAATCACCGCGCCCCGACAAGAGCCCGCCTTACGGCGGGCTTTCTTTTTGATCTGCCACTCATCCGCCACTCGGTGTTTGCGCCACAAACCCGTCATTGAGCAGCCAGTATTGAGTCGCGTCGCTTATGCTCGCTATGCGCACAACGATATCCTAAACAGCCAGGTGCGCCGGACAACTTGTTGCCGCCCTTTCCGGGCGGCTTACATCAGGGAGTGTCTAGATGCGAAACAATGGCCCCGTAAGCCAGCGCGAGTTCCCGTTTCCGCGTGGCGAAACCTTGGTCTCCACCACGGACCTTCAAGGCCGCATCCTCTACTGCAACAGCGCGTTTGTGAGCGTCAGCGGCTACCCGCGCGAGGAGTTGATGGGGCAACCCCACAACATGATCCGGCATCCCGACATGCCCGCCGAGGCCTTCCGAGATATGTGGGAGACCATCCAGGCCGGCTTGCCTTGGTCGGCCCTGGTGAAGAACCGCCGCAAAGACGGCGACCACTACTGGGTGCAAGCCAATGTCACACCCCTGCTGGACGAGCAGGGCCGGCCAAACGGCTTCATGTCGGTGCGCACCGAGCCGGAGCGGGAGGATGTGGAGCGTGCCGAGCGGCTCTACACCCGCATGCGCGATCAAGGGGCGCAAGGGACACTGCGCCTGCGTCAGGGCCAGTTGATCGACCGCTCCCTCATCGGACGCCTGCGCGAACTGTTGCGACTCAGCTTGGGCGCGCGCATGAACCTGGTGGTGCTGTTGTCCGGGCTCAGCGGCCTGTATCTGGGCCACAAACTGGCCAACGGCGGTGGCTGGGCCACAAGCAGCGGTATCGTCATGGTGGCCCTGCTGACCCTGCTGGGCGGCTGGTATCTGCGCCGCGCAGCGATCGCGCCGATCGAGAGTCTGGTGAACTTTGCCAATCGCATCGCCGCTGGCGATCTGACTCAGCACATCAAGAACACCCGGCGCGATGAGATTGGGCGTGTCATCACGGCCCTCGCCCAACTCAATGTCAACCTGATGTCCATCGTGCGCGACGCCCGCATCGGCGTGATGCAGGTACGCCAAGGTTCGCAGGCCATATCGGCCGGCAACCAGGACCTCTCCGGCCGAACCGAGAGCCAGGCCAGCAGCCTCCAGGAGACGGCGTCCTCGATGGAACAGATCACTTCCACCGTGCACGCAAGTACCGAGATGGCGGCCAATGCCGCGAGCCAAGCCGATGCCGCGCGTCAGGTCAGCCAACGCAGCGCCGCGGCCGTGGCGGCCGTGGCCGCCACGATGGAGAACATCAGCCGGGCCTCGGCTCGCATTGCCGACATCATTCAGGTTGTGGACTCAATCGCCTTCCAGACCAATATCCTGGCGCTGAACGCCGCAGTGGAGGCGGCGCGAGCGGGCGAGCAGGGCCGCGGATTCGCCGTGGTCGCCGCCGAGGTGCGCACCCTGGCCCAGCGCACCTCCGAGGCCGCCAAGGAAGTGCGTGGACTGATCCAGGCCTCCAGCGAACGCGTGGCCGAGGGTGATGCGCAGGTGCAGAGTGCTCGCCACGCCATGGGCGAGGTGCAGCACGCCGTGGAAGATGTGTGCGGTCTGATTCAGCGCATCAGCCAGGGCATGCATGAACAGATGCAGGGCATGGACCAGATCAACGCAGCCGTGTCCGAACTGGACAGCCTGACCCAGCAGAATGCCGCCCTGGTCGAGGAAGTCTCGGCCGCAGCCATGGGACTGAACGAAAAAGCCCAAGAGGTGGCGGACTCCGTGGGCGTGTTCCGCCTGCTGGGGCAGGCCGCCGATGCCCTGCCCGATGCCGTGGCCCTGCGTCGTGCCGCAAAGGCGGCGCGCACCTGAAATCCAAGTCTGGTCCGCGCTGCCGATGGGCGCGCCACCGGCAGCTTCAACTCAAGCAACCCATGTGACAGCGCCCGCCGTTTCGGTCTGACCGACACGGCGGGCGCGGGTTCAAGGCCAGCGAGAGCGGAAGCTCACCGGCCGAGGCTTACTGCTCCACGAAGGCGCGTTCGATCACGAAGTGGCCGGGGGTCTGGGTCGATCCCTCGACGAAGCCCCGGGTCTCCAGCATGGTCTTCAGATCCTTGAGCATGCCAGGGCTGCCGCAGATCATCACGCGGTCATTGGCCACATCCAGCTTGGGCAGACCCAGATCCGCTTCGATCTTGCCCTGCTCCAGCAGATCGGTGATCCGGCCCTGGTTGCGGAAGGGCTCGCGGGTCACGGTGGGGTAATACAGCAGCTGCTTGCTGACGAACTCGCCCAGGAACTCGTCCTGCGGCAGCTCCTTCGAGATCAGGTCCTGATAGGCCAGCTCGGCCACCTCGCGGCAGCCATGCACCAGGATGACCTTCTCGAAGCGCTCATAGGTCGCCGGATCACGGATCACACTCAGGAAGGGCGCCAGACCCGTGCCCGTAGCGAGCAGCCACAGATTCTTGCCGGGGTTCAGGTAATCGATGAGCAGGGTGCCGGTGGGCTTGCGGCCGATCAGCAACTTGTCACCCGGCTGCAGATGCTGCAGGCGCGAGGTCAGCGGACCATCGGGCACCTTGATGCTGAAGAACTCCAGATGCTCTTCATGGTTGGCACTGGCCACGCTGTAGGCGCGCAGCAGGGGCTTGCCCTCCACCTTGAGGCCCAGCATCGTGAAATGCCCGTTCTGGAAACGGAAGGCGGTGTCGCGGGTGGTGGTGAAGCTAAACAGCCGGTCGGTCCAGTGACGGACGCTCAGCACCTGTTCTTCGTTGAAAGCACTCATGAGCGGGGCTTAAGTAATAACCCACGATTTTAACGAGCGCTTGTGCGACGCAGCAAATACCGGCTGCTTATATCCTTAAGCCTTGATGTCCAGCAAGCTTCCCTGGGCCCTGAGTTGGGTCTCCAGCACCCGCAGATTGGCCACATAGGTGTAGGTCGCACTGCGCTGCTCCACCAGTTCACGCTCGGCCGAAACCTGGGTCTCGCGTCCGCGCTCGACCTCAGCCTGCACGCCGCCGCTCTCGGAAGTGGCCAGGACCACACGCTCGGGCCGGAAGTCCTGGGTCTGCAGGTTCGCCGTGTTGTGGGCAGAGGCGCGCAGCCGCTCCTGGGCGGCCGAGAGCCCAGACAGGGCGGTGGACATGCTGACGGCCATGAGAGCCTCCAAAACAGCTGCAGACATCCCGAAGATCGGCAGCTGCCACGCAAACTTGAGGCCCAAATGCGAAAAAGAAGCACGGACACCCGCCAACTTCACATGCAGCGGCGGAGACAATGCGGACTTTGCAGCATGGCGACAGCAGGACATCGATGAGCATCCAGTGGTTCCCGGGTCATATGAATTCGACCCGCTACGCGATCAAGGAACGCATGAAGGCGGGCCTGGACGTGGTGATTGAGCTGCTGGACGCCCGCCTGCCCGGCTCCAGCCGCAACCCCCTGCTGGCCCAGCTCACCCAGGGCAAGCCCACACTGAAGCTGCTGAACAAGCAGGATCTGGCCGATCCGGCGCGCACCACCGAGTGGCTGGCCCACTACAACGCCATGCCAGACACCCGGGCCATAGGCCTGGACGCCAGCATTACGGCACCGGCCAAGGCCTTGATGAGCGCCTGTCGCGAGCTGGCCCCCCTGCGCGGCGGCATGGCCAAGCCCCTGCGCGTGCTGATCTGCGGCATTCCCAATGTGGGCAAGTCCACCCTGATCAACACCTTGATGGGCAAGCGCGCGGCCAAGACCGGCGATGAGCCGGGCATCACCAAGGTCGAGCAGAAGCTGGTGCTGGAGAACGACTTCTACCTCTTCGACACCCCCGGCATGCTCTGGCCCAAGATCGTCGTGCCGCAGTCGGGCTTCAATCTGGCGGCCAGCGGCGCCATCGGTCGCAATGCCTTTGTCGAGGAAGAGGTGGCGGTGGAGCTGCTGGCCTATCTGCGCCAGCACTACGCCGCTCAGCTGCAGGAGCGCTACAAGCTGGAGATCGCCCCCGAGCTCAGCGACGAGGAGCTGCTGGAACAGCTGGGCAGAAAGCGCGGCGCCGTGCTCAGTGGCGGCAGGGTGAATCTGCAAAAGGCAGCGGAAATCCTGATGTACGAGTTCCGTCAGGGCACGCTGGGCCGCATTACGCTGGAAACACCGGCGGAGTTCGACCGCTGGGTGCTGCTGGGCGAGCAGGAAGAGCTGCGCCGCCAGGAGGCGGCCGCCGAGCGCAAGCGCCTGCGCCGCAGCGGCTGAACCCTCAGGCTGTCCGCAGACGCCTCACCACCACCAGCGCTGGTTCTGCCCACCGTGGCAGTCCCACATCTGCACCGGCTGGCCGGGGCGTATGCGGGCATCCCGCACATCCAGGCATTTGCCGTTCATGGCCGAGCGGATCTGCCCGCTGCGCGACCGCCAGCGCTGGTTCTCGCCGCCATTGCAGCGAAAGGCAATCACGCCGGCCCCGTTGCCGCGGTCGCCATTGGCCACGTCCAGACAGAGCCCGCCCACCCGGATCTCGCCGCGCGGCCCCCATTCAAAGCGCTGATTGGCACCGTTGTTGCACCCATAGATGATGGCGGGAGCGCCTTCGCGCACGCGCCCGCTGATATCCAGGCACAGCCCTGCGGCACCCCGGATCTGCCGCCCATAGCCCTGCTGACCGTTCCAGTCTCCCGGATCCTCGTTCTTGTCGCGGGACTTGGAAGCCAGCAAAGCCAGGCCGGCAATGGCAGCCACCGCGGCCACCGCCGCCACCGCGTTGCTCGAGGACGAGGACTCGGCTGAGCCCTCGCCCTGATCCTGGCGGTCGGATTCGCGGAACTCCCCGATCAGACGAAAGCGCGCAGCGCAGCCCTCGTTCACCCAGAGCTCCATCTGGCTGAGGTCATAGCCCCAGCTGCGGTTGAAACGGCAGGCCCCGCCCAACTGCTGATCCAGCTCGACATCGCGGGTGCCCGCAGGCAGCTTGCGGGAAACAAGCTCGCCCTCGGAACGCAGTTCCAGTGTCCTCTCCTGCTGCGCCGCCGCGGGCGAGGCAAGCACAGCCATGCAAAGGACCATCACCAGGGTCTGTCGCGCCGGCCGCGCCGTATTGATCGATTTCATGGCTTCTTCTTCGTACAAGCTGCAAGACCGCTTCCGTGCCTTGAAGGCGGACGGTATCACGGGGTGTGCGAGGGGCCGCCTGCCAAAAGCGGCGCAGCGCCATGCGCTACTCGCGAGTGCGCATGGCGCTACAACGCAGCATCAGCCTGAACGGCTGACGACCGGGCCTCAAGCCACAGACGGCGCAGACGCCGCGCCGTCTTCGCGCGCCAGCCGCCACAGCAGTGCCATGCCCAGCACCAGGATCAGGGCCGTGAGCCACAGCGCCGCCTGGTAGCTGCCGCTGCGCTGGGTCAGCCAGCCCGCCAACGCCGGCGCGCTGACCTGGGCCAGGCCATAGCTCAGGGTGAGCCGGGCCATGGCCTTGCCCGGATTGCCCGGAGAGCGCCGCCCCACCAGGGCCAGGGTGAGGCTGACAATGCCGATGAAGGTCGCGCCATACAGCAGGGCACCAGCCAGCGCCGCCGCCAAGCTGGCCGACAGCGCCGGCAGCAGCACCGAGAAGAGTTGCAGCAAGAGAGCCCAATGCAAGGCGCGCAGCTCCCCCAGACGGCGCGCCACCCGATCCCACAGAAAGACCGCCGGCGTGGCCGCCAGCCCCACCAGCAGCCAGGCCCAGGGCCCCTGCCCGGCCAGCAGGGGCTGACGCTCCACGATGGCCACGGTAAAGGTCGCGCTGATCACAAAGCCCCAGCCGGCACAGAAATACATGGCGGCCATCAGCCGCATCCAGCGCCGGCTCGGGCCCGGTGTGACTTGCGCCGCAGAGGCCGGCGGCGGCACGGGCGGGCGCCAGCACCAGGCCAGGGCCAGCAGCGGCAAGCCCAGCAGGGCAAAACCCTGCCACTGCGCCACCCAGCCCATCTCCCAGCGGCTCATCAGCATGGCTCCCAGGGCAGAGACCACGATGCCCAGACCCAGGCCCGTGAAATGCAGACCCAGTTCCGGACGGCGGCCGGCACGCATCAGCCAGCCCAGCACCAGGCCCGAACCCAGCAGCATGCCGGCCGCACCGGTCAGCCCTCCCAGATAGCGCGACAGGGCCCAGACCCAGGGCTCGGCGCTGAGGGCCATCATGGCCGTGCTCAGCAGGGCCAGCACCAGGCCCCAGCCGTAGAGGCGATGGCGCCAACGCACGTCCTCCAGCCAGGCCGTCAGCAAGGCGCCGCTGATGTAGCCCAGATAGTTGCAGGCGGCCAGGGCGCCCGCGGCCAGATCGCTGAGCCCGGCCTGGGCCTGCATCAGAGGCAGCAAGGGCGTGTAGGCAAAGCGGGCCAGGCCAATGGTCAGCACCAGGCCGGCAATGCCGCCCACCGTGACCTGCCAGGCGCGTAGACGGGGCGGCGTGTCATGCATGGGGACAAGGGTAAACGCAGACTTGAAAGCCAGGCAGCTGCGGCCATCTGCGGAAAACCCCGAGGACCTCCGCCCCATGATGGCTTTTCTGATCGTTTGCGGCCTGGCCCTGGCCCTGGTCATCGCCCTGCTGATCCAGCCCCGGCTGCGCGAGCGGCGCCGCCTGCGCCTGGCCCATCAGCCCTTCCCGGCCGCCTGGCGGCGCCTGCTGCGCCGGCGCGTGCCGCTGGTGGCCCGGCTGCCCGCCGACCTGCAGCTGCGCCTGAAGGGGCTGATGCAGGTCTTTCTGGCCGAAAAGCCCATCATCGGCTGCGCCGGCCTGCGGGTGAACGACGAGATGCGGGTCACCATCGCCGCCCTGGCCTGCCTGCCCCTGCTGGGCGACGCCCGCGGCCTCTATCCCCGGCTGCGCCAGGTGCTGCTCTACCCGAGCGCCTTCTACGTGGATCGCCTGAGACAGGACGCCGGCGGGCTGCAGCGTGAAGAACGCCAGCTGCTGGCGGGCGAATCCTGGAGCCAGGGGCAGGTCTTGCTGTCCTGGCAGGAAGTGCTGGCGGACGCGGCCGATCCACAGGACGGTCGAAACGTGGTGATCCACGAGTTCGCCCACCAGCTCGACCAAGTCACCGGCCAAGCGGATGGCACCCCAAGCCAAGCCGATGCCCAGGCCTTGCGGCGGTGGTCGACCGTCATGCAGGCGGAGCACCGGGGGCTGCAAGAGCGCGTGGCGCGCGGTGAAGAAACGCTGCTCAGCGCGTACGGCAGCGTCGATCAGGCCGAGTTCTTCGCTGTGGCCAGCGAGGTCTTCTTCGAGCGCCCTGACGCTCTGCAAACCCAGCACCCGGCGCTGTACGGCCTGCTCTCAGGCTTCTACCGGCTGAACCCGGCGTCCTGGTAGGCGCAGGGGCGGCTGCTCAGAAGCCCAGCGAGGCCAGCAGGTCGTCCACATCGTCCTGCTTGAGGGCCTTGTCGGGCGTCTGCACGCCCTGCAGCTGATCGGCGGCGGCGGCCGGCGCTGCGATCTCGCCAACCAGGGCGTTCAAGGGCTCTTCGGCATGCTCCAGCATGCGGATGACCTTGTTGATGACCTGGCCCGAGAGATCCTGGAAATCCTGCGCCATCATGATCTCGCCGTGCAGGCTCTTCTCCCGCTCGGCAAAGGCGGCTGCAGAGGCCGCGTAGGCCGCGCACAGCCGCATCATGGCCCGCGCGCGCTCCACGCTCAGGTCCGGCGAGGTGGCCAGGCGCGCCAGTGATTCGGACAGATCCTTGCCCTGGCGACGCACCTGCTCGGCCTTGTCCATGCCCTCGTCCACCAAGCCCAGCACCTTGTTGGCGGCCTGGGCCGTCATTTCCTTGACATAGGCCAGGCGCTCGCAAGCGTCCGGCAGCTCGTGGGCGAGCTGCTCAAGAGCTTGGTGACTGGACGGGGTGCTGGCGGCGGACGACATGGGCAGCATGCTAAGGGTGACCCGGGAATTCCGAACCACGGCGCCAGCGCCAGACAGCGGGATTTTTCACGCCGCCGCGCACTTCAAGCGGCGTGGCCACGCCCGCCCGCTCAACTCCAGAGGTCCAGCGGGGGTTCGTGCGTCAGAGCGCGCAAGAGGTCGCTGCGCGACAGAAAACCCTGCAGCGCCCCCTGCTCGTCAAGTACCGGCAGGCCGGGCAGGCGCAGCTCCAGCAGCAGCTGTGCCGCCTCCCGGACCCCCGTGTCCGGCTGGGCGCTGGGCACCGGGCTCCACATCAGCGCGGCCACCGGTGCGGCCAGGCGAGCCTGCCAGGCCTCGATCTCGGCCAGCTCGGCCGGCAGGCGATCATCGCGCAACAGGTCGGCGCGGCTGATCAGCCCCACCAGCCCCCCCGCCGGGTCCAGCAC
>NZ_JBKCLH010000134.1:0-56221 GCF_046300915.1 Roseateles sp. | reverse complement strand
CCTGCTTGGTGAGGGAGGCAATGGGGACCACGGCTTCGGCCGCCTTGCTGGCCAGCACGCGGCCGTCCTCATCCAGCACCAGCATATGGCGGGCATTGACAGGCAGTTTGAGCAGGGCGGCCATGCTGCCCGGCTCGGGCGGCAGTTCCACCACCTTGCCGGCGTGCTGGTGCTGCGGGGCGGCCGAGTGGTCGGGCGGGGGCACGGCGGCGCCGGACGGCAGCATGGCCAAGAGCAACAAGGGCAGCAGCAGGGCAGGCTGGCTCCGGCCAAGGGCGCGCACAGGGAAAAAAGTCTTCATCGGCATGGCGTCATCGGGACAGGCGGGTCCCGGGCGGTTCTGCTATGCCTGCGCGCCAGCAGCAGCAGGGCTTACTGACCCGGGAAACCATTATCGACCGGCGCGCAGACCTGCCGGATCAAGTCGGCGCTGGGTACTTATGCACAAGTCTGTGAATAATTCTTGAACAAGACCCTGCTTATCCACAGGGTCGGCGCGTTTCGCCAAGTTGTTGTCTGTTGAGCCGGAATTTGTGCCCGTGTCGGCCCACAAGCTTGATCGCAAGACAAACCTTTGTCGCAAAAGGGAAAATCTGGCTTGTCCACAGGCTGGTGGCCCCTCTACTAAGACTACCAATTTGATAAATCAATAAGACAGGAATAACAAACGCAGCGCTGTACAAGTGCCTCCGCCCCTGTTTGCCCCGCCCGGCTTCGCCCTAGGCGCCCATGGCGGCCCATGTCACACTGCCGCCTCTCCCTATGAGCCAGATCCATTCCACACTTCACACCGCCTCCGGCGGTTTCGAGTCGGCCTGCCGCATTCCGGCACTGTCGAGTTCGCATCGCAGCCATGGCCTGCATGGCCACAGCTATTTCGCCACCGTGCGTGCCCTGCTGCCGCAGGGCTGGGCGCCTTTCCCGGGCGGAGAAGTCGAGGAGCTGCGCCGCCGTCTGGAAGCCTGCGTCGCGCCCCTGGACCATGCCCTGCTCAATGACAGCCTGGCCCAGCCCACCGACGAGAACCTCGCGCGCTGGATACGTCAGCGCCTGGAGACGGAGTTCGGCGTGCCCGGCATCCAGCAGGTGGGCATACAGAGCACCCAGCATTCGGGCGTGGATCTGGACGTATCCGGTCAGGCCCATGTCTGGCGCCGCTACCGCTTCCAGGCCGCGCACCAGCTCCCCAATGTGCCGGCGGGCCACAAATGCGGCCGCATGCACGGCCATGGCTTTGAAGTGATCCTGCATGCCAACCAGGACCTGGGCGAGCGCGACCTGGCGGTGGACTATGACCATCTGGACGAGGTCTGGGCGCCCTTCCACATGCAGCTCAACTACCAATGCCTCAACAGCATCGAGGGCCTGGCCAACCCCACCAGCGAGGTGATCTCGGCCTGGCTGTGGGAGCGGCTCAAGCCCCAGCTGCCTGAGCTGAGCTGGGTCACGGTCTATGAAACCGGCTCCTGCGGTGCCAATTACGACGGCAGCCGCTACCGCATCTGGAAGGAGCTGACCCTGGACTCCGCCATCCAGCTAAAGCGCGCCCCCGCCGAGCACCCGCTGCGCGGCATCCATGGCCACACCTACACCCTGCGCCTGCACCTGAGCGCGCCGCTGGACGAGGTGCAGGGCTGGACCGTGGACTTCGGCGATGTGAAGACCCTGTTCGATCCCATCTTCAAGGCCATCGACCACCGGCCGCTGTACGAGATTGCCGATCTGCCGGACGGCGATGCCGCCAGCCTGGCCGCTTGGGTGCTGGCCAAGGGCCGGGCGGTGCTGCCGCAGATCGACCGGGTGGATCTGTACGAGACCCGGGGTTCGGGCGCCATCGTCAGCGTGCACCGCGCCGACGAGCTGATTCCGGTCTGAGGGGAGGGCCGTCGCGATGACTTACGCGGTCAAGGAAATGTTCTACACCCTGCAGGGTGAGGGCGCCCAGGCCGGGCGGCCGGCGGTGTTCTGCCGCTTTGCCGGCTGCAATCTCTGGAGCGGGCGCGAGCAGGACCGCGCAGACGCCGTCTGCAGCTTCTGCGATACCGACTTCGTGGGCACCGATGGCCAGGGTGGCGGCAAGTTCGCCACCGCGGCCGAGCTGGCCGCGGCCGTGGCGGCCAAGTGGGCGGGTGGCCCGGGCGGCAAGCCCTATGTGGTCTGCACCGGCGGCGAGCCTCTGCTGCAGCTGGATGAGCCCCTGATCGAGGCCCTGCATGCCCAGGGCTTCGAGGTGGCGGTGGAAACCAATGGCACTCAGCCCGCGCCGGCGGGGCTGGACTGGATCTGCGTCAGCCCCAAGGCCGATGCCGAGATCGTGCTGACCCGCGGCCACGAGCTCAAGCTGGTCTGGCCTCAGCCCCTGGCCCGGCCGGAGCGCTTTGCCGGCCTGGACTTCCAGCACTTCTACCTGCAGCCCATGGACACGCCCCTGCTGCAGAAGCAGCACACGCGCGAGGCCATCGCCTACTGCCTGGCCCATCCGCAGTGGAAGCTCTCGGTGCAGATGCACAAGGTGGTGGGCATCGATTGAGGCCCGACCCGGGACGCCCCTGTGGGCAAGTCTGTGGAAAGAACTTGAACAAGTCAGGGCTTGTCCACAGCCGTGTGGCCATGCGGCGACTTGTTCTCTTTTTCAAGCGTGCCTATCCCGGGTGGGACTCACAGCGTTTTGGGCGAGCCAAAGCCTTGTCGCTCAAGGACTTTCTGCAGCTGTCCACAGACGCGTGCGCCCTCTACCAATACCACCAAGAAGAAATATCAAGAACAAGGAATTAATACAGGCCATGAAAAAGGGAGCCACTCGGGCTCCCTGCTGGGGAAGCGGCCGGGGCCGCTTGGCTAAGGGGCTTACTTCAGCCAGCCCTTGGCCTTGAGAGCCGTGGTGATGGCCGAGGCGATCTGCTGGTGACCCAGGGGCGTGGGATGGAAGCCGTCCGAGAACAGATAGGTCTTCCACCAGTCGGCGCCACCGCTGACACCGGCCGGCGGCGTGGCCGAGAGTGCAGGGGCCGTGCACGTGGGGAAGTCGTAGCTGGGCAGGCCGTCGCTGCCCACACCCTTGACCGGGCAGGCCGGCGTCTTGACATTGCTGAGCCCGAACTGGGCCGGCGTGGCCATCTGCTGGTTGAAGGTGGTGTAGAAGTCCACGATCACCACCTTGTCCTGACCGTTGAACTGCTTGGCCAGCTCGGCGTTGTAGGCCTCAACCCAGCTCTTGAACAAGGCCTCGGACTGGGCGCGTGCGGTGGCGCCGGCCGTGCCACCGCCGCTGGCGGCGGCAATGCTGTCCAGCACGGTCTGGAAGCGTGGCGTGTTGGTGATGCCCGGCATGTTGAGCAGGGCCACGCGGCGGGCGCCCTTGTCCAGGGCCTGGTCCTTGATGCTGCTGGCGAACTTCTGGGCCAGGGCTTGCATATAGGGCACGCCGATGGCGGCGATGCTGCTGGCGCCGCCCGCCAGGGCCGTGCCCACCTGGGCCGAGGGCAGCAGGGTGCTCAGCAGCTTGGCGTAGGCATCACCCTTGTCCTTGGGCACCGAGAGGTAGGCGGTGACCAGGTTGGCGGCATCGTTGCCACCGCCGTCAATCAGCAGCAGGTCATTGGGCTTGAAGCCATTGGCCGCCACCAGCTGCAGCGGGATGCCGCGCGGATCGGCCGGGTTGCTGTTGTTGATGACCCCGCCGCCGACGGCGTAGTTGGTGCAGCCGGCCTTGCTGTTGAGGGTGAAGGTGCTGCCCGTGAAGGCGTAGTAGTTGCACTGGCCGCTCAGGCCATAGGCCGCGGCCACGCGCTCGGGGAAGGTGCTGGCTTCGCCCGTCTGCACGGTGAAGCGGATGCCGAAAGTGCCGACATCGGCCAGGCTGTCGCCAAAGACCTTGACGCTGCTGACGCTGTCATCGACGGGAATGGCATCGTCACCGCCGCCGCCACAACCGGCCAGGGCCAGCAGGGCCAGGCTCAGCATGCTGATCTTGAATTTTTTCATCGCTGTCTCCAGTAATCGGCGGCCCGAAAAGCGGTGGGGAAGCTCCCCGCGGGCGCCGGTGCCTTGACTCTAGCCAGCGGCCGCAGACGCTACGCGGGTGCAAACCCCGTGCTGTTGCGGAGGGCAGACTGCTTTGGAGGTTTGCATCTAGACTGTGCCGGGCTGTCGCGGAGGTGACAGCCTGGGCGTGACACACTGGCGGCATGGACATCGAAAACCTTCAGCAGCGCCTGCGAGACTTTGCCGCGGCGCGGCAGTGGCAGCCCTACCAGACGCCCAAGAATCTGGCCATGGCCATGGTGGTGGAGGCCGCCGAGCTGGTGGAGATCTTCCAGTGGCTCACCCCCGAGGAGTCGCAGAACCTGGATGCGGCCCGACGCGAGCATCTGGGCGAGGAGATCGCCGATGTGCTGCTCTACCTGCTGCAGATCGCGGCCCATAGCGGGGTGGACATCGAGGCGGCCGTGGAGCGCAAGCTGGCCCTCAATGCGCGCAAATACCCCGCGCCAGCGGGCTCGGACTGAGCCGCGCGGGGCTCACAGGCGGAGCAAAAAATATCCTGCTGTCAAGCGCTGCTTGACGGCTTTTTGGCGCGCAAAATCCCGCCCTTGCGTTTTTTCGCCGTCCCCTGAGTTTCTTTCGAGTTCCGTATGTCCAGTATCCAGGTCCGCCCGGCCACGCTGCGTGATGCCAAAGCCATTGCTGAAATCCATGTTGCAGCCTGGCAGGACGCTTACCGCGGTCTGCTGCCCGACACCACCCTGGACAGCCTGTCGGTCCAGAAGCGCCAGGCCTTCTGGCGCGAGGCCATCGATCTGTGCGAGCCCCAGGTGATGGTGGCCCATCTCGACAACGAGATCATGGGCTTCGTGGGTTTCGACCGTTCGCGCGACAAGGGCACGCCCTCCACCACCGGTGAGATCTGGGCCATGTACGCCAATCCCGTGCACTGGGACAAGGGCGTGGGTCTGGCCCTGTGGGATGCGGCCCGCGACGGTCTGCAGGAAGAGGGCTGCACCAAGGTCACGCTGTGGACCTATCTGCGCAATGAGCGCGCGCTGCGCTTCTTCGAGCTGGCCGGCTTCAAGCGTGAGCTGGGCAGTGCCAAGACCACCGAGGTGAGTGGCACGCGCATCGAGGAACTGCGTCTGCAGCGCTCCCTGGTCTGAGTTTCGTGGCTCGGCCTGTCGAGCCCTTTTCACCATGACTGCAAGTGCAGCGGCTGCCGTGCTGGCCAAGATCACCTCCAAGAACCAGCTCACCCTGCCCAAGAGCGTGACTCAGGCGCTGGGGCCGGTGCAGTACTTCGAGGTACAGACCAAGGGCGGGCAGATCATCCTGACGCCGGTGCGCATACAGCGCGGTGACGCGGTGCGCGCCAAGCTGGCCGAGCTGGCTTTGGATGAGGCCGACATTGCGGCGGCCTTGGACTTTGCGGCTCAGGCCCAGGAAGTGCCGGCAGCCGCCCCGACGCAGCCACCGGCCAGAAAGGCCGTTGCCAAGAAGCCCAAGCCGGCCAAGAGCCGCAGCAGTGCCAGCGCGGGCCGCAAGCCGGCCGTTCGCAAGGCCGCTGCGCGGTGAGCCGCCGGCCGGCCGTGGCATCTGCGGCACCCCGTGTTGTCTTTGATACCGCGCTGCTGCTGCGCAGCCTGCTCGCCGGTTCGAGCGCTGCCCAGGCCCTGCGCCAGTCCTGGCAGGACGCCGCTTGCCAGCCCCTGGTGGATGCCGATGCGGCCCGTGGCCTGATGTTGGCGCTGGGCGCACCCAGCCTGGGGCTGTCTGCGGCTCAGCAGCAGGAGCTGCTGGCGGATTTTCTGCCCTATGCCCAGGTGATCCAGCGCCCAGAGAAGAGTCAGCCCCTGCGCCCGCAGCGCGGGCTGCCCTTGCTCCAAAGGCAAGCCCTGACCCTTGCACGCCAGGCCAGGGCGCGCTGGCTGGTCAGCGACAGCCCGGCCTTGAAGCTCTACTTCGAGCGCCACCGCGTGGCACGGCCGCTGGAACTCTTGAGCAGTGAGAAATTCTTGGCGGGCCTGTGAGCAAACCCTGCCCTCGGAGCGTGTGGAGCTCTGCTAGATTGCGCACGCCCCAAGCATCATGAACAGCTTCGATCGTTCCACCTCCACCGGCATGTGGCGTGTCGTCTTCTACGAGCGCCGCGGTTACCGCATTCATATGGATCGCACCGGTCCCTGGTTGCCGAGCAAGTCCCTGGCTCAGCAATGGGCCAACTGGTTCGGCCAGCTGGGCTATCACGTGGCCCTGCAGGACCAGATGGGGGGCATGGAACGCCTGAGCCCCGGCCTGCCCTGAACCTGGGCAAGACCTGGCCCTCTGAGGCCTTCAGTGCGTCTGCTGCGGGTGGTGGGCCCGGTATCCGCCCCGATCCAGCGCCCAGCCCTCGGTGGCACGGGGTTGCGCGTGGCGTTGCACATGCACGGGACACAGCTGCTTGGCCGCGGCACGCTGTACCAGCTGCTCGGCTTGCGCTGCGCTGAGCTGCAGGGCAAATCGGGTCCAGCGCTTCATCACCAGAGGCTGGCTCCAGGCATCTTCAAGTGCCCAGCGAATCTGCTGGGCTTCGGTCAGCGTGCCCTGTCCCAGCTGCAACACCCGCGGTGCCAGGGCCAGCACAAAGCGGTTGAAGTCGGCACGCAGGGCCTCGCCGGGTAGCAGAGCCTCCAGGCGAGCCAGGCGGGCGCTCCAGCCCGGCGTGGCCAGCTGACGCGTGATCAGAGCCTGCAGTGCCTGGATGGGGTTGAACAGACGCAGGCGGTTGGGCGGCAGCACATGCAGGGGAATCTGGGCCGCTTCCTCGTGCGGCAGTTCGGTGACAAAGCTGCACAGCACGGCCACGCGCTGCCACTGGGCGGCGTCCAGGCCGGCCACGCTGCGGATGGGGCCTTGGCTGAGGCTGCGTGCCAGCTCGCTGGCGCTGGTCCAGCCATGGCGGGCCTTGGCCGCATTGGCGCCAGGACTCATCACGGCCAGATTGCCGGCGGCATAGCCGGCGTCGTCGCGCACCCGGTCCACCGAGATCTGCTCCCCCAGGGGGCAGCGCAGGATGGGGCAATGGCTCACACCGAGCAGCTGCTGCAGATGGTTGGGGGTGAGTTCCACCTCTTCAAAAGCGCGGCCGCGCTGCCAGGCGTGCAGGCGCAGGGCCAACCAGAGCTTGGTGGCGCGTGAGGGGTGGGGCCCCGGGCGGCGGCCGAAGGTGGCCATGCCGGCCTGCCAGCCCTGCAGCAGCGGGGATTGGTGCGAGAGATGGGCCACCGGCGGGGTCAGGCCATGACGGGCGTGGTCAAAGCCCAGCTCGAAACCCAGATCATTGCTGCAGCGTGTTGCGGCGGGCTCAGCGGTCGGGGTGGTGCTCGGCGCTGGGTCCACAAAGCCCGCCAGCTCCAGCTGGGCGGCGCAGACGGGGCTGCCCGGGTGGGCGATGGAAGCGGCTGCTGCGATCTGTGCCATGGTGTGCTCCTGTTGATATGGCACAGTGTGGACCGCGGGTGGCTCACTGGATGAGCTACCAGAAGTGTCCCGCGAGGCACACGCAGGCTACTGACAAATTTGGGCAGGAGGGCCCACCCCGCCATGGACCGCACCGAGCGCTTCTACAAGATCGAGATGCTGATACGCGGGCGCGAATGCGTGAGCTTCGCCACCTTGCTGGAGGCCCTGGAGGTGTCGCCGGCCACGCTCAAGCGCGATCTGCAGTACCTGCGCGAGCGTCTGGGCGCCCCCATCGAATACGACGCCCTGGCCAATGGCTACCGTTTTGGCCAGCAGTGGCGTGGCCAGAAGCATGAGCTGCCAGGCGTCTGGTTCAGCGAGAAGGAGCTGCATGCCCTCCTGACCATGCACCAGCTGCTCTCCGGTCTGGACGAGAACGGCCTGCTGAGCCGGCATCTGCAGCCCATGTTCGACAAGCTCAGCAGCATGCTGGGCGCCGATGCGCAGGAGGCGCAGCAGATCACACGGCGCGTGAAGCTGATCAGCACCGCCCGGCGCCGGGTGGCCAGCGAGTTCTTCGCGACCGTGGGCAGCGCCGTGGTGCAGCGGCGCCGCCTGCATATTGCCTACCGCAAGCGCGGGGGCGGCGCTGCGGAGCTCTCCGAGCGCGAGATCTCGCCCCAGCGTCTGGTGCACTACCGCAACACCTGGTACCTGGATGCCTGGTGTCACCGCAGCGAGGGTTGGCGCCGCTTTGCGCTGGACGCCATGGAGCAGGCCCGGCTGCTGGACACGGCGGCCCAGGCGGCCGATCTGGCGACCCTGGAGGCCGAGCTCGACCGGGGTTACGGCATCTTTGCCGCGGGGGCTGGCCAGATGCTGCAGGCGAAGCTGGTGTTCAGCGCCGAGGCGGCGCTATGGGTGTCACGCGAGGAATGGCATCCGGCGCAGCGCAGCCGCTGGCTCGAGGATGGGCGCTGGGAGCTGGTCCTGCCCTATGGCGAGGCCACGGAGCTGCTGATGGACCTGCTGCGACATGCGGGGCAGGTGCAGGTGCTGGAGCCCCCCGCGCTGCGTGAGGCCTTTGCTCAACGCCTGCGCGAGGCCGTGGCCCGCCTGGATGCTCCAGCAGCGTAGCCGGGCGAGATTCAGTCCCCGGCCTGCTCCTGCGCCTGCTGGCGCTGCAGGCGTTCGCTGCGCCAGTAGACATCGTCCCCGCCCTTGCCATCGAGATTGGCGCGGTTGAGCACGCGGGCCAGCACGAAGAGCAGGTCGGAAAGCCGGTTCAGGTACTGGCGCGGGGCGGCGTTGATGCTCTCCTGCCCGGCCAGGGTGACCACGGCGCGCTCGGCGCGGCGGGCCACGGTGCGGCAGACATGGGCGATGGCGGCGCTGCGCGTGCCCGCCGGCAGGATGAACTCGGCCAGGCGGGGCAGGGTGGCGTTGTGGTCGGCCAGGGCCTGATCCAGGCGCAGCACGGCATCTTCCTTGAGCAGGCTGTAGCCGGGCATGCAGAGCTCGCCGCCCAGGTTGAAGAGCTCGTGCTGGATGGTGATCAGGAGCTCGCGCACATCCTCGGGCAGGGGCTCGGCCAGGAGCACGCCGATCTGGGAGTTGAGTTCGTCCACATCGCCCATGGCCATCACGCGCAGATGGTCCTTGGGCACGCGGCTGCCGTCACCGAGGCCGGTGCTGCCGTCGTCACCGGTGCGGGTTGCGATCTGGGAAAGTCGGTTGGCCATGGGCGGTCTGCAGGTCTTGCTTGAGAAAGGCCTGCATCTTGCCCCAGAAGCCTGGCCCGCTGTCGCGCCGGGCTTTCTTGGGACCGCTCAGTGGCGGCGACCCCGGCGGTGGAAGGCCGGCTTTTGGGCCAGGCGCGGGTCGTCGCCGTGCAGGGGACGCGGACGGCCCGGCACATAGGGACCGTGGGCATGGGTCGCATCCGCGGTCTCGGCGGGGCTGGCCGGCTTGTCGCCCAGACGCAGCCACTCGCGCCAGAGCTGTCGGAGCGAGTCCAGGCGCAGGGCGCCCACCACAAGCAGAAGCACCAGGATCAGCAGCAGCACATTGGCGGTATCGGACATGGCGCAACACTCCTTTGCGTGTGTGGCTGGCAGCATATGCTTGCCGACCGTCTTCATGGTGGCACCGGCGCCTGGGGCATGCAAGCCGCTGGATCAAAGTCCTGGCACGAGCCAAGAAAAAACCCCGCCGGGGCGGGGTTTGTAGCGCTGGCGCAGTGCTCAGAACTGCTGGTTGTACTGCACACCGAAGAGCAGGGAGTTCAGCTTGTAGCGGCCCCGGGTGGTGGCGCAGCTGGAGGTGTTGCGGGTGGCATCGCAGATCTGGCTGCCGGAGGCATCGGTGATGCCGCCGTTGTCGAACTGGTCGATCTGGCCGGCCTTCACATGCACATAGCTGGCCGCCAGGTCGATGGAGCGCTTCTTGTCCAGCTTCCAGTTCATGCCGGCGGAGATCCAGCTGCGGTCATTGTCCGGCAGGGAGGCTGTGCGGTTGCGCGGGTTGACGGGCGACTGGTCGAAGGCCACGCCGCCGCGCAGGGTCAGGGCATCGCTCCAGTGGTAGTTCAGACCCAGGGAGGCGCGCAGGGTGTCGGTCCAGTTTTCCGGGGTGTTGCTGTCCGGCAGGAGGTCGGGATTGGTGAAGTCAATCCGCAGCTCCTTGAAGCGCGAGTGGCGGGTCCAGGTGATGTCACCCATCACGCCGAAGCGCTCATGCTGCTTGAAGAAGTTGAAGGACAGGGACTCCGGCGTGTCGATGTTCAGACGCGCGTCGCTGTTTTTGTAAGCGGCGATCAGGCGCTGCTGCACGGCCGTGCCGGCACCGGGCTGCACCGAGCCCAGGGCGGTGTTCAGCAGGGTGGCCAGATTGCCGGCCGGGGTGGCCACATTCCAGGTGGCCGTGCCCTTGAGCTGGTGGCTGATGGACGAGCGGTAGGCAATGCCGAAACGGGTGTCCTTGTCGTACTCGTACATCAGGCCCAGATTGAAGCCGAAGCCCCAGTCATCGCCCTGGACCTCGACACTGCCGGAGTACAGGGGATTGCCGGAAGCCTGCTTGACCAGACCCGAGAGCTGGTTCATCACGGTGGCGCGGATCATCTGCACCGGCACGCCCGGATTGGCGGCGGCGTTGGCGGCCACCAGCTGGTTGATCAGATTGCCCAGGGCGCCGGAGCCGAAGTCGGCACCCTTGACCAGCTTGCCGTCGATGTACTGGGCCGTCAGGCCGGCGCCCACGCTCAGCTTGGGGCTGAGCTTGTAGGCCACCGAGGGATTGAAGGCAATGGTGGTGAGCTCGGTGGCCAGCGAGGTGTAGCGACCGGCCCAGCCATTGTCGTACTCGGTCTTGGAGCCGAAGGGCACGAACACGCCCATGCCCACCGACAGATCCTTAGAGAGCTTGTGGCTCAGGTAGCCATGGGGCACGGCCGTGGTCTTGACGAACTTCTTGGTGTCGCCGCCGCTGATGGGCAGACCGAAGGAGGTGACCGAGCCCTGGTCGCTGTACTTGGTGCTGGGCACCACGATGTTCAGCACGCCGGAGGCCTGGGTGCCGTCCAGGCGGGTCATGCCGGCGGGGTTGTAGAAGAGCACGGTGGCGTCGCTGGCTTCGGCGGCATTGGCGTTGGCCGTACCTTGGGCCGAGGCCGACTGGGAGCCGAAGTGGTAGCCCGAGGCCAGGACGTTGCTGCTGGCGAGCGCGCACAGCAGACCGAACATGATGGGAGAGGGGGCGAAACGCATAGGGTCTCCTGCTGTTGTTAAGTAGGGATCATCATGTCCCTATCGCTCTTCATAATAGCCAGCACCCGACTGGGGAAACCCCGCGGCTTGATGCCGCAGGACAACAAGAATCTAAGGAGAGACATCTAATGCGCAAGACAAAGGGCGCCCTGCGCGCGCAAGTCCTGACCCCTGTCGCCTTGGCGACATCTCTGCTCCTGCTGGCCGGCTGCGGAGGCGGCTCCGGCGATCAGAATCCGGCCGATCCACCGCCGACGTCAACGCCGACGTTCCAGGCCGAAGTCCGCTACACCAGCTACGGTGTGCCGCATATCAAGGCCGAGAACTTCAAGGGCCTGGGCTATGGCTATGGCTATGCCTTCGCCACCGACCATGTCTGCCTGTTCTCTGAGGAGACCGTGACCCTGCGCGGCGAGCGCTCGCGCTACTTTGGCGATGTGGATGCCAAGGGCATGCCCATCACCTATCTGGGCCAGTTCGGCGACTTCACGCCCAATCTGTCCTCCGACTTCTTCTACAAGCTCCTGATGACGCCCAAGCTGGCCACCTCGCTGAAGGAGGCGGCGAGCCAGGAGACGCGCGATCTGGTGACGGGCTTTGTGGCGGGCTACAACCGCTATCTGCGCGAGAAGGGCGAGAACGGTCTGCCCAACGAGTGCAAGGGCGCGGTCTGGGTCCAGCCGCTCACCGAGGAGGCGATGTACTGGCGCTTCAGCCAGGCCGCCATGGCTGGCAGCTCGATGCAGTTCATCAACGCCATCGGCAGCGCCCAGCCGCCGGTGCTCAAGACAGCGTCCGCCACGCTGCCTGGCGCCAAGGCCCTGCGTGCCCAGAGCACGCGCATGGCTGTGCTCAACAGCCCCCTGGTGCGTGGCACGGATGCGGTGTACGAGCACATGATCGGCTCCAATGGCTATGGGCTGGGCAAGGGTGTGACCCAGAGCGGCGCCGGCATGGTGCTGGGCAACCCGCACTTCCCCTGGTGGGGGGCGCTGCGTCTGCACCAGCTGCACATGACCATTCCCGGTCAGTACGACGTGATGGGCGCCACCCTGCTGGGCGCGGTCGTGCCGCTGATCGGCTTCAACAAGGATGTGGCCTGGACCCACACCTTCTCCACCGACAACCGCTTCACCCTGTTCCAGCTCAAGCTGGACCCGGCCGATCCCACGCGCTACCAGGTGGACGGGGTCTTCAAGCCCATGAGCAAGACCGCGGTGAGCGTGCAGGCGCTGCAGGCCGATGGCAGTCTCAAGACCCATGAGCGCACGATGTACGGCACCGACTTCGGCCCGGTGCTCAGCGATGGCGCGACCTTCGCCTGGAGCGGTGCAGCGGCCTTTGCCATGCGCGATGCCAACTACGGCAATTACCGCCTGATCGACCAGGCCCTGCTCAACGGCAAGTCCACCAGCGCCGAGTCCCTGCGCCAGAACCTTGCCACCTACAACGCCATGCCCTGGGTCAACACCATGGCGGCCGACAGGGCCGGACGGGCGCTCTACGCCAACTACTCGGTGGCGGCCAATGTCAGCGATGCGCAGCTGGCCAGCTGCGTGAACAGCCCCACGGGCCAGTTCCTGCTGGCCAGCCGCGGCCTGGTGCTCATGGATGGCAGCAAGAGCAGCTGCAACTGGAGCGGCGCCATTCCCGCCGCCCAGCGCCCCTATGTGCTGCGTGACGACTACATCGTCAACGCCAATGACAGCCACTGGCTGCCCAATGATCAGGTGCGCTTGAGCGGCCATCCCAAGATCATCGCCACCGGTCCGGTGGCGGAAGGTGCCGAGCAGGGCGAGCGCACCCGCGCGGGCATTGCCCAGGTGCTGGACCGCATGAAGGGCAGCGACGGACTGGCCGGCACGGGCTTCACCCTGGCCAATCTGCAGCAGGTCTACGCCAAGAGCCGTTTCTTCAAGGCGGAGATGTGGCTGGACGAGTTTCTGGCAGCCACCTGTCAGGGCAAGCCCACGCCCATCGTGGTCAAGGACTCCAAGGGGGTGGACACCGACATCACCAAGGCCTGCGGCGTGCTGGCCATCTGGAAGAAGACCGAGGGCATGACGGATCCGGGCGCCCTGCTGTTCCGCAAGTTCTATGAGCTGGCCGGCGAACTCAAGGACGCGAGCTACTGGCGTGTGGCCTACAGCCCGGCCGATCCGGTGCAGACCCCGCGCGGCTTCAACACCGCCAATACCAAGGCCCGCACCCTGCTGGCCGATTCGGTGCAGTGGTTCGCCGCCAACGGCTTTGCGCTGGAGGAGGTGAGTGCCCGCAAGCAAGTCGTGATTCGCGACGGTGCGCCGATTCCCTTCCCCGGCGGCCGCTACACCTTCAACAATGTGCGCGGCAATCTCAGCGGCGGCCTCTATGGCGATCCGGTCTATGGCAATAGCTATATGCAGTTCGTCACCTTCGATGCCAATGGGCCGGTGGCCGAGGGCCTGCTGACCTATTCGCAGAGCACGCACGCCTTCAGCGCACATTTCGCGGATCAGACCAAGCTCTATTCGGATGTCTTCCTCAAGGGCGCCAAGTGGGCCAAGCTGCCCTTCAGCGAGGCGGAGATCAAGGCTGATCCGGCTTACCGCTCCCTCAGCCTGAGCGAGTGATCGTCGGGTTCCCCGACTGCCAGACCAGGCCTGGGCGCACAGCGCTCAGGCCTTTTTCTTGTGCCTCGCGTCAGCAGCCCGGCGGCGCACAATCGGGGTCAAGAAAGAGGCCCCGCGCGGGCCGGCATTTCCTTCGGAGACAGCGCATGAACCACCCCAGTCCGGCCCCCGAGCTGCTGCAGTCCTCCCCGCGGCGCGAGCTGCCGCAAGTCATGCTGGAGGCCTTGCGCGCCCGCTTTGGCGAGCGTTGCTCGACGGCCCTGGCCGTGCGCCAGCAGCATGGTCGGGACGAGTCACCCTTTGATGTGGATCCGCCGGACTGTGTGGTCTATGCCCAGAGCAATGAGGAGGTGGCGGCCGTCCTGACCCTGGCGCAGCAGCATGGTGTGCCGGTGATTCCCTACGGGGCCGGTTCTTCGCTGGAGGGCCATCTGCTGGCGGTGCAGGGCGGGGTGAGCCTGGACCTCTCGGGCATGAAGCAGATCCTGCGCGTCAATGCCGAGGATCTGACCGTCACGGTGCAGGCCGGTGTCACACGCAACCAGCTCAATACCGAGATCCGCCACCAGGGCCTGTTCTTCCCGATTGACCCGGGGGCCGATGCCTCCATCGGGGGCATGGCGGCCACGCGCGCCAGCGGGACGAATGCGGTGCGCTACGGCACCATGCGCGAAAACGTGCTGGGGCTGACCGTGGTCACGGCCAGCGGCGACATCATTCGCACCGGCTCGCGCGCGCGCAAGAGCAGCGCCGGCTATGACCTGACCCGGCTGTTCGTGGGCAGTGAAGGGACGCTGGGGGTGATCACCGAAGTCACGCTGAAGCTGTTTCCGCTGCCCGAGGCGGTGTCGGCCGCCATCAGCTTCTTTCCCAGCATTGATGCGGCCGTGCAGGCCACCATACAGATCATCCAGATGGGTGTGCCGATTGCGCGCTGCGAGTTGCTGGACGCCAATGCCATACGTGCCGTCAATCTGCACGACCGCCTGGGCCTGCGCGAGGCGCCCATGCTGCTGATGGAGTTTCACGGCTCGCAGGCCAGCGTCGCGGAACAGGCCCAGCTGGTGCAGGAGATTGCCCGTGATCTGGGCGGCGAGGACTTTGAATGGGCCACCACGCCCGAGGCGCGCAGCAGGCTCTGGACGGCGCGGCACCATGCCTATCTGTCGGCTCTGCAGACTCGCCCGGGCTGCCGCTGCGTGACCACGGATACCTGTGTGCCCATCTCACGCCTGGCCGAGAGCATCAATGAGTCGGTGCGCGAGGTGGAGGAGGCCGGGCTGCCCTATTTCATCGTGGGCCATGTGGGCGATGGCAACTTCCATCTGGGCTATCTGATCGACCCCGCCGTGCCGGCCGAACGGGAGACCGCCGAGCGCCTGTCCGCCCAGATGGTGCAGCGGGCCCTGCGGCTGGAGGGCACTTGCACCGGCGAGCATGGCATCGGCCTGCACAAGCAGGGCTTTCTGGTGGATGAGGCCGGTGAGGGGGCCGTGGCCCTGATGCGCCAGCTGAAGCTGGCCCTGGATGCCCGCAACATCATGAATCCGGGCAAGATCTTCACGCTCTAAGACCTGGCCGGAGCCGCCCCGCGGCCGGGGCTCCTGCTCAGCCGGGCTGACCGGCTGCCAGCCGTGCGCGCAGAGCCGGCACGTACTCGGGATGCTGGCGGAAATTCTCCGCCACGGCAGCCTCGATGACTTCGTAAAGCGGCTTGATCAGCGGCCGCAGATTGGCCACCACCTTGCTGGAGCTGATCAGCGAGGGCATGCGGGTGCCGCGGTGTTCGATGGTGCCGCCAATGCCGTGGATATCGAAGCCGATGCGGGTGAAGTGACTGGCCAGGCGCGGCTCGGTCAGCACGAACACATGCTCCACGTCGAGATGCCGCGCGATGGCGGCCGCGCCCAGGTAGAGGCTGATGGGGATGAAGGGGAAGCGAGGCGTCTGCCCGCGCGACTCGAAGTCTTCCTCCGAGATGGAGACGGCGGTGCCGGACTCGCCCTTGCGCTGCCGGAAGTTGCTCATCACGGCCAGTCGGGATACCTCGCCAATATCTTGGCGGGGCAGGGCTCGGGGATCAATGATGGAGCGGTCAATCACCTCATCGCAGCTCACCTCGAAAGGCAGGCGGGCCTCGGGCTGGCCGGGATAGGCCATGACCAGACGGGTGCACCCCACCGGCTCACCGCTGCCGCGCCGGCGCAGCAGACAGTGCACGGACTGTGGGTCGTACTTGTCGGTTTCCATGCCGTCGTCGCGCAGAGGCTCCCAGCCCAGATCGCGGCAATAGACCTCATGCCGTATGCGGTAGACCTGCTCGATGCTGGCGGGATCCAGCGCTGCGGACAGCTCAAACAGCTGCTCAAAGGTGCCACCCAGGTTGCGACGATCCAGTTCGACGTTCAAGTTGCATCCTCCCGCTAGACGACCTTGCAGGATATGTCCAGGCATGGGTGCTGCCTAGGCCCTAGAACCGGGGGGGTCAGTGCGCGGGGGCGGGCACTGTCCAGCGCTTGCTGATGTCACCGCGATCATTGACGCTCTCCAGATGCACGCCAAAGCCCCAGAGCCGGGCCACATGCTTGAGCACCTCCTGCGCGCCCTCGTGCAGGGGCCGGTTCATGTGCTGGGTGTGGCGCAGGGTAAGGGAGCGGTCGCCGCGCAGATTGACGTTCCAGACCTGGATATTGGGCTCGCGCGTGCTGAGGTCGTACTGGCGCGACAGCGCCTCGCGCACATGCTGGTAGCCCGACTCGTCGTGGATGGCCGAGATCTCGTACTCGCTCAGGCGCTCGTCGTCCACGATGGAGAAGAGCCGGAACTCGCGCATCAGGTGGGGGCTGAGGTACTGGCCGATGAAGCTCTCGTCCTTGAAGTTGCGCATGGCATGGTCCAGCGTGGGCAGCCAGTCGCTGCCGGCGATATCGGGGAACCAGCGCCGGTCTTCCTCGGTGGGCTGCTCGCAGATGCGCTTGATGTCGGTGTACATCGCGAAGCCCAGGGCATAGGGGTTGAGATTGGCCATGGCCGGCTGAGCCACCACATTGGTGTGTGACTTGAGCCACTCGATCATGACGCCGTCGGTGAGGTAGCCGTCGTCGTACATGGTGTTGAGCAGCTTGTGGTGCCAGAAGGTGGCCCAGCCCTCGTTCATCACCTGGGTCTGGCGCTGCGGATAGAAGTACTGCGCGATCTTGCGCACGATGCGCACTATTTCTCTCTGCCAGGGCTCCAGCAGGGGGGCATGCTTCTCGATGAAATAGAGCAGGTTCTCCTGGGGCTCCTCGGGGAAGCGGCGCGCCTCGCGCTCTTCCTCGGCCCGGTCCTTACCGCGCGGCAGGGTGCGCCAGAGCTCGTTGATCTGCTGCTGGGCGTAGGCCTCGCGGTCCTGCTGGCGGGCGCGTTCCTCGGCGAGCGAGAGCTTGGAGGGGCGGCGGTAGCGGTCCACGCCATGGTTCATCAGGGCGTGGCAGGAGTCCAGCAGGGTCTCCACGGCGTCCAGGCCGTGGCGCTCTTCGCATTCGGCCACATAGTTCTTGGCATAGACCAGGTAGTCGATGATGGACGAGGCGTCCGTCCACATGCGGAAGAGGTAGTTGCCCTTGAAGAAGCTGTTGTGCCCGTAGCAGGCATGGGCGATCACCAGGGCCTGCATGGCCATGGTGTTCTCTTCCATCAGGTAGGCGATGCAGGGGTCGGAGTTGATGACGATCTCGTAGGCCAGGCCCATCTGGCCGCGCTTGTAGTGGCGCTCGGTGGCGATGAACTCCTTGCCGTAGCTCCAGTGGCGGTAGTTCACCGGCATGCCCACCGAGGCATAGGCGTCCATCATCTGCTCGGAGCTGATGACTTCGAGCTGGTTGGCATAGGTGTCCAGGCCGTAGCGCTCGGCGGTCTGGCGGATCACCTCGTGGTACTGCTCGATCAGCTCGAAGGTCCAGTCGCTGGGGCCGGGCAGGGGACTGGCAGGCCGCTGCTTGAGTGGCAGGGGCTGGCGCAGCGGCGCGCGGGCTCGCCGCCCACCGTATTCATGACGGTCGGCCGCGATGCCGATCTGGCGGCGGTTCTCGATCATGCTCATTGGGCAACCTCCGTGCTGCGCACTGCGGTGAGAGCCCCCTTCGGAGCGGCCGGGCGGGGGCTCATGCGCTGGCTCCTTCCTTCTTGAACAGATCGCGGAAGACCGGATAGATCTGTGCCACCTCCACCGCCTTGCGCATGGCGAACAGCGGTTCCTCGTCGGCCAGCTTGGCGTATTCCTCCCAGAGGTTCTGCTCGGCCTCGGCCACCTGCACATAGGCGAAGTAGCGGCACAGGGGCAGGATCTTCTCGGCCAGCAACTCGCGGCAGCGGCCGCTGTCGTGGTGCCAGTTGTCGCCGTCGCTGGCCTGGGCGCCGTAGATATTCCACTCACTGGGCGAGTAGCGCTGGCGGATGATCTGCTCCATCAGCACCAGGGCCGAGGAGACCACGGTGCCGCCGGTCTCGGTGGCGTGGAAGAAGTTCTGCTCGTCCACCTCCTGGGCCTGGGTGTGGTGGCGGATGAAGACCACCTCGATCTTCTCGTAGTGCCGGGTCAGAAAAAGGTAGAGCAGGATGAAGAAGCGCTTGGCCAGGTCCTTGCGCGACTCGTCCATGGAGCCGCTCACATCCATCAGGCAGAACATCACGGCCCGCGTGGTGGGCTGGGGCACGCGCACGCGGTTGCGAAAGCGCAGGTCGATGGGGTCCAGAAAGGGGATGGCATCCAGGCGCTGGCGCAGCAGCAGGATGCGGGCCTCGGTCTCGGCACGCAGGGCCTGCACCTCGGGCTTGGCCGCGTCCTCGCGGCGCAGCAGGGCCAGGCGCTCCTCCAGCTCGCGCAGCTCGCGGCGCTTGCCCATGCCCAGGGCGATGCGCCGGCCCAGGGCACCGCGCATGGAGCGCACCACATGCAGATTGGTGGGCGTGCCGTCGCTGACGAAGCCGGCGCGGTGCGTCTTCCACTCGGGCGTCTCCGCCAGGGTGGTGCGGGCCAGATTGGGCAGGGCCAGGTCCTCGAAGAAGACCTGCATGAACTCCTCCTTGCTGAGGTGGAAGACGAAGTCGTCCTCGCCCTCGCCGGAGTCGCTGGCCTCGCCACCCCCGCCCTGGCCCGCGCCACCCTTGGGCTTGGCGATGCGGTCACCGCGCACATGCTCGGTATTGCCGGGGCGCACCACCTCGCGCACGCCGCCCTCGCCATGGCTGAAGACGGGTTCGCTGATGTCCTTCTTGGGGATGTGCACCTCTTCGCCGCGCTCCATATCGCGGATGCCACGCCCGTCCACGGCGCGCCGCACCGCCTCGCGGATCTGCTCCTTGTGGCGGCGCAGAAAGCGCTCGCGGTTGCCGATGGACTTGTTCTTCCCTGACAGCCGACGGTCGATGATTTGTTGCAGCATCTTCGGTCCTTGGCCCTGTCACGGCCCTTGTCTACATCAGGAACTCTTTCTCACGCGCAGGTACCACTCGCAGAGCAGCCGCACCTGCTTGGCCGTATAGCCCTTGTCCACCATGCGCTGCACGAAGTTCTCGTGCTTCTTGGCTTCGTCGGCGCTGGCCTTGGCGTTGAAGCTGATGACGGGCAGCAGCTCCTCGGTGTTGGAGAACATCTTCTTCTCGATCACCGTGCGCAGCTTCTCGTAGCTGGTCCAGGCGGGGTTCTTGCCCTGGTTGTTGGCGCGCGCCCGCAGCACGAAGTTGACGATCTCGTTGCGGAAGTCCTTGGGGTTGGAGATGCCCGCGGGCTTCTCGATCTTCTCCAGCTCGGCGTTCAGGGCCGCGCGGTCGAAGACTTCGCCGGTGTCGGTGTCGCGGTACTCCTGGTCCTGGATCCAGTAGTCGGCATAGGTGACGTAGCGGTCGAAGATGTTCTGGCCGTACTCGCTATAGCTCTCCAGATAGGCGGTCTGGATCTCCTTGCCGATGAACTCTGCATAGCGCGGGGCCAGGGCTTCCTTGATGAAGCCCACGTACTTCTGCTCCAGGTCCTGCGGGAACTGCTCGCGCTCGATCTGCTGCTCCAGCACATACATCAGGTGCACGGGATTGGCCGCCACCTCGCTGGAATCGAAGTTGAAGACCTTGGACAGTATCTTGTAGGCAAAGCGGGTGGAGATGCCGCTCATGCCCTCGTCCACGCCGGCGTAGTCTCGGTACTCCTGGTAGCTCTTGGCGCGCGGGTCGGTGTCCTTGAGGTTCTCGCCGTCGTAGACCTGCATCTTGCTGAAGAGCGAGCTGTTCTCGGGCTCCTTCAGGCGCGTGAGAATGGCGAACTGGCTCATCATCTTGAGCGTGCCCGGAGCGCACTTGGCCTCGGCCAGGGAGGAGCCGCGGATCAGCTTCTCGTAGATCTTCACCTCCTCGCTGACGCGCAGGCAGTAGGGCACCTTGACGATGTAGATGCGGTCCAGGAAGGCCTCGTTGTTCTTGTTTGTTGCGGAAGGTCTTCCACTCGCTTTCGTTGCTGTGCGCCAGCACGATGCCATCAAACGGTATCGCGCCGAAGCCCTCGGTGCCCTTGAAGTTGCCCTCCTGCGTGGCGGTGAGCAGGGGGTGCAGCACCTTGATGGGCGCCTTGAACATCTCCACGAACTCCAGCAGGCCCTGGTTGGCCAGGCACAGGCCGCCGGAGTAGCTGTAGGCATCGGGGTCGTCCTGGGCATAGGTCTCGAGCTTGCGGATGTCCACCTTGCCCACCAGGCTGGAGATATCCTGGTTGTTCTCGTCGCCCGGCTCGGTCTTGGCTACGCCCACCTGGCGCAGCACGCTGGGGTAGCGCTTGACCACCTTGAAGCGCCGGATGTCGCCGCCGAACTCCTCCAGGCGCTTGACGGCCCAGGGGCTCATGATGCGGTTGAGGTAGCGGCGCGGGATGCCGTACTCCTTCTCCAGCAGCGGCCCGTCCTCGGCCCCGTCAAACAGACCCAGCGGCGACTCGTTCACCGGCGAGTCCTTGAGCGCGTAGAAGGGCACCTGCTCCATCAGGCTCTTGAGCCGCTCGGCGATGGAGCTCTTGCCGCCACCCACCGGGCCCAGCAGGTAGAGGATCTGCTTCTTCTCTTCCAACCCTTGCGCGGCGTGGCGGAAGTAGGAGACGACCTGCTCAATCGCGTCCTCCATGCCGTAGAACTCGGCGAAGGCCGGATAGATCTTGATGGTCTTGTTGGCAAACAGGCGCGAGAGCCGCGGCTCGTTGCGCGTGTCCACCATCTGCGGCTCGCCGATGGCCTGGAGCATGCGCTCGGCGGCGGTGGCGTAGGCGAGGGGATTGCGTTTGCACTCGGCCAGGTACTCTTCCAGCGAGAGCTCTTCGACCCGGGTGCGCTCGTAGCGAGCGGCAAAGCTGCTGATCACGTCCATGCTGACCTCCTGTGTCGGGCAGAGACGGCCGCCGGGCGTGAAACACCGGCGTCGTCTGGGAAGTTCTGATGGCGCCCCTACAACGGGACCGAGGCGTCATCAGAGCTTTCCGAGGGTCAGCAGCAAAGCGATGGCTCTTGCTGTCTAGCTTGGTTCATGCACCAAGCCTTGAACACAGGATAAGCCCAGTCTTTGTCCTTCAACACAGAAGATTCGCGTCGCGTTGACATCATGCTACGCCCTTCCGTGCGTTCTTGCTCAGGGCAAGACCTGGCCCTGTGGCCTGCCCCCGCAAAGTGATGGACGGGAAGCGAATTTGAATATGCATGCGCCATGCCGGCTTGTGCACCGGGCATAAAAAAAGCCGTGAAGGGCTCACGGCTTTCTGGAGGCTGTGCAGCGGCCGGTGGCCGCGCTGGTCTTACTGCGGTCCGCGCAGCTTCTCGATCAGGCCATTGAGCTCGTCCAGCGAGCCAAACTGTATGGCCAGCTCGCCCTGCTCGCCGCGCTTGGTGCGCTTCTTGACGCGGATCTCCACCTGGGCGGTGAGCAGGTCCGAGAGCTCCTCCTCCAGGCGCAGCACATCGCGGCTCTTGTCGTTCTTGACGCGCAGCAGCGGCTTCTGCCGGGCCGAGCCCTGGCGGGCGACCAGCTTCTCGGCCTCGCGCACGCTGAGCTTCTTGGCGGCGATCTCGGTGGCGGTGGTGATCTGGTGCGCGCCATCCAGGGGCAGCAGGGCACGGGCATGGCCCATATCGATATCGCCGGCCATCAGCATGTTCTGCACCGGATCGGCCAGTTGCAGCAGGCGCAGCAGATTGCTGGCGGCGCTGCGCGAGCGGCCCACGGCCTGGGCGGCCTGTTCGTGGGTGAGTCCGAACTCCTCCGTCAGACGCTTCAGGCCCTGGGCCTCTTCCAGCGGATTCAGGTCCTCGCGCTGGATGTTCTCGATCAGGGCCATGGCGGCCGCGGCCTCGTCGGGCACGGCCTTGACCAGCACCGGCACCTCGCGCAGACCTGCCAGCTTGGCGGCGCGGAAGCGCCGTTCACCGGCAATGATCTCGTAGCGCGCTTCGCCATCCTTGGACGATTCGTGCGTGATGGGCCGCACCAGGATGGGCTGCATGATGCCCTGGCCCTTGATGCTCTCGGCCAGCTCATAGAGCGAGCCCTCGTCCATGCGCGTGCGCGGCTGGTATTTGCCGGCCTGCATCCATTCCAGGCGCAGGGTGCTGGGCTCGCCCTCGCGGCTTGCGGCGGCGCTATCGCTGACTTTGGGGCCGAGCAGGGCCTCCAGGCCCATGCCCAGGCCCTTGGGTTTTTTCGTGACCATAGGGGCTGGATTGTCCCTTATGCCGCGGCCGTGGCCTGCAGGCGTTGCAGCAGGGCCCGGCCCTCGGGCCAGTCGCCCAGGCCGGAGGCACTGTTGATATGGCCGCATGGGCCCAGCATCAGCAGCTCGGCGCCCCAGTCGGCCGCCATCTGGGCGCCGCGCTCGGGGGCGCAGAAGGGGTCGTCGCTGCTGACCACGGCCAGGGCCGGGAAGGGCAGGCGCGGCCGGCGTATGGGGCGCCAGTTGTGCAGCTGGGGCGGGGTGTCCTCGCGCTCGGTGTCGGGCGGGGCTACCAGCAGGGCGCCGCGCACCCGGGCCAGGTGCTGCGAATGCGCGGCCCAGCTGGCCACCAACTGGCAGCCCAGGGAATGGGCCACCAGCAGGGCAGGGCGCTCGTCCTGCTGCAGCACCTCGTCCAGCCGGGCCATCCAGTCGCCGCGGCGCGGCCATTGCCAGTCGGCCTGCTCCACGCGCTGGTCGCCATGCAGGGCCTCCCAGCGGCTCTGCCAGTGATCCGGGTCCGAATTCAGCCAGCCAGGCAGTAGCAATACACGCGGTTCAATCATGGTTTGGCCTTATGCTGTCGGTCCTTTCTGATCGATCGATTGTGCTGGAGAAGAGGCCATGGCTTACAAGGTGTTTGTGGATGGACAAGAGGGCACGACGGGCCTGCGCATTCATGAGTACCTGGCCGGTCGCAGCGACATCGAGGTGCTCAAGATTGACGCCGACAAGCGCAAGGACGCCGCCGAGCGCGCGCGCCTGATCAATGCCTCGGACGTGTCCTTTCTGTGCCTGCCCGACGCCGCCTCGCGCGAGGCCGCGGCCATGGTCAGCAACCCCAACACCTGCCTGATCGACGCCAGCACCGCCCACCGCACGGTGCCGGGCTGGAGCTTCGGCCTGCCCGAGCTGGCCCAGGATCAGCGCGCCAAGATCCGCGCGAGCAAGCGCATCGCCAACCCGGGCTGCCACGCCAGCGCCTTCATCCTGGCGGTGCGACCCCTGGTGGACGCCGGCCTGCTGGCGCCCGAGGCCCTGATCAGCGCCACCTCCATCACCGGCTACTCGGGTGGGGGCAAGTCCATGATTGCCCAGTACGAGGCCGGTGGCGACAGCAAGCTGGACTCGCCCCGCCCCTACGCCCTGGGCCTGGCGCACAAGCACCTGCCCGAGATGATGGCTCACACCGGCCTGAAGCATGCGCCGGTGTTCATGCCCATCGTGGGCAGCTTCTACAAGGGCCTGGCCGTGACCGTGCCCCTGCACCTGAGCCAGCTGCGCGCCGGCACCCGGGCCGAGCATCTGCACAAGGCCCTGAGCGCGCACTACGCGGGTGAGCGCTTCATCAAGGTCCTGCCCCTGCGTGACCCCGCCACCCTGGAAACCGGCTTCTACGATGTGCAGGCCTGCAATGACACGAACCGCGTGGACATCGCCGTCTTCGGCAGCGAGACCCAGGTGCTGGTGATGGCCCGCCTGGACAATCTGGGCAAGGGCGCCAGCGGCGCCGCCGTGCAGTCCATGAACGTCCATCTGGGCCTGGACGAGGGCCTGGGCCTCTGATGTCCCAGCGGGTGTGGCGTCGCGACGCCGAGCTGCCCCCCGCCGACCTGGACGCCATCCGTGAGGGCGTCATCCTGCATGGCCGCCAGCAGACCCAGGGCAGTGATGCCCGGGACATTGCCTGCGGCCTCTATGAAGACGGCCTGCTGATCGCCGGGGCCTGGGGCCGCACCGAGTTCCAGCGCCTGTATCTCAGCTATATCTGGGTGCAGCCCGAGCATCGCGGCCAGGGACTGGGCGGCCAGCTGCTGCGCCAGATCGAGGCCCAGGCGCTCAAGCGCGGCTGCGTCGACGCCCTGATCGAGACCCTGCTGGACGAGGCGGCCGACTGCTTCGAGCACCTGGGCTATGCCTGCGTGGCCCATCTGCACGACTATGTGCCGGGCTTCACCCGCCACACCCTGCTCAAGGTCTGGCAGGCGCGCGACTGAGCGCCGCGCCCTGAGTTGTCGTCAACGCAGCTCGGCGAGCGGGCTGCGGTAGTGGTAGCGGTAGGCGAACTCGAAGCCCAGGCGGCCATAGACGCGCTGCGCCACCGCGTTGTCGCTGCCCACCTGCAGATAGGCATGCCGGGCACCTTGCCCCCGGGCAGCCGCCAGCAGGGCCAGGCAGAGCTGGCGGGCATGACCGCAGCCCCGCTGCTCGGCGGGCGTGAAGATGTCGTACAGGCCCACCATGGCCCCTTCCTGGGCAAACTGGCCGCAGGCCAGCAGGGTGCCCCCGGCATCGCGCAGGGCATGGCCGCGGTACGGCACGGGCGACTCCCGCAGGCGCAGGGCATGGGCCTCGATTTCGGCTGCGCTGGAGCCGCGCAAGGCGCCCACCAGGGCGGCGTAGGCCTCGGCCTCCAGCGGTTCGACCCGGCAGCCCGGGGCCAGCTCGGTGGCGGGCAGATCGTCCAGCCGGGCCCGGACCATCACATCGGCCGGATCGAAGCTGGACCAGCCCAGGGTGGCCAGCTGCGCGTCCAGATCGGCCGGCTGGCTGAAGGGGGTGACGCGCACACACAGGGGCAGGCCGGCGGCGGCAAAGGCCTTGGCGCAGCGCTGCAGCAGCTCATCCAGCGGCAGCTCGCCTTGCTCCAGGGCATTCACGCAGCGCGAGCGCTTGGCCTTGCCCGGCGATAGCCGGATCAGCCAGCCCGCCACGCGCTGCTGCTGGGGCGGGGTGCTGGCATTGAGCCCGGCCTCCTCGGCCAGGCGGGCCAGCGCGGACAGGACGGGGCTCGTCGTCGGTGCCTTCATCACATGGTGGCGACGCGCCGCACCATCTCCCGGGCGAAGTCCACAAAGGCCTGGGCGCCCTTGGCGCTGGGGTCGAAAACCACGCCGGGCAGGCCGTAGCTGGGGGCCTCGGCCAGACGCACATTGCGGGGGATCACGGTGTCGAACACCTTGTCGCCGAAATGGCTCTTGAGCTGCTCGCTCACCTGCTGCTGCAGGGTGATGCGGGGGTCGAACATCACGCGCAGCAGGCCGATGATCTGCAGGTCCGGGTTCAGATTGGCATGCACCTGCTTGATGGTGTTGACCAGATCGGACAGACCTTCCAGCGCGAAGTACTCGCACTGCATGGGCACGACCACGCCATGGGCCGAGCACAGGCCGTTCAGCGTGAGCATGGAGAGCGAGGGCGGGCAGTCGATCAGCACGAAGTCGTAGTCGGCATCGGCGGCGGCGATTGCGGCCTTGAGCCGGCGTTCGCGGCGCTCCAGCTCCACCAGCTCCACCTCGGCACCGGCGAGCTCGCGGTTGGCGCCCAGCACGTCGTAGCCCACCTTCTCATTGCGCTGCCGGGCCTCGGCGATGCTGGCCGATTCCAGCAGCACGTCATAGACGCTCAGCTCCAGGGCGCGCTTGTCGATGCCCGAGCCCATGGTGGCATTGCCCTGCGGGTCCAGGTCCACCACCAGCACCCGCTTGCCCACCTGGGCCAGACCGGCGGCGAGGTTGACGGTGGTGGTGGTCTTGCCGACCCCGCCTTTTTGATTGGCAACGCAGAAGATCTTGGCCATGGTCTTGTAGTTCTGAGCAGGCAGCGATGGTAGCCCGGAAGCGGCCGGGCCAAGGACGGATCAAGCCCGCGGTTTGATCCAGATGAGACAGCGCTGGGCGTCCAGACCGGGCACCTGCAGCTGTTCCACGTGAAACACATCCAGGTCCGGGGGCAGGGCGGCCAACTCTTCGGCGGGATGCTGGCCCTTCATGGCCAGCCATATCGCGCCGGATTTGGCACCGGATTCGGCGCCCGGCTTGAGGTGCTGGCGGGTGAGGCTGGTGAAGTCCAGCAGGGAGGCAAAGGCGCGGGAGGTGATCAGGTCGAAGGGCGCCACCTCAAGCGCCTCCACCCGCGAATGCTCGCCGTGCAGATTCTTCAGGCCCAGCTCGGCCGCTACCTGCTTGATGAAGCTGGCCTTCTTGGCCACCGCATCCACGCAGGTCACGTCGATCTGCGGTGCGCAGATGGCTACCACCACGCCCGGCAGGCCGCCACCGCTGCCCACATCCATCATTCGCAACGGCCTGCCATCGGCATGGCGCAGCAGGGCGGGCAGCAGGCTCAGGCTGTCCACCAGATGCTGGGTCAGCATGGCCTGCGGGTCGCGCACGGCGGTGAGGTTGTAGACCTTGTTCCATTTCTGGATCAGGCCCTGGTAGGCCAGCAGCTGCTCGATCTGGCTGTCGCTGAGGCTCAGGCCCAGCTGTTGTGCGGCCGCCACCAGAGCGGGGCGCAAGGGATTGGTATCGGTCATGGGCGCGGGTTAGGGGCTTGGGCTCAGGCCGGGGTGCCGGCTTCGGCGGGCATGTCGGTGAAGCCCTTGAAGCGACCCTTCTTCAGATGGATCAGCAACAGGGAGATGGCGGCCGGGGTGACGCCCGAGATGCGCGAGGCCTGGCCCAGTGTCTCGGGTCGGTGCTTGTTCAGCTTCTGGCGCACCTCGAAGGAGAGGGCGCTGACTTGGGCATAGTCCAGCTCGGCCGGCAGCTTGAGGTTCTCGAAGTGTGCGGCGCGGGCCACGTCCTCCACCTGCTTGTTGATATAGCCGGCGTACTTGACGCTGGTTTCGATCTGCTCGATCACCGCATCGGCCACGGTCTTGCCCAGTTCGGCGCTCAGGGTTTCACGTGAAACACTGGACTCGGGGCGGGCAATCTGGGCCACCTCCACCAGGGTGTCGTAGCCCACGCCGGGGCGGCGCAGCAGGTCGGCCAGGTTGTACTCGCGCTCCAGGGCCTTGCCGACCAGACGCTCGGCCTGCTCGGCGGGCAGGATGCCGGGATGCACCCAGGTGCTCTTCAGCTTCTCGGTTTCACGTGAAACAGCATCGCGCTTGCGGTTGAAGGCGTCCCAGCGTGCGTCGTCCACCAAGCCCAGCTGGCGGCCGACCTCGGTCAGGCGCATATCGGCATTGTCCTCGCGCAGCTGCAGGCGGAACTCGGCCCGGCTGGTGAACATGCGATAGGGCTCGGTCACGCCCTTGGTGATCAGGTCGTCCACCAGCACGCCCAGATAGGCTTGGTCGCGCGTGGGCAGCCAGGCCTCCAAGCCCCGCACTTGCAGGGCCGCGTTCAGGCCGGCGAACAGGCCCTGGGCCGCCGCCTCTTCATAGCCGGTCGTGCCATTGATCTGGCCGGCAAAGAACAGGCCCTGGATGGCGCGGGTCTCGAAGCTGCTCTTGAGCTCGCGCGGGTCGAAGTAGTCGTACTCGATGGCGTAGCCGGGGCGCAGGATGTGGGCATTCTCCAGGCCGGGGATGGACTGCACCGCGGCCAGCTGGATGTCGAAGGGCAGGGAGGTGGAGATGCCGTTGGGGTAGAACTCGTGCGTCGTCAGGCCCTCGGGCTCCAGGAAGATCTGGTGCGAGTCCTTGTCCGCAAAGCGGTTCACCTTGTCCTCGATGCTGGGGCAGTAGCGCGGCCCCACGCCCTCGATCACGCCGGTGAACATGGGGCTGCGCTCGAAGCCCGACCGGATGATCTCGTGCGTGCGCGCATTGGTGTGCGTGATCCAGCAGGGCAGCTGGGCCGGATGCTGCTCGGCCGAGCCCATGAAGCTGAACACGGGCATGGGCGTGTTGGTGCCGGGCATGCCGTCGCCGGGTTGCTCGGTGCATTGGCTGAAGTCGATCGTGCGGCCGTCGATGCGCGGCGGCGTGCCGGTCTTGAGCCGGCCCTGGGGCAGCTTCAATTCTTTCAGCCGGGCCGAGAGGCTGACGGCCGGCGGGTCACCGGCGCGGCCGGCGCTGTAGTTCTGCAGGCCGATGTGGATGCGGCCGTCCAGAAAGGTGCCGGCGGTCAGCACCACCGCGCGGCTGCGGAAACGGATGCCGCTCTGCGTGACGGCGCCCACCACCTTGTCGCCCTCGACCATCAGATCGTCCACCGACTGCTGGAACAGCATCAGGTTGGGCTGGTTTTCCAGGCGGTGGCGGATGGCGGCCTTGTAGAGCACGCGGTCGGCCTGGGCGCGGGTGGCGCGCACGGCCGGGCCCTTGGAGCCGTTGAGGATGCGGAACTGGATGCCGCCCTCGTCGGTGGCCGCGGCCATGGCGCCGCCCAGGGCGTCCACTTCCTTGACCAGGTGACCCTTGCCAATGCCGCCGATCGAGGGGTTGCAGCTCATCTGGCCCAGGGTCTCGATATTGTGGGTGAGCAGCAGGGTGGACACGCCCATGCGTGCCGCGGCCATGCCGGCACCGACCACGATGACGTCGAATTCCTTGGGATAGAGCATGGCTTGAGCCTCGATCGGGCACCGCAAAAAGAAGGGAGAAAGCGCGGCGCGGGCAAACCCTGAATTTTACGGGCGGCCTGTGGATAAGTCACGGCCGAGGGCCATGCCCGGGCCGACAATACGCCCCACCATGAACTGCCGTGACCACTGCGCCGCCTGCTGCATCGCGCCCTCCATCAGCTCGCCCATTCCGGGCATGCCGGCGGGGAAGCCGGCGGGCGTGCGCTGCGTGCAGCTGGACGAGGCCGACCGCTGCAAGATCTTCGGCCGGCCCGAGCGTCCGGCGGTCTGCGGTTCCCTGCAGCCCAGCGAGATGATGTGTGGCGCGAGCCGCGAACAAGCCCTGCGCTGGCTGGGCTGGATGGAGCGCGAGACAGCGCCCTGACAGGCCGGCGACCTAGACTGCGCCACGGGTTCCATACAAACACACAGGAGACAAACCCATGGCTGATCGCCGCCTCATCCTCCAATCCGGCCTGGCCGGTGCTGCTACCGGTCTGCTGGGCCTGGGCCCCGCCGCCGCGCAAAGCCCCGGCTGGCCCAGCCGCTCGGTGCGCCTGGTCGTGCCCTTCGCCCCCGGCGGCAGCTCCGAGATCGTGGCCCGCGCCACCGCCCTGGAGCTGAGCAAGACCCTGGGGCAGACCGTCTATGTGGAAAACAAGCCGGGCGGCGGCGGCAATATCGCCATGGGCGAGGTGGCCCGCGCCGACGATCAGCACACCCTGATCCTGGGCCATATCGGCACCCTGGCCGTGAACCCCTACATCTACGACAAGCTGCCCTTCGACACCAACCGCGATTTCAAGCCGGTGACCCTGCTGGCCAAGGTGCCCAGCCTCTATGTGGTGCACCCCGATGTGCCAGCCAAGGACCTGAAAGAGTTTGTGGCCCTGGTGCGCAGCAAGCCGGGCAAGCTGAACTATGGCTCGGCCGGCAATGGCAGCGCCGGCCACCTGGCCATGGAATATCTGAAGATGGCGGCCAACCTTTTCATCGTGCACGTGCCTTACCGCGGCACCGGCCCCCAGCTCACCGATCTGCTGGCCGGCCGCCTGGACGCGGCTTCGGTGGGCGCGCCGGCCATCATGCAGTTCATCAAGGCGGGCAAGCTGCGCTGCATTGCCACCGGTTCCAAGGAGCGCCTGCCCCAGCTGCCCGATGTGCCCACCGTGGCCGAGCAGGGCTTCCCGGGCTTCGAGATGACGCAGTGGTACGGCCTGAACGCCCCGGCCTCCATGGCCCAGGCAAACATCGACAAGCTGGCCGTGGAGGCGGCCAAGGCCATTCGCTCGGTGAGTGCGCGCGAACGCCTGAGCCATGACGCGGCCGAGGCCGTGGGCAACACCCCGGCCCAGTTCGCCGCCTTCATTGCCCAGGAGCAGCAGCGCTGGAAGGCCGTGATTGCCCGCGCCAAGATCAAGCCAGATTGAGATCCGGCCCGCCGGCCGGAGACTCGGTGCTGGCCGGCTGACGACCGAACAGGCCGCGCAGGCGCGCTTCCACCCGGTCCCAGTACTTGTCGTGGAAGTAGTGCATCACGGTGTTGACCAGGGGTTCCACAAAGGTCACGGCCCCGGCGATGGCGACGCTGCCGGTCATCGCATAGGTCACGCCGAAGGCGGTGCCCAGGTGCAGCACACCGAAGCTGGCGGTCTTGGCCATCGTTGTTCTCCTATCGATCTCAAAAATCAGATAGGGAAATGCTAATGATTCGCAGCTGGGCCAGCCAGTTGGAAATCCCGATGGCGGCCATAGCCGCACACGGCCCGCTGGGCTACCCGGCCCCTCAGGCCTGGGCGCCGGGCGCCGGGGGCAGGGCGCGCAGGTCCTGTGCGACCCGGCCCTGGTGCAGGGTGATGACGCGCTGGGCCGCCGCAATGGTTTCGGGCCTGTGAGCGATCACTATCCGGGTGATCGAGAGCTGGCGTAGCGAGGCATTGACCTGGCGCTCGCGCTCCACGTCCAGCGCGCTGGTGGCCTCGTCCAGGAAGAGGAACTGGGGGCGCTTGTACAAGGCGCGCGCCAGCAGGATGCGCTGGCGCTGGCCGCCCGAGAGGCTGGATCCCATATCGCCGATCAGGCTTTCGTAGCCCATGGGCATGGCCTGGATGTCCTCGTGCACGCAGGCCAGGCGCGCGCATTGCTCGATCCACTCGGTATCGGCCTGGGGGTCGAAGAAGGCGATGTTGTCGCGCAGGCTGCCGGCAAAGAGCTGGTCGTCCTGCATCACGGTGCCGATGCGGCGGCGCCAGTCGGCCAGGCCGATCTGGCTCAGGGCCTGCTCGCCCAGGCGGATCTCGCCACTCTGTGGCCTGTGGATGCCCAGCATCAGCTTGAGCAGGGTGGTCTTGCCGCAGCCCGAGGGGCCGACGATGGCCACCGCCTCGCCCGGCTCGATGCGCAGGCTGCAGTGCGAAATCACCTCGGGCTCGCCATCGGCATAGCGGAAGCTCACCTCGCGCAGCTCCAGCGCGGCCGGGGCCGCGGCCTGGGCGGGCAGCTGGCGGTCCAGGGGCTCGGGTGCGGTGAGCACGATATCGGCCAGGCGCTCACCCTGCAGGCCCAGCATCTTGAGCTGCACCAGCTTGTCGATCAGGGCGGCCAGGCGCAGGCTGAACTGCTCCTTGTAGGCCAGGAAGGCGAAGAGCATGCCCACCGAGAGGCTGCGCTCCAGCACCAGCAGGGCGCCCAGCCAGACGATGGCCACCCGCTCCAGGCCGAAGACCAGCTTGTGCGCCACGCCCATGGCCAGCTCCAGGCGGCGCGAGCCCAGCTGGGCGTTCATATGCTCCACCACCAGATTGGCGAAGCGTGCGCCGCGGTCGGCCTGGGCATTGAAGAGCTTCACCGCCTGCGCGCCGCGCAGGGACTCGATGAAGTGGCTGGTCTGGCGCGCCTCATGCACCAGGGCCTCTTCCGAGGCCTGGCGCAGCGGCCGGAAATAGGCCCAGCGCAGCGCGCCATAGGCCGCCACCGCCGCCAGCGCGATCAGGGCCAGGCGCGGGCTGTAGACCCACATCATGGCCAGGGTGATCAGCACCATCAGCCCGTCCAGCACCGCCTCGATGAACTGGGTGGTCAGGGTCTGCTGCATCTGCTGCACGCTGTTGAAGCGCGAGAGGATGTCGCCCAGATGGCGCTTCTCGAACCAGTCCAGCGGCAGGCGCAGCAGGTGGTTGAAGACATTGGAGAGCCACTGCAGGTTCAGGCTGGCCGAGAGCTGCAGCACGGCCCAGGAGCGCAAGGCGCCTATGCCCACCTGCAAGAGCACCAGCAGGCCGAAGCCCAGGCCCAGGGTGACGAGCAGATCGCGGTCATCGCTGACCAGCACCCCGTCCACCACCCATTGCAGGAAGAAGGGCGAGAGCAGCACCAGCAGCTCCAGCGCCAGGGCCAGGGCCAGGATCTGGGCCAGGGAGCGCTTGAGCCCCAGCACCCGGCCCAGCAGCTGCTGCCAGCGGATCTTGGGCGGGGCGGGCTTGGGCGCGAAGTCCGGGCCGGGCCGCAGCTCCAGGGCCACGCCGGTGAAGTGGCGCGAGAGCTCGGCCAGCCTGATCCAGCGCCGGCCGGCCACCGGGTCGTGCAGCAGGGCGCGGTCGCCGCGCACCTCGGCCAGCACCACGAAGTGGCGGAAGTCCCAGTGCAGGATGCAGGGCAGCTGCAGCTGGGCCAGGTGCTCGGGCTCGGCGCGCAGGGCGCGGCTGGCCAGGCCCAGCTGGGCGGCCATGCGCACCAGATCGGCCATGGTGGCGCCCTTGAGCGAAAGCGAGAAGCGCGCGCGCAGCTCGGCCAGATCGCAGCGCTGGCCATGGAAGCTGGCCACCATGGCCAGGCAGGCCAGGGCGCATTCGGCGCCTTCGGTCTGCAGGATCAGGGGCAGGCGCGAGCCGCGCCGCCAGCCCAGGTTCAGGCGCTCCAGCAGACCGCCGCTGTGATTTGAGTTTGCGGATTCAGACACGGTTCGCCAGGGCCAGCAGGGGTTCAAAAATCCATTCGATCAGGCGGCGCCTTTCCAGCAGCACATCGGCGTCCAGCTGCATGCCCACGGCCAGGGGCTGCTCGGCGCCATAGGCGGCCACGCTCTGTCGCTCCAGGGCCACGGTGATGCGGTACAGGGGCTCATGCCCGCCGGCCGCCGGACCCAGGGGCAGGGCGGCCAGCTCGGCCGCGGGCAGGGGGGTGCGCGAGACCTGCAGCACCCGGCCCTGCTGGTGGCCAAACTTCTGGTACGGATAGGCCTGGTAGCGCAGGCGCACCGCCTGCTCGGGCCGCACAAAGCCCACGGCGCTGGAGGGCGCGTAGAGGTAAGCCTGCATGCGCGTGTCGGCCGGCAGCAGGCTGGCCAGGGCCAGGGCCGGCGTCACGGGCTGGCCGGGCTCGGCCTGCAGGGTGGAGACGATGCCGTCGCTGGGCGCGCGCAGCACCAGGCGGCGCCGCGCCTCGGTCTCCAGGCCCAGGGCGCGCAGCGAGGCCAGCTCGCGCGTCAGTTCGCCGCGGCGCTCGCTCAGGCGCAGGGGCAGGGCCTCGCGCTCGGCGCGCAGGGCGGCCTGCTCGGTGCGCAGCTTCTCGCGCTCGCGCTCCAGGCTCAGGGCTTGCGCCTCGGTGTCCAAGAGCTCGCGGCGGCGCACTTGCAGCTGGGTGTCGGAATAAAAGCCTTGGGCGCGCAGGGCCTCGGCCCGCGTCAGCTCCTCGCGCGCCAGGCGGCGGCGTTCACGGTGGGCCCTGGATTCCTGCTCGGCCGCGTCCAGCTCGCCCTGCTGGGCGGCCAGGCGGCGCTCCAGGCCCTGGCGCTGCTGCTGGAACTGCGGCTCCAGCTGGGCCAGGGCCTCGCGCAACGAGGCCTCGCGCTCCAGCAGGCTCTGGGCCACGCCCTCGCCGGCCTGGCTGCTGGCGCTGTCCAGGCTCAGCTCAAAGAGGATGTCGCCGGCCTTCACGGCCTGGCCTTCGCTGACGCGGCGCGCCAGCACGGTGGCCGCCTGCGGGGCGGTGATGCGCAGCACGCCGCGGTCCGGTACCAGATAGCCGCTCACGCGCGCCTTGCGGCTGTACTCGGCCGTGCACAGAAAGGCGCCGACCAAAACAACGCTGCCCACGGCACAGGCCGTGAGCAGCTTCAGCGAGAGCGGGCGCAGCAGCTGAATGCTGCCCAACCAGGACTGCTGCTGGCCGGCCAATGCTTCAGGACGGAACAGCATTCAGCGTGGGTGCCGCTGCGGGCCCTCGCGTGGGATGACAGCGGGCTTTTGACTTACCAAGTCGTGCGCGGCGCGGATACCGATTCCACTTCTGCAGTCTCGATAACAGACCACGTGGTTCGGGGTGCGCCGCCGCTGACGAACTGCAGCAGCGAGATGTCCAACTCGACCGGATCTTGGGGCTTGGTGACGATTTGCTGTTCTTGAACTTGCTGCTTCTGCATGACCGGCTCCGTGTGTTCTGTGGCGTGCGGGGGAGTGCACAGCCCGAATTGAAGCGGTGAAACCAATCATGCGTAACTGTCAACTCTTACAGATGGGGGATAGCCTAAGCCCGGATTAACGTATTAAGCCGAAGCGCAAAGCCTTCAACACTGCTTGGTGCTTGTTGTTGCAGTTGAGCTTGCGCATGGCGTTGTTGATGTGCAGAACGGCCGTACGTTCAGAGATGCCCAAGATGCCGCCAACCTCCCACGCGGTTTTGCCTTCCATGGTCCATCGCAGGCATTCCAGTTCCCTGGGGGTCAGTCTTGGAGCTTCCAGCTGTTGTTCGGCTGGAAGCAATACGCGCAGAGCGGTATCGAGCGCATGCACGGCGAACAGTTGCAGGTCGCCCATCATCCGCGTCAACTGCCCTTGATCGTCGGGGAGTGGTTTGTCGCGATCGACACCCAGGACAAAGTGCCGACCTTCCGGCAGATGAAGGGCCAAACAGATGCCAGTTCGATAGCCAAAACGTGCCTGGCTTTCCCAAAAGTCAGCCAAATCGTGGCGAACGTAAGTGCTTTGATCCCAGACGATGGGAACACTGCTGCGTTTGCAGTGCTGCATGACGGGGTCTTGGCGCCCACCCTGTGGGTTGTCCATGACCTCTCTGTAGGCGGGCGGACAGTTATCGATGGCAATGAATTCCGATTGCCCGAGGGAATGGTCCACGACGGTGAGGGCCGTGAACGTGTCGAACTCCAACTGCTTCGTAAAGCGCAGCACCTCCCCGCGAAATTCTTCGCGGGTTCTGGCTTCGAGTACGGATTGGTAACCGCCCTGCAGCATCAAACTATTTCCATGCGTTGCCCGAGTCGGGCTCGGAACGGGGCCTTCACATCCCTGACAAGGTTTACAGCTAGCGATTGATTCCAGGTGTCAGCACACTCTCGACACGCAGGTCGGCATTGCCCGGGCCAGTCTCATCCTCCAGAGAAAACTCCAGAAAAATGACTCCAACATGGATTGTGTATGCATGGCCGCGGATTTTGTGCGAAGCCAGGCGCGTGGACCGGCTGCAATTCGCGCATTCCACGACGCGCGTGTTGGTGTCGGGCGACGAGGCGCGGCCTTCCATGGGGCAAACCCTGTGGACCGGCGCCTCGGAGAATGGGGCAGCGGCCGGCGTGGCCTGGGATTGGGTCTGCCTGCCCGAGGGCGTGGTGGCCATGGCCGACCCCATGGCCCTGGTGACCAATCTGCAGTTCGTCAGCGGTGAGGGCGAGGTGCTGGCCCCCATGGAATCCGTGCTCCAGCTCAATGGCATCGTCCACACCCTGCCCTGGCAGTGCGAGGTGCAAAGAGCCCTGGGGCGCCTGCACTGAGCGACGCCCCGCCGGGGCGCCGGCCCCGGCGCTCAGAGTTCGCCGATGGCGATCTGGGACAGCACGTCCAGCTGCATCAGCTCCTGCACGCCCGGGTCGGGCCGGCTGCACCAGGCCAGCAGCAGCAGGCTGGCCGCCAGGGCCAGGGGCAGCCACCAGCGCATGGGGTGCTCGCGCCAGCTGGCGATAGTCAGCTGACCCTGGCCCGCGTGCAGCGGCGTACCGGCTCGCCCCGCCTGTTGTCGCTGCTGCCACTGGGCCAGCACACGGGCCTGCAGGGCCTCGCTATCACCGGGAGGCGCCGCCTGGCGCAGGGCGTGGCGCAGATCCTGATCGCTGTCGTGTTCGGGCTTCATGGGCGTACTGCTTCTTGCGGGCTGGGGGACGGGGTCTGCAACTGGCGTCGCAGCGACTGCTTGGCACGGTGCAGGAGCTGGTGGGCGGCATTGGGATCACCCAGGCCCAGGGTCTGGGCGATGTCGGCCACGCTGGCATCGGCATAGGCCCACAGGGCCAGGGCCATGCGCTGGCGCGCCGGCAGGCGCTGCAAGGCCTGCTGCAGCAGCTCGGATTCGACCCGGGCGTGCAGCGGCTGATCGAGGGCGGGCAGGGCCTCGCTGAGGGCTTCCAGGGTCTCGGGCTCCAGGCTCAGTTCGCGGCGCTTGACCAGCAGGCTCTTGCAGCGGTTGATCACGATGGTGTTGAAGAAGGTGGCCAGGCTGGCGCCATGCGCCTCGCTGGGCCGGCTGCCCCACAGGCGCAGAAAGGACTCCTGCACCATGTCCTCGGCGTCCTCGTGGCGGCGCAGCAGCTGCCGCGCCAGGCCCAGGGCCTGGGGTGTGAGCCGCTGCACCAGGGCCGTGGCGGCGGCGGCCTCGCCGGCGCCGGCACGCTGCCACAGCGCCCAGTCCTCTGCGCCCGCGTGGGTGCCGGCGGCGCGGCCCAGGCGCGCGCGCGCCGCCGACCACCAGCGCAGGGGCGCGGCGCTGCCGGGCGGGTCCAGGGCCTCGCTCATTCGCTGGGCAGCTTCTCGCGCAGGGCGCGGCGTTCCTCGGGGCTGAGCTTGTCCAGCATGGCGCGGCGCTGCTGCAGCAGTTCGCGGCGCTGGGCCGGACTCATGGCCTGGATCTGGGCGCGGCGTTCCTCGGCCTGGCGGCGGCGTTCCTCGGGTGGCATGGCCTGCCAGCGCTCGCGAGCCTGGGCCGCCAGGGCCTGGCGTTGCTCGGGGCTCAGGGTCTCCAGGCGCTCGCGCAGCTTTTCCCGGAAGGCGCGGCGCTCGGCCGGCGGCAGCCGCTCCAGCTGCTGGCGCAGCTCGGCGCGGCGCTGGGCCTGCTGCTCGGGGCTCAGGCGTGCCCACTCCTGAGGATCGGGCACGGTGGGCGGCCCCGCCCAGGCGGCGCTGCCCAGGGTCGTGAGCGTCAGGGCCAGCAGAGCGGAAGAGAGCAGGTGGTTCTTCATGGTGATGTGTCCGTGATCATGGCGCAGTTCAGACGCACTTCAAACGCGCCACAGGCCGTCCAGCGCGCGCGGCGCGCCGGGCAGCACACCGCCCTCCAGGGCCGCGCGGCCCAGGCCGAACTGGCGCTGCAGCAGGGCGGCCTGCAGGGCGCGGATGTCCAGGGTGGGGCGCAGATCGCGGGCCTCCAGCAGCTCGCGGTTGCCCAGGCCCGGCCAGTCGGCCAGCACCCGGCCACCGGCCACGGCGCCGCCGGCCAGCCAGGCCACGCCGCCCGTGCCATGGTCGGTGCCGCCGCTGCCATTGGGCCGGGCCGTGCGGCCGAACTCCGTCATCACCAGCACCGTGCTGCGGGCCCATTGCGGGCCCAGGGCGCTGCGCAGGGCGGCCATGCCCTGGTCCAGGCCGGCCAGCTGGCGGGCCAGGCGGTTGCTCTGCTGGTTGTGCGTGTCCCATCCGCCGCTTTCCAGCCAGGCCAGACGCGGGCCGCGCTCGGCGGCCAGAAAGCGCCCGGCCTGCTCGGCCAGGGCGGCAAAGCCATTGCCTGGGGGCTCCTCGCCGGCCATGCGGCCCAGATCGCGCTGGGCCATGGCCTGCTGCCAGGCAGTGTGCAGGGCGGCATCGCCGGCATAAAGCTGCTGCACACGGGTCAGCAGGTCCTCGCTGTCTGCGGGGCCGGGGCGGCTGGGCGTCCAGGAGCTGGCCTGGTCTGCGCCGCGCAGGGCCACGGGCAGGGCCGGGCTCAGGGCCACGCCGCCCTGGCCCGTGGCCTGCAGGGCCCGGCCCAACCAGCCGGTACTCAGGGCAAAGGGGCGGGGGCCGCCGCTTTCCAGCTGCTGCTGAGCGTCGAAGTGGGAGCGCTCGCGGTAGGGGCTGGCCAGGGCATGCAGAACCAGCAGCTGGCCCTCGGCATACCAGCGCGCCAGCGTGGGCAGGGACGGGTGCAGGGCGTAGAAGCCATCCAGGGGCAGGGCGCCCGTGGGGGCCAGCTCGCCGCGCAAGGTGGCGAAGGCGGGGTCGCCCGGCACCGGCACGGCGGCCAGGCCGTCCAGGGCGCCGCGCAGCATGATCACCACCAGGCGCGGCGCCTCGGCCGGGCCGGGCGCGGCCAGGCTCAGAGCCGGCCAGGTGGGCAGCAGGGCACCGGCGCCTAGCAGCTGCATCAGCTGGCGGCGGGCCGGATTCATCGTGGGCTTGAGGGGCATGGTGTGGGCCTCAGCGGCGTTGAAACTCGGGGCTGGCCAGCCACAGGGCCAGGGCCTGGGCGCCATCGGCGGCGCGCTCGATCTGCTGCCGGGTGCTCTCGCCCAGGTCCTCGCCCAGGGCCAGGCGGGCCAGGGCGCGGGCGTCTGCGGCCTGGGCATGGCGCTGGGCGAAGCGCTCGGCCCATTGCACGCGCTTGAGCAGGGCGTCGGGCGAGAGCCAGTCCTCGCTGCGGTCGGGCCAGCCCTGGGGCGAGGGCGCGCGGCCGGGCGCCTGGCCCAGGGCCGTGAGGGTCTGCATGCCGGCATCCAGCTCCCGCTCTCCCAGGGGGAGCTTGAGCTGGCGGTGGGCCGAGAGCAGAAGCTCCTCGGGGCGCTTGAGCTTGGGCGGGTTCTGCGGCGACCAGGTGGCCGGATGCTCGAACAAGGCCTGGGCCACCTGGCGCAGATCGCCGCCGCTCTCGCGCCAGCGCCGCGCCAGGGCGTCCACCAGGGCCGGCGGCGGCGTGTCGCTGACGAAATGCAGGGCCAGCTTGCCGGCCAGATGGCGGGCGGTGGCCGGGTGCAGGGCCAGGTCTTGCAGCAGCTGATCCAGGGCCTCCGGGCCCTCGGGGTAGCGCCGGCCCAGCACGGTCTTGGGGCCGGGCTGGTGCAGGGCGGGCTGGAAGCTGGCGCGGCCGTCGCCGCCTTGCAGGCGCACGGTCCAGCCGGTCAGCAGCCGGGCGGTCTCGGTGACATCGGCCTGGCTGTAGCCCCCGTTCACGCCCAGGGTGTGCAGCTCCAGCAGCTCGCGCGCCAGGTTCTCGTTGAGCCCGCGTTCGCGCCGCAGGCCGGCGCGGGACTGCGGGCCCATGGACTGGGCGTTGTCCAGGTAGAGCAGCATGGCCGGGTGCAGGGTGGAGGCGCGCAGCAGGGCGCTGAAACGGCCAAAGGCCAGCGGGCGGATGGCCTCGTTCTCATGCGGCCAGACCAGGGCGCGGGTGGCGCCCTTGGTGGCGGCCACGCAGCAATGGTTGGCCCAGAACTGCACCCAGCGCTCGGCCACCGGGGTCTCGGTCGTGATGATGTGCTGCCAGCGCCGCTGCAGCGCAGCCCGGTTGGCGCGGCGCAGGGCCAGGGCTTGCGCGTCCGGGCGGATCTCGGTGGCGGAGGCCGCGGCGGCGGACGCGGCCGCGCCGCGCAGGAGCTCGCCCGTCAGGCGCAGGGCGGCCGGGCCGTCCAGCAGGCCGCTGGCATCAAACGGCGTCTGGGCGCCGGGTGCGAACTGGGCCAGCACCCAGGCCCTGGGGTCGGATCCAGGGCCGCGCAGGCTGGTTTCGCTGTAGCCGAAGCGGTGGGCGGCGAGGGCGGCGGCTTGCATGGTGGGTAAGGGGCGGGCCGGGGCCCGCAAGCGAGGATGCCGCTTGAACCGCCCAGCTCGCCCGCTCTTACGCGGCGCCCTGCAATTCCGAGCGCGCCGCGGGGCCATGGTCATGGCCTCGTAAGCCGGCCGGCGGGATGCCGGTTCAAGCAGCACCTCAACCCTTCCAGGAAGCTCTCATGAACACCTTCTTCCGCGCTGCCTCTCTGGGCCTGATGCTGGGCCTGAACCCGTGGTTGGCTCAGGCCCAGACCGAGGCCTCCGAGCGCATGGCGCAGCGCATCGACCAGCGTCAGGAGCGCCAGGCTCAGCGCTTGGCCGAAGCCTCCAGCACAGGACAGCTGACGGCGCGCGAGCAGCACCGCCTGGCGCGCCAGCAGCAGCACACGGCCCGCATGGAGCAGCGTGCCGAGGCCGATGGCCAGCTCAGCCGCCGCGAGGCCCGCCGCCTGGAGCACAGCCAGGACCACAACAGCCGCGCCATCGCCCGCCAGAAGCACGATGGGCAAACCCAGCCCCAGCAGCAGCCCTGAGCCCGGCGCGCCAGGCGCTCAGGGCGGCGTGCTGGCGCGCCGCTGCGCGTAGTGCGCGGCCCGCGCCGCGTCGCCGCGCGCTCGGTAGAGGATCTCCAGCTCCTCGAACACATAGGGATCGGGCTGGCCGGCCGCGGCGCAGGCCTGCTCCAGCGCCAGCTGCTGGGTCAGGGCGGCCTCGGTCTCGCCCAGTAGGCGCAGCTGGTGGGCCACCATCCAGCGCGCGATGCGCAGGCGGCTGCCGCCATCCGTACCGGGCGCCTCCTGCTCGCGCAGCGCCAGCGCGGCCTGGAAGGCCTGCAGGGCTTCCTGCGGACGGCCCAGCTCGCGCAGGCTCAGGCCCAGATTGTTCTGCAGCGAGGCGCGCCAGCGCCGCGCCGTCGGCTGCGGCGAGGTCTCGGCCAGGGCCAGGGCCTCGCGGTTCCAGCGCAGCTGATCGGCGGGCGCGCTGTCCACAAAAGCCATCATGTGCAGCGCGTCCACGGCCAGGCCGTCCAGGCCGGCCGCGCGCGCCTCGGCCAGGGCCGCGAGGTAGGCGCGGCGGGCGGCCTCGCGGGCCTCGGGCGTGCGCTGCGCGGGCGGGTGGCTGGCCGAGATGAAGCTGCGGCCCAGCTCCAGGGCCTGGCGCACGCGTGCCTCAGGGCCGGCCGTGGCCAGCTGGGGTTCCAGGCTCAGCAGCAGGGCGCGGGCGCCCTCGAAATCGCGCCGCAGGCCCAGGCTGCGGGCGATCTGGGTCTGCAGGATCAGGGCCTCATCCCCTTGGGCCTGGACCAGGGCGGCGCGAAAGCGCTGCTCGCTCAGCGCGGGTCGGGCGTAGTCCCACAGCGCGTCCAGATCCTGGGCCTGGGCCGAGGCGGCCAGCAGCAGGAGTGAGCAGAGCAGGGCGGTCGGCTTCATGGGGCGGCGGCAAGCTTTTGCGTTTCATCGTATCGTGTCGCCGCGACGATGCCGGCCCGCCGGCCGGATCCCTTGAATCCCGACTCACACGGAGACCCCATGAAGCTCTACTACAGCCCCGGCGCCTGCTCCCTATCCCCCCATATCGTGGCGCGCGAAGCGGGCCTGAATGTCGACCTGGTGCTGGCCAGCACCAAGACCAAGAAGCTGCAGGACGGCACCGACTTCTACACCATCAACCCCAAGGGCTCGGTGCCCGTGCTGGAGCTGGACAACGGTCAGCGCCTCACCGAAGGCCCGGCCATCGTGCAGTACCTGGCCGATCTGGCCCCCGCCAGCGGCCTGGCTCCGGCGGCCGGCTCCTGGGAGCGCGTGCGCCTGCAGGAGTGGCTGAACTTCATCACCTCCGAACTGCACAAGGGCTTCTCGCCCCTGTTCACCCCGGGCATGGTGGAAGAGGCCAAGCCGCTGTTCCGCGCCAAGCTGCTGGAGCGTTTCAAGTACGTGGACCAGCAGCTGGCCGGCAAGAGCTATCTGATGGGCGAGACCTTCACGGTGGCGGACGCCTACCTCTTCACTGTCAGCAACTGGGGCCAGTACGTGGGCGTGGACGTGGCGCCCTTCGCCAACTTGGCCGCCTTCCGCGCCCGCGTCTCGGCCCGCCCGGCCGTGCAGGCCGCGCTGGAGGCCGAGGGCCTGCTGAAGAAGTGAGCGCTGGGCGCCCACCGGCCTGGCTGGCCGGGCGCTGCCACGGCGGCGGGACTGCGCGCACGGCGCTCAGTCCCGCCAGGCCGCTTGATCCAGCGCAAGTCTGCGACGGTGCGCGGGATGGCCAAATCGCCGCCTCCAACAAGCTGGCCGTCCGTGGCGGCGCCGGTCGCGGTCGCGAGATCCGCAGGGCGTCCTGACTTCGAAGCCCGAGCGCGCACCAGCGCGTCGGGGACCATGGGGCTACTGAAAGGTTTTTGCCTTGAGTATCGAACCCTGGTCGGATGATGAATTCGCCGAACTGGCCCTGATGCCGGTGCCCGAGCCTGGCGGCTCGGGTGTGGCCCCGGCCCCTCAACCCTGGGATGGCAGCCGGCGCTGGATAGACCTGATGCCCGATGGGGTGCTGGTGGTGGACCGCGAGGGTCTCATCTGCTGCGCCAATCAGGCCATGCACGAGCTCAGCGGCCATGCGCCCGCGGCGCTGGAGGGGCAGGCCCTGAGCGTGCTGCTGCCGCCGGCCTTGCGGGCCCGTCATGGCGCGCATCTGCAGGCCTACTTTGCCGCGCCCCACAGCCGCGCCATGGGTCGGGTGCAGGCCCTGAACCTCTGGCATGCCGAAGGGCGGGAGCGCCCGGTGGACATCTCCCTGGGTCTGTGCCGCTTCGAGCAGCGCCCCTGCACCCTGGCGGTGATCCGGGACATGAGCCACTTCCAGGCTTTGCAGGCGCAGCTGCGCCACCAGGTCATGCACGACGGCCTGACGGGGCTCTACAGCCGCCAAATGTTCGGCGAGCTGCTGGGACGCGCCCTGGAGCAGAGCGCCCGCAGCGGCCAGCCCACCGCCTTGCTGCTCATCGATCTGGATGACTTCAAGTCGGTCAACGACGGCCATGGCCACCATGTGGGCGATGCGCTGCTCAGGGAAGTGGCGCGTCGCATGCGGCGCTCTCTGCGCCAGAGCGATGTGCTGGCACGCCTGGGCGGGGACGAGTTCGCGGTGTTGCTGCCCGAGCTGCTGGACGCCGAGCATGCGCTGCGGGTGGCCGAAAAGCTGGTCCAGGTGCTGACCCGGCCCTGGCGCCAGCAGCACCACGAACTCACGCCGGGGGCCAGCATCGGCATCGTGCTGCTGCCGCGCGATGGTCAGGATGCCGACACCCTGATGCGCCGTGCCGATCTGGCCATGTACCGCGCCAAGGAGGCGGGCCGCGGCTGCTATGCGGTCTACGACGCCGCGATGTCCCGGCGCGTGGAGGAGAAGCTGCGCCTGCAGGCCCGGCTCAAGCTGGCCCTGCAATGCCCGGACGGCGGCGGCCTGAGTCTGCACTACCAGCCCCAGGTGGCGGCCGAGGGGGGATACGTGGTGGGCCTGGAGGCCTTGCTGCGCTGGCGCGATGCCGAGCTGGGGGAGGTGAGCCCCGCCCGCCTGATTGCCGTGGCCGAGAGCAGTGGTCTGATCCTGCCCTTGGGTGACTGGGTGCTGGTCCAGGCCTGCTCGCAGCTGGCCCAGTGGCGCGAGCAAGGTCAGGCCATGCTGCGGATTTCGGTCAATGTCTCGCCTCACCAGCTGCGCCAGCCGGGCTTCGAGCAGCGCCTGCTCGAGCTGCTCCAGGCCCATGCCGTGCCGGCGGGCATGCTGGAGCTGGAGATCACCGAGAGCGCCGCCATGGCCCATCGCGAGCAGGCCTCGGACCTGCTGGAGCGCATTGCGGCCCTGGGCGTGCCGCTGGCCCTGGACGACTTCGGCATGGGCTACTCATCGCTGGGGCATCTGCAGCAGCTGCCGGTGTGCCGGCTCAAGCTGGACCGCAGCTTCATACGCGGCCTGCCCGGCCATGGCCCGGATGCGGCCCTGACCCGGGCCGTGATCGGCCTGGCCCGCAGTCTGGGCAAGAGCCTGGTGGCGGAGGGGGTGGAGACCGCGGCCCAGCACAGCTTCCTGGCCGGGGAGGGTTGTGAGCTGCTGCAGGGCTGGCTGTTCGCACCGGCCCTGCCGCCGGCCGAGCTGCCTGCCTGGCTGGCCACGCGGCCGGCGCAGCCCGGACCCGGCTTGCCGCTGTCGCCTTGCCCGCCGCCGCCGCCCAGGTCCTGAGCGCCGGCGGCCGGGCCGGCTTCAAGCCTTCTTGGCCGGGGCCTTGATCAGGCCCTCGCAGGTGGCGCGCTGCTGGTCGGCGGTGTCGACCTTGGCACAGATGCCGTTGAGCTGGGTCTGGAGGCGGTTCAGCACCGCCTGGTGCTGGCCCTCGGCATTCCAGCTGGCCAGCTTGGCGCCCACGCGCTGCAGGGAGCGGGCGCTGCGCTCATAGAAGGCGCCCTTGTCCTGGCCGGCTTCCTTGAAAAGCTGGGCCGCGGTCTTCTCGATCTTGGCCGCATCCTGCGGCGCCAGTTCCACCAGGGCTGCGAAATAGCCCGAGCCCCATTGCAGGCGGGTGGCCGGGCCCTCGCTCTTGTTGAAGGCTTCCTCGTACCAGCGCAGGGCCTCGTCCTTGCGGCCCTGCTTGCGGGCATTGCCGCCCAGCTGGCTCATCAGGTAGTAGGGCGAGTGGCTCTTGGCCAGGCTGGCCTTGAGCAGATCGTCGCTCTCCTTCCACAGCCCGGCCTGGCCCAGCAGATAGGCCACCGAGGTGATCACGGCCTGGCGCTCGTAGCCCTCGGTGACCTCGCGGTCGGCGCGGGCGGCATGGGCCTTCACATCGGCCAGCAGCTCGGCCGGCAGCTTGGGGCTCAAGGCGTCGGCCGCCTGGTCCATGCGGGCCAGGCGCACCCGGCCGATCATGGCCGAGCTGCGGTCCGCGCGCGAGAGGCTGGCATCGGCCTCCAGGCGGCGCAAGGCGCTGTCGTAGAGGGCCACCAGGCTCTGGCGCTCGGCGCCGGCCTCGGGCTGCAGGGCACGCACGATATCGGCGGCCTCGCCCGTCAGCACATCGGCGTGTGCCCGGCTCAGGACGGGGTTGTTCAGAATGCCGCGCACCCTCTCGCGCAAGGCCGCATCGGCCTTCACGCCCTGGCCGCTGGTGCTGGCCGCCAGGGCCTTGAGCCAGAGGCGGTTGACCGTGTCGGCGTCGGCGCCGCCGCCTTGTGCGCCCGCTGCCAGCTGCACTAGCAGGCCCGTGCGTTCGGTGGGTGCTACCAGCTGCTGTTCATCGGTCTCCCAGGAGTAGAAGCCCAGCAGGCGCCATTCGTTGGCGCTGAGCTTCTTGCCCGCCTGGGCGTCCGTCAGCACGGCCTTGACCGGGCGGCCACCGGCCAGGCCCAGCTGCAGCACCTGGAGCACCTGGGGCGCCTCGGCCTCGCCGGGCAGGCGGGTCAGTTCCTGGCCTTCGGGGCTGAAGAGAATCAGGGTGGGATAGCCGCGCACCTTGAAGCGCGCGCCCAGCTTCTGGGCGCCGGGCAGGTCGCCATCGATATTCACGGCCACGAAGGCGCGCGTCTGCTGGATGAAGTCCTGGCTCTTGAACAGCGTGGCCTTGAGCTGGTTGCAGGGCGGGCACCACTTGGCGCCCCAGTACAGCAGCACCGGCTTCTTCTCGCTGCGGGCCTGGGCAAATGCGCGCTCGATATCGGCATCGGCGGCAGCCGGCAGCCAGGCGATGGCCTGGGCGGCGGTGGCGGGAGCGGTCGCCTGGGCGACCGGGGCGATGAGTGCCAGCGCGAGGGCCAGCGCAGAGAGTGCGGGTTTCATGCCGGGGATTGTCGCGCCCCGGGCCCACCCCTGCCCATGAGGGGAATGCAGTAGCTTATGCGGCCAAGGCACAAGCCGGCCGCGCCGAGCCAGGGTCATCCGGCTCTGGCCAGGTGTCGCGCCGGCTGTCGGCTATCGACTAGGATGACTGGTGCCACGCCTTGCATCCATGCCCTTAGACAAAGCGCCAGCAGTTCTGTTGCCACTGGGGCCCGTCGCCCGCGCCGGGCTTGCCCGGTGCAGCGCTTTGCTGCTGATGCTGATGCTGATCGTGTTGCTGCCACTTCCCGTCTGTGCCCAGGCATCGGCTGTGCAGCTGGACGCCGAACAGCAAGCCTGGGTACGCAGCCAGGCCGGGCGCACGCTGAGCGTGGGCTTCGACCCCTTCGCGGGCAGCGACAGCTTCGAGTTCCGCGGGCGCCGACAGGGTCTGCTGCCGGCCATGCTGGCCGATATGCGCGAGCAGCTGGGCCTGCGCATCGTGGCCGCCGAGGTCAAGAGCTGGGATGACGCCTACCAGCGTTTCGTCAACGGCGAGCTGGACCTGATCTATGGCGTGAACCAGACGGCCGAGCGCGAGCGCATCATGCGCTTCACCCGCGCCGTGCTGCAGTATCCCTATGTGGTCTTCGCGCGCAAGGACTCCGGCGTCCAGACCCTGGGCGATCTGGATGCGCGCCAGGTGGCCTTCCAGACCAGCGACTTCGCGATCGATCGCCTGGCCAGCGAGTACCCCAATATCAGATTCCGCCCGCAGACCTATGCCGATCCGGCGGCGGCCCTGCGGGCCCTGCAGCAGCGCGAGGTGGATGGTTTCGTCACCTCCGGCGGCAGCGTGGTGATCGAGTTCCTGCAGCAGTTCCCCACCCTGCAGGTGGTGGCACAGCTCAGAACCATCACCTCGGACATGCGATTTGCCGTGGCGCGCGATCAGGTGCTGCTGGCGGGCCTGATCGACAGCTATCTCCAGCAGCGGCGCGAGGTCCTGCTGGCCAAGGCGGCCGAGGCCGACCGGCACTACATGCGCAAGCAGCTGCGTCTGAGCGAGGCCGAGATGCTTTGGCTGGACCGCGAGCAGCCGGTGGTGGTGGGTGTGGCCGAGGACTATCTGCCCTTCGACTACAACGACCAGGGGCGCTACGCGGGCATCATGGGCGTGACCCTGCAGCGCATCAGCGATCTGATCGGTCTGCGCATCCAGGTCCGGCAGGGCAGCTTCTCCGAGCTGCTGGAACAGGCCCGGGCCGGCCAGGTGCATGTGCTGAACATGGCCAAGACGGAGGAGCGCCTGGCCCATTTCCACTTTCCTCGCCCCATCAGCACGGAGCGCGACATCATCGTGGGCCGAAAGTCCATGCCGCCGGTGCAGGACATCTACGACCTGGAGGGCCAGCGGGTGGCCGTCGTCGAGGGCTTCTGGCATGGGGAGTATCTGCGCAAGAACCTCAAGGCGCTGAGCCTGGTCAGGACCGCCAGCGTGGAGGCGTCCCTGGTGGCCCTGCGTGAGGGACGGGCCGACTACATGATCGAGAACCCCACGGTGGTGGAGTTCTACATCAACGGTCTGGGCTACACCGACCTGATCAAGCGCGGCATCACCTCCAAGGACTCCTACATCTACTTCGGCGTGAGCAAGCGCCAGCCCGAACTGGCCGCGATCATGGACAAGGTGATCCCCCTCATCGACTTCGAGGACATGAAGTTCGAGGGTCTGCAGACCGTGCCCTCCCTGAACCACGCCGGCCGCCAGCGCCTGCTGTGGATGCTCAGCCTGCTGGCGGCCGCCCTGCTGCTGCTGACGGTGTTTGCGCTCAGGACGGCGCGCAAGCTGATCCACCAGCGCGCCCTGAACCAGTTCCTCAGCGAGCGCGAGCACCTGCTCTACACCGACAGCCTCACCGGCCTGCACAACCGCAATTACTTCAGCCACAAGGCCGATCTCATCGGGGCGAGCGGCTTTCCGCAGGCGGTGGTGATGGCCGATATGAACAACCTCAAGCGCGTCAACGACGGCCATGGACATGCCGCCGGTGATGCGCTGATTCAGGGCTTTGCGCGGCTCGCGCGGGCCCAGTGGCCGCAGGCCGAGGCCTTCCGCCTGGGCGGCGACGAGTTTCTCTTCATCCTGCCCGGGTTCGATCAGGAGCGCGTGGACAGCGAGCTGGCGGCCCTGCAGCAGCGCCTGCTGTCCGAGCACATCCTGCTGCCGGACGGCGCCCGCGTCCACGTCGGCGTGGCCCTGGGCAGCGCCATGCGGCTGCAGGCTTCCCAGCCCCTGCAGGAGGCCATGGCGGCGGCCGATGCCCGCATGTACGCGGCCAAGGCCGGGTTCAAGCGCCGCAGCAGCGACCCGGTCGACGATTCGGGGGCCTGAAGCCGGCCGATGTTCGCGGCTGGCATGGCGCCTACTCCGGCTCGCCGCTCGGGATGGGCCGCGCCCGGTTGGCAAACTGCGCCATCGCCACGCCGCCCAGGGTGATGGTGGCGGCCAGCAGCTTGACGGCGCTGAAGCTCTCGCCCGTGCTCAGCCAGGCCGACAGGCCCGCGATGGGCGGCATCAGGTAGATCAGCGGTGCCGTGCGCGCCACGCCGCGCCGCTCGTTGACATAGCCCCAGGCCAGCCAGCCGGCGAAGCCGCTGGCCAGGATGGCCCAGGCCGCACCCAGCCACAGCCAGGGGGAGAGCCCGGCCCAGTCCACCCGCGCGGCCGCCGGGGCGCTCAGGGCCAGCACCGGCAGGCTGGCGATCAGGGTGGCCAGGCACATCACCAGCACGCCACCATGGCGCTCGATCAGGGGTTTGCTGGCCACCGTGTAATAGCTGAACAGCGCGGCGGCGACCAGCAGCACCAGATCGCCGCCGCTGGCGGTCCACTGGGCGGCCATCAGCTTGTCCGACATGAAGAGCAGGGCGCCCGCGGCCGCCACCGCCACCCCCGCCACCTGGGCCCGGCTCAGGATCTCGATGCCGCTGGCGCGCCGGATCAGCAGGGTGAAGACCGGCCCGCAGGCCAGCAGCACCGAGCTGGAGAAGGCGGTGGACCAGTGCACCCCGTAACTGGCCAGGGCCAGATGCAGGCCCTGGCCGATCAGGCCCAGGCGCAGCAGGGCGCCCCAGTCCGCGCGCGACAGACGCGGCCAGTGCCGGCCGTAGCGCCAGCACAGCAGTCCGGCGGCGCACAGCGGCATCAGCAGATAGCGCAGAAACAGAAAGCCCTCCGGCCCCATGGCCTGGAACAGGGTCTTCTGCAGCGGGAAATTCAGGCCCCACACCAGGATGGTGCCCAGGCCCAGCGCCAAGGCCAGGCCCTGGCCGCGGTCTGCACCGGCGCTTTGTGCTTGCTCTTGCATGGTGCCATTCTTGTCCGGATCGCAGCACCGGGACGGTTCCGGGGTATCGCGCAGCGCACAGGCCGGCGGCAGCGACAGTTGCGGCGCAGGCGGCTGCTAGACTGCGCGAGCCCGGCGGTTTCTCGCAGCACCGCGAGAATGAAAAGGGAACGACAGAACGGATGCGGACAGGCTTGCGCGAGCAGGTGGTCGGCGCCGAAGCTGTGGCTGCCCCCGCAACTGTGATCGGCGAGATCCCTGCCCCCTTGTGTCACTGGCCTTGTGCCGGGAAGACAGGCAGGGAACGATGACCCGAGAGCCAGGAGACCTGCCACCGGGCGATTGTGTTGTGCCGGGCGGGGTGTCCTGGAGCAAGAACTCATGGCTGTCCGCAGCCTCCTGTCAGGGAGGCCGCGGCGACCTGTCTTGCCGGGTCTGCAAAGACCTGTCCCCGCCTCCTTTTCCGGAGGTGTCTCTTGTCTCTTCATTGTTCCGATGATGCGGTGTCTGCGGCCGCAATCTCCCGGCCGGGCGATGCGCTCTTGCCGGCCCTGACCGTGGTGGACATGGTCTGGCCCGAACAGTCCAATCACCATGGCACCCTGTTCGGCGGGGCCGCCCTGTCCATGCTGGACCGTCTGGCCTTCATCCTGGGCAGCCGCGTGCTGCGTGGCACCGTGGTCACGGGTGCCGTGGGGCGTCTGGACTTTGCCGCCCCGGTGCCAGCCGGTCAGGTGGCCGAATGCCAGGCGCGGGTCGGGCGGCGCGGGCAACGCTCGGCCACGATCGGCCTGGAGCTCTTTGCCGAGGACTTGCTCAGCGGCGAGCGCCAGCTCTGCCTGTCCGGTGAATTCGTCATGGTGCGCCGGGCCGAGACCGAGGGCGAGCCGCTCCTGGTCGTGCCACCGCCCCTGCCGCAGCCCCCGGAGCCGGATGCCGCCGTGGTCCGCGTGACCGAGATCGTGTTTCCCGGTCATGCCAATCACCGCGGCCTCTTGCATGGCGGGCCCGCCATGGCCTGGATCGCCAAGGCGGGCTTTGTGGCGGCGAGCCGGCGGGTGCGGCGCCCGGTGGTCATGGCCAGCAGCGAGCGCATGGACTTTGTGGCGCCGGCCCGTGTCGGCGATGTGGTCGAGGTCTGCGCCCAGGTGCTTGAGCAGGGGCGGCGCTCCATCCGCGTGGCGGCCAGCATGTGGGCCGAGTGTCCTGGCACCGGCGAGCGCCGGCTGTGCACCTCCGCGAGCCTGGTCTATGTCGCACTTGCCGATTGAGCTGGGCGTGCTGGACGCGCGCCACGTCCATGCCCTGGGCCTGCACCTGCTGGCCCTGGATGAGCCGGACCGTCATGCCCGCTTTGGCCAGTCGCTCGGCGACGAGGCCCTCCTGGCCTGGGTGCATCGCATTCCCTGGCAGCGGGACCGCTGGATGGGCGCCTGGGCCGGCCCCGAGAACCATCTGGTGGGCGCGATCCAGCTGGTGCGCACGCGGCGGCCGGGTGTCTGGGAGCTGGCGCTGAGCGTGGCCGCACCCGTCCGTCGTCATGCCGTGGCCACCCGGCTGCTGGCCGCCGCCCTGGGCGATACGGCCCTGGCCGATTGCCGCAGCCTGCTGTGTCATCACGGCCATCCGGCCCTGCGCCGCATGGCCCGGCACCTGGGGCTGGCCTGTGTCGAGAGCGGTGCCGCGCCGGGTCTGCTCATCCATCGCCTCGGCGGCGGGCTGGGCTGATGCCGCGGGAGCGCCGTCTCGGCGCCATGGGCACTTTCCCCAGGCTGGCGGGCGGACAGCTTGGATAGATTGCGGCGCCAGGGCGGCCCCCCTGGCTGCTAGCATCGCGCCCCCATGAGTCATCCCTATCCCCATCTGCTCGCCCCGCTGGACCTGGGCTTCACCACCCTGCGCAACCGCGTGCTGATGGGCAGCATGCACACCGGCCTGGAAGACAGCCGCCGCCATGTGGAGCGGCTCACGGCCTATTTCGCCGAGCGCGCGCGCGGCGAGGTGGGCCTGATCGTGACCGGCGGCTATGCCCCCAATATCGAGGGCTGGACCAAGCCCTTCGCCGGTACCCTGGCCACACGCGGCGCCGCCCGGCGCCACCAGCCCATCACCCAGGCCGTGCATGCCGAAGGCGGCAAGATCGCGCTGCAGATCCTGCACACCGGCCGCTATGGCTACCACCCGCTGGCCGTCGCGCCCTCGGCCCTGAAGTCGCCCATCACGCCCTTCACGCCGCGCGAGCTCTCGGCACGCGGCATCGAGCGCCAGATCCGTGCCTTCGTGCGCTGCGCCCAGCTGGCCCGCGAGGCCGGCTACGACGGCGTGGAGGTGATGGGCTCCGAGGGCTATTTCATCAACCAGTTCCTGGTGGCGGCCACCAACCAGCGCCAGGACGGCTGGGGCGGTGCCTACGAGAACCGCATGCGCCTGCCGCTGGAGATCCTGGCGCGCATGCGCGAGGCCGTGGGTCCGGACTTCATCATCATCTACCGCCTCTCCATGCTGGACCTGGTGCCCCAGGGCAGCAGCTGGGACGAGGTCCTGCAGCTGGCGCGCGGCGTGGTCAAGGCTGGCGCCACCCTGATCAACACCGGTATCGGCTGGCACGAGTCGCGCATTCCCACCATCGCCACCAGCGTGCCGCGTGGCGGCTTTGCCTGGGTCACGCGCCAGCTGCGCGAGCAGCTGCGGGCCGAGGGCATCAACATCCCGCTCATCACCAGCAACCGCATCAACACCCCCGAGGTGGCCGAGGACCTGCTGGCCCAGGGTGACGCCGATATGGTGAGCATGGCGCGGCCCTTTCTGGCCGACCCCGAGTTCGTGCGCAAGGCCCGCGAGAACCGGGCCCCCGAGATCAACACCTGCATCGCCTGCAACCAGGCCTGTCTGGACCATGTGTTCAAGCAGCGCATCGCCAGCTGCCTGGTCAATCCGCGCGCCGCCCACGAAACCCTGCTGCGCCCCATGCCCCGGCCGGCGGGGCAGGGGCCCAAGCGCGTGGCCGTGGTGGGGGCGGGCCCCTCGGGTCTGGCGGCGGCCTGCACCCTGGCCGAGCGCGGCCACGCGGTCACGCTCTTCGACGCGGCGGCCGAGATTGGCGGTCAGTTCAATATGGCCAAGCGCATCCCCGGCAAGGAGGAGTTTCAGGAAACCCTGCGCTACTTCGGCCAGCGCCTGGCGCGCGCCGGCGTCGAGCTGCGCCTGAACCAGCGCGTGGGCCTGGATGCGCTGCAGGGCTTTGACGAGGTGCTGCTGGCCACCGGCGTGAGCCCGCGCAACCCGCGCATCCCCGGCCAGGCCGAGGGCGAGGCGCGGGGTCAGGTCTTGAGCTATATCGATGTGCTGCGGCACGGCAAGCCCGTGGGCCAGCGCGTGGCCGTGGTGGGGGCGGGCGGCATCGGCTTCGATGTGGCCGAGTACCTGGTCGAGGCCGGCCATTCCCTGGCCCTGGACGCGCCGGCCTGGCGCCGCCACTGGGGCGTGGGCGACACCGCCCAGGCCCGCGGCGGCCTGCTGGCACCCCAGCCCCAGGCCCCTGCGCGCCAGGTGACCCTGCTGCAGCGCCGCGCCGGCAAGCCGGGTGCGAGCCTGGGCAAGACCACGGGCTGGATTCACCGCGCGGCGCTCAAGATGGCCCAGGTGCAGATGCTCGCGGGCGTGAACTACGAGTCCATCGACGAACAAGGCCTGTGGATCAGCTTTGGCGAGCGCCGCGAGGACCTGCAATGCCTGGCGGTGGACAGCATCGTGCTGTGCGCCGGCCAGGTGCCGCAGCGCGAGCTGGAGGCACCGCTGCGCGCGGCCGGCGTCTCGGTGCATCTGATCGGTGGTGCCTCCGAGGCGGCGGAACTGGATGCCAAGCGTGCAATATTGCAGGGAACCCGGCTCGGCATGAGCCTGTGATCCCTAGCCAGGCTAAAGCGGGGCCCCGACACTCCCGAAACGCCGAATACGAGGGAACACCCGGCGGTAACGGGTGCATCTGGCAATAACAGGTCGCGCGGGCGTCACGAACGTCTGGCTGTGCGACCGATAAGGTGTGTTCGCCCATGAGCCTGATCTCAAGCCTGCGCCATCCGCGCTGGCCTGCATTGCCGGCCCTGGCCTTGCCCGGGACGCTGCTGGCCCACCCCCACGGGGGTGAGGGCTGGGCCGCGGCATTCAGCGGCCCCATGGACTTCTCCAACCCCCAGCTGTGGCTGGGCGCCGCCTCCCTGCTGGGCGCGCTGGCCATGGGCCTGGGTCTGGTGCTGCTGCGCCGTCAGCGCCTGCGTCTGCGCCTGCGCAAGCTGGAGCTGCAGCGCGTCAAGCGTGAGCGCAGCCGTCTGGCGGCCCTGCTCAATGCCATTCCCGACGGCGTGTTCTTCAAGGACCAGGACGGGGTCTACGAGGCCTGCAATCCGGCCTTCGAGCGCCTGATCGGGCTCAGCGAGGCCCAGCTTCAGGGCAAGCGCGACGCCGACCTGGCCCAGATCCTGCCGGAGCAGGGCCGGGCCTGGGCCCGTGGCAGCGACGGCATCCGTCTGTGTCTGGACATGCAGCAGGCGCCGGTCTCGGCGGACGGCGAAGCCTTGGGCGTGCTGGGCGTGGCGCGCGACATGACCGAGCTGCAGATGGCGCTGGAGGAGTTGCGCCGCGCGGCCGTGGTCTTCGAGCACTGCGCCGAGGGCATCCTGCTGCTGGACGAGCAGGCGCGCATCGTGGATGCCAATCCCGCTTTCTCCATCATCAGCGGCCACGATCTGCGTGATGTGATGGGCCAGATGCCCCAGCCCCTGTGCCTGGGCGAGCAGCAGCCCGAGGTGCTGGAGCAGCTCTGGGCCAGCCTGGACGCCGAGGACAAATGGTGCGGCGAGCTCATGCTGCGTCGCCGCGACGGCGAACCCATTCCCGTCTGGGCCACCATGGTGCGGGTGCAGCCCAGCAGCTCCAGCCCGCTGCAGCATCTGCTGGTGCTCAGCGACATCTCCAAGCTCAAGAGCACGGAGGCCGAGCTGCTGCACCAGTCCCTGCACGACCGTCTGACCGGCCTGCCCAACAAGGCCCTGCTGCGCGACCGCATCGGCCGCCAGATCGGCAATGCCCAGCGTGACCAGACCCGCGTGGCCGTGCTCTACATCGACCTGGACGGCTTCCGTGATGTGAACGACATCGTCGGCCATGGCGCCGGCGACGCGGTGCTCAAGGAGGCGGCGTCCCGCTTTCTGGGCGTGGTGCGAGCCAGCGACTCGGTGGCCCGGGTCGGCGCGGACGAGTTCGTGGTCATGCTCTCCGGCCTGGTGGACGAGGAAACCTCCATGCGCCTGGGCGATCGCCTGATCCAGTCCATGGACGAGCCCATCATGGTGGGCTCACATCGTTTCAATCTGGGCGCCAGCATCGGTCTGGCCATCTATCCGGCCGACGGCCAGGATGTGGACGAACTGCTGCGCAACGCCGAGGCCGCCATGTGCCGCGCCAAGGTGCATGCCCGCAACTCGGTGCAGGCCTACCGGCCCGAGCTGACCCAGGCGGTGCAGCAGCGCTTCGAGCTCACCCACGCCATGCGCCAGGCCAATGAGGCGGCGCAGTTCCGTCTGGAATACCAGCCCCAGGTGCGCCTGTCGGATGGCGCGCTGATCGGCGCCGAGGCCCTGCTGCGCTGGCGCCACCCCACGCGCGGCCCCATCTCGCCGGCGGAGTTCATTCCCCTGGCGGAGGAAACCGGTCTCATCATTCCCATCGGCCGTTGGGTGCTGGAGCAGGCCTGCGCCCAGGCCGCCCGCTGGCAGGGCCAGGAAGGCAAGCCCCAGCAGGTGGCCGTCAATGTCTCGGCGCGCCAGCTGCGCCAGGGTGATTTCGTGCAGAGCCTGGATGCCATCCTGGCCGACACCGGCTGCCCGCCCCGGGCCCTGGAGCTGGAGGTGACCGAAAGCCTGGTGCTGGAGGATGCCGAGCAGACCATCGAGCTGCTGACCCAGATCACGGCCCGCGGTGTGCGCATCGCCATCGACGACTTCGGCACCGGCTACTCCTCGCTGTCCTATCTCAAGCGCATGCCGGTGCAGACGCTCAAGGTGGACCGCAGCTTTGTCACCGAGCTGGGCGCCGACAGCAATGCCTCGGCCATCGCCCGCACCGTGATCGTGCTGGCGCACAGCCTGGGCATGGACGTGCTGGCCGAGGGCGTGGAAACCGCTGAACAAGCCGCCTGGCTCCAGCGCGAGGGCTGCGACTGGGCCCAGGGCTGGCTCTATGGCCGCCCCATGCCGGCCGAGGACTTTGGGCTGGCCACGCCGCCCACCGAGCCGCGCGTCGCCCGGGTCCGGCATCTGCAGCTGGCCTGAGCCCGCCCCGGGCTCAGCGCCCGCGGGGCGCCGGCTTGTCACCAAGCCCCGCTGCCGCAGCGGCTAGCATGGCCCCCCATGCTGTCCGACACCCTGTTCCACCCCGACGCGGCCCGTGCCTGGCTGCTGCTGACCCGTCTGGGTGAGATGCAGATCCTGCTGCCCCTGGCGGCCGCCGCCTCGCTGTGGCTGTGGAAGTCGGCGGCGCAGACGCGCCTGGTGCTGCGCTGGGCCGCTGCCGCCGCCCTGGCGGCCACCCTGACCGCCGGCAGCAAGCTGGCCTTCATGGGCTGGGGTCTGGGCTCGGCGCGCGGGGACTTCACCGGCATCTCGGGCCATGCCCTGTGCGCCGCGCTATGCCTGCCACTGCTCGCCTGGGTCAGCCTGGCGGCGGGTGGCCGCCCCGACCCGCGCGGCCTGCGCCGCAAGCTGGCCCTGCTGGCGGGCTATATGGTGGCGGCCCTGGTGGCCTGGTCGCGCATCGAGGTGGGGGCGCACTCGCATTCCGAGGTGGCCGCCGGCTTTGCCCTGGGGGGCCTGGCCAGCGCCTGGGCCCTGGCCGGGACGTCTGAGCTGCGGGCGCTGCAGCCCCGCTGGCTGGCTGCCGGCTTGGCGGCGGGCCTGCTGCTGCTGCCGCTGGCGGCACCGCGCTCCCGCAGCCATGAGCTGATGATGGAGCTCTCGCGCCAGCTCTCGGGGCGGGACCAGCTCTACACCCGGCGCGATCTGCACCGCCGCACACCCGCAGCGGCACGCTCCGCCCTGCGCTTCAGTGAAGCCGTGCCGCCGTCGCCTGCGGGAACCACAGCCCCAGGGCCGGCTCATCCAGGGCTTCGCTGATCTCCAGGCCGCGGTTCAGCTCGTAGCTGGACTCATACCAGCCGCAGCCCTCGGCCTTGTCCTGTGCCGGGATGCTGCTGGCCGCAGCCGGGCGTGTGCCGACACGCGGGGCGGCTTGTGTGGCTTGGGAAGCGTGGTGCTGGCGGCTGCAGAACTGGAACAACATGATGCGGACTCCTGGACGGTGGGGTTCTGCGGCCGGGGAGGGGCTGCAGGCCCTGTGCAATCCAGTGTGGTCGCCCGGCCTCTTGCTTCCCATCACACGG